>JAGCFN010000017.1 GCA_017650085.1 Bacteroidaceae bacterium | reverse complement strand
TAACAAATGGAACGCCTACCCCATGTACGATTTCACCCATGGTCAGTGCGACTACCTCGAAGGAGTTACCCATTCACTCTGTACACTGGAGTTTGTGGAGCACCGCCCCTTGTACGATCTGTTCGTGGGATGGATGAAGGAGTACAAGGGCGAGACCGATAATATTGAGGACAATCGCCCTCGCCAAACGGAGTTCAACAAGCTGAACCTCAGCTACACACTCATGAGCAAACGCAATCTTTTGGCTCTCGTCAAGGAAGGTCTCGTGAGTGGATGGGACGACCCTCGAATGCCGACCATATGCGGTTTCCGTCGTCGCGGTTATAGTCCTGAAAGCATCCGTGGCTTCATCAAGAAGATAGGCTACACCACTTTCGACGCTCTCAACGAGATGGCACTCTTGGAAAGTGCCGTTCGCGAGGACCTCAACAGTCGCGCCATTCGAGTCAGCGCAGTCCTCAACCCCGTCAAAGTTGTCATCACGAACTATCCGGAAGGTCAAGTCGAGGAACTTACTGCCATCAACAACCCTGAAAATGAGGCAGATGGAACCCACAAAGTCGCCTTCAGCCGCGAGATATGGATTGAGCGCGAGGACTTCCAGGAAGAGGCTGAGAAGAAGTTCATGCGACTCGCTCCCGGAAAAGAAGTGCGTCTGAAAAACGCATATATAATAATGTGTACAGGTTGCACGAAGGATGCAAACGGAAACATTACGGAGATTCAATGCACTTACGACCCAGAAACGCGTAGTGGAATGCCTGGAGCTGACCGCAAGATCAAGGGGAAAACCCTTCATTGGGTAAGCTGTCAGCATGCCGTCAAAGCCGAAGTTCGCCTCTACGACAGGCTTTGGAAGGTGGAGAACCCTCGTGATGAACTTGCAGCAATTCGCGAAGCTCAGGACTGTGACGCTGTGACTGCAATGAAGCAAATCATCAATCCTGACTGCCTGACAGTTCTCAAGGACTGTTACATCGAGGAATTCGCGGCCACAATGAAGCCCCTCTCCTATCTCCAGTTTCAGCGAATCGGCTACTTCAACGTCGATACAGAAAGCACTCCAGAGCACCTCGTCTTCAACAAGACTGTGGGTCTGAAAGATACTTGGGCTAAGAAGTGAGTCGACTTCACAGCCCACATCGCTCAACTTGACTAGGTTAATTTATTGATTAAGGCAATGGAAGAAAGCAACAAATACTATCAGTCTCGGCATTTTCTGAGGTTGCTTCATCGTTACGAAAAAGCAATCTCCGAAGGGCAGACGCCCTATATGGAGGCAGACGAGCTGACGGACATTGCCGAATACTACATGACAGGCAAGCAGGATGCCAAGGCAAATCGAGCCATTCAGGCTGCCATAGATATGCATCCGGACAGCGTGGATCCGCAAATCTTCCTTGCTCGACAACGGATGTTCTACGGAGAACTTGACGAAGCCCGCAGCATAATCGACGCCATTACCGAGCAAGACGATCAAGAAGTCATTTATATCCGAGCCGAACTCCTCATCAAAGAAGGGCAACCTGACAAGGCATCCGATTTCCTCCTTGAGCAAATGTCGTTAATGCAGGACTGCCTCGACACCTATCTCTACGATTGTGTCTCCATCTTTATGGACTATGACAAGTGGGAATTGGCACAGGAATGGTTGGAACAACTCAAGGACAACTTCCCTACTCATCCGCGTTTGCCCATCATGGAGGCAGAGATAAAGATGGGACTCGACGACTATGAGGATGCCTACATCCTGCTGAAAAAGATTCTCGACGAAGAGCCCTACAACTCCGAAGCATGGAATCTTTTGGCCGAGACCTGCATTGCTCTCGAAAAGTTTTCAGAGGGTCTCGAAGCTGCCGACTACTCTCTCGCCATCAATCCGCAAGACAATACTGCCCTCTTGATGAAGGCAAATGCCCATATGCACGAAGGTCCGATGACCGATGCAATTGAGTATTACAAGAAATATCTCGAGTCGCAACCCGAAGATCTCAATGTTCAACTTTCGCTTGCACTATGTTATTGTAGCGAAGAACGCTTCAAAGAACTCCTGCCTTTACTCGAGAAAGCAGAGAAATATACACGAAAACTGCCTGACAAAGAAGCAGCCCTGTCGCAAATTCTTCAGTTGAAAGCCTTTGCTCTGAGTCGTCAGGACAGGATTTCCGAAGCAATAAATCTCGCAGAGGAAGCAAAGAAATATACAGACGAAACGATGCTCTGGAAGTGCTATATGACTGAGGGGGACATCTATCTGCAAGGCAAGCAGACCAAGTTGGCTGAAGATCATTTCGCAATAGCCCTGGAAAAAAGCCCGGAGAAGGGTGAAACGCTCTTCAACATTGCACTCTCATACAGCAATGCAGGCTACAATGACGTAGCCATCGATCTTCTCGATGATGTCTGGACCATCTATGGAACTGAGGAAGGCAAGTTCGTTGTCCCCTATATCGCGAACTGTTATCTTCGCAAGAACGACATGGAAAACTTCCTCACTTACCTTAAGTTGGCACCCTCTTGCGACCGCGATGCAACCCAACTTCTTTTCCGTGATCGCTTCCCTGACGTTGCTCCAGAAGATTACTATGCCTATGCATATAAAGAAGTTCATGGTTCCTTCCCTAATGTACAAACAAGCTAAAACACCAGAAATTATGAGAAACATATTCCGCCACAGTTTGATAGCAATCGCTGCCATCATGTTAACCCTTGCAGAAAGTGCTTGTGCACAGAGTACATGGACTAAGCAGACTGCCCCAGTCATGACAGTTTGGGGCGAACAACTGACTGCTGATAATGTTTGGCAGGAGTATCCTCGTCCATCCATGAAAAGGCAGGATTGGATGAACCTGAATGGCATTTGGCAATACTATAAGCGTTCCTCCATCAACTACAACTACGAGAGTCGCGCTTCATCATTCTCGAAAGCCATCCTTGTACCGTTCCCCGTCGAGTCTGCCCTTTCCGGAATCATGGATAAGAGCTACTCCTCGAACAGGAGAGCGACTCACATGTATCGCAAGACTTTCTCGTTGCCCGAGACTTTCAGCGGAAAGAATGTCCTGCTGCACTTTGGAGCCGTCGATTGGCGCTGCTATGTTTATGTGAACGGACAACTGGCTGGCACTCACGACGGAGGCTCTGTTCCCTTCGCATTCGACATTACATCTCTGCTGAATGAAGGAGCCGAGCAAGAACTGCAAGTAGCTGTCTGGGACCCAACCGATGGCGGACAACCCAACGGCAAGCAAAGCGTCTCACCCAACGGCATTTGGTACACACCCAATAGCGGCATTTGGCAAACGGTTTGGCTGGAGCCTGTCAGCCCCACTCATATTGAAAGTTACGAACCTATTCCCAATATAGATAACTCCACAGTTTCCATCAAGGTGAAGACTTCCGCACCTTGCTCCGTAACACTTACAGTTAAGGACGGAAGCAATTCTGTCGTCGAACAGACTGGAGACTCTGAGCAAACTTTCACGCTCTCCATTCCATCTGCTAAACTTTGGAGTCCCGATGAACCTAATCTCTACAATCTCGACATTACCCTTAAAAACGAAGAAGGAGAAGAGGTGGATAAAGTGAGCGGATACTTTGGCATGAGAAAGTTCTCCAGAGGCATGGCGGACGGGCATCCTTGCGTCTTGCTCAACAACAAGCCACTCTATCTCTATGGCCCCCTCGACCAAGGTTGGTGGCCCGATGGATTGCTCACGCCCCCATCCTACGAGGCAATGGTCTATGACTTGCAAGTAATGAAAGATTTCGGCATGAACATGGTTCGCAAACACATCAAACTTGAGAACGACCTTTGGTTCGATTGGTGTGACAGAAATGGACTTATTGTTTGGCAGGATATGCCTTCTGGTTGCGGAAGCGGAGCAATAGGAAACCTAGAATATGCCATGCAGAACTTCTATCGCGAGAATGAAGCCCTCATCGATGCTACGCGCCATCATCCCTGCATTGGTGCTTGGGTGGTATGGAATGAAGGCTGGGGGCAACATGCCGGCAGTGGCATGGCACACACCATGCGAGCCGTCAACAGTGTCATCAATGCCAATCACGATCCAGGCCGCTTCGTTCATGCTGTAACAGGATGGACTGATGTTGAGATGGGCGACTTTCTGGATGTTCACTCCTACCCTTCCCCAAATGCTGCCACCAACCCTGTAAATGAGCGCATTGCCTCCTGTGGCGAATTTGGCGGCATCAACCTCTTTATCAAAGACCACATGTGGGCAGGGTCCGATGTCAACTATACAACTGTTGAGGATGCCGAGACCTACGCCAATCTCTATGACCGCTATACAGATCGTCTCGGTGAACTACAGCAAGAGAAAGGCTTGTGGATGTCGGTTTACACGCAGATTACAGATGTGGAGCAAGAGTGTAATGGCATCCTGACCTACGACCGTAAAGTCCTAAAGGTTTCGCCTGCCCAGCAGGAAATGATGAAAGTCAAGATTCTGCGTACTGTCAATTCTCGCTTCAAGGACATGACCACGATAGTTCCTGCTGGCGACCAAAACACAAGCATTCAATGGAAATATACAACCACGGAACCAGCTGCAGACTGGTATACCGTTGACTTCGATGCTTCTGGCTGGAGGACAGGCAATGCCGGTTTTGGTGGTGGAGGAAGGACATCATGGTCCAGCAGCGACATTTGGTTACGTCGCAATTTTAAAATAAACAACTTCGATGCGAGCCGACTTCCTGACCTTCGTCTCTGGCTCTTCCACGATGAGGATGCCGAGATTTATATAAATGGGACTCTCGCAGCAAAAATGACTGGCTACAACACCAAGTACGAATCGTGGCCCTTGCTGCCCAATGGACTGCAGGCATTGAAGTTGGATGGATCGGACAATGTAATCGCCATCCATTGCAAGCAGACTACAGGCGGGCAGTTTATCGACTGCGGTCTGAAAGTTAGAAACTATGTTCCCAACTCTGAGTTGCAGGTCGAGCCCATGCCTGCCAGGACTCCTGCACCCGAATTCAACACCGCAAGCGGAAAAGCATATTTGCTCACTTATACCTTGCCCACAAGCAAGAAACTGCTTTATGCTTATAGTCTGGATGGCGCAAAATGGAAAACCATCAATGGCGGCAGAAGTGTTCTCGGAGGCGACTTTGCCGATGTGGAAATGTTGGCTCCTTTTGTTCGCAGAGTAAATATCGACGGAAAAGATGTATTCCATCTTGTAGCTGCCTACGCGGACAACAGCCAGCCGGGTTTCTACCACCTACAGAGTGAGGACCTAGTCAACTGGCAGTCTGGAGAGAGTGGAAATATTCGGGTGAAACCTTCTACTTCGGAGATATGCAAAGCAGAGTCACCAGAATGGATTTATGATGAAGCCTCATCCAGATTCTTTGTTTACTGGAGTGCCAGAAGTAATGACAGAAACAACATTTACCTTACGACGACTCAGGACTGGAAGCGCTTCATCACACCCCGCACTTTCTATTCCACCAGCTATTCCGTTTATGATTTTCATCTCGAAAAGACAGGCGACACCTATACAGGCATCTTCTACAATTCAGACAGAAGCCTCCTCCAAATGCAAGCGCCTGTACTGAGGCCATCAGGAATGAGTTTCTCAGAGCCTCAGCGTATCTTCAGCTCCCAGATACCCAAGAATAGAGCGCCACAAACTTTCCCTGCCCTCGATGGATCAGGTTGGTTCCTGTTATACAACTCAATTGAGCGAAACCAACAAACAATGAGTCGAAGCGGCAATCCCAACGAAAACAAATGGTATCCTTGCGATGAGAATGAACTCTCGCTACCAGAAGAAGCACAGGAAGGTTCTGTTCTGGTCATCACATCAAGCGAACTTCAGACCATTTTGGACAACTTTTTCTATGAGGAGTGCGATGTACTGCCAACTGCAGAGACAGAGCCTCAGGTATGGAAATACCAGACAGCATCGAGCGTTGCCACAAACAAGAATTGGACAAAGCAGAACTATAGCGATGCTTCATGGAATGACGGATTGTCTGGCTTTGGAGCAAGCAATCCCCCTGGCAGCCATGTGAACACCTCATGGAGCAACTCTGTCATTCGTATCCGATATCACCTTGACTTGACAGGATTCACGCCTGAGCAAATGGATGCCCTTGTTGGAAGGATTCACCACGATGAGGACGTAACAGTTTATTTCAACGGAGTCCTGGCTTTCGAGGAGAGCGGATACCTTACTGCCTATAAGAATATCTCTATCAATCAGGAAGCCATGGAGGCTCTGACCCCAGACAACACTAATGTCATTGCCATCGAATGTACAAACAGAGGCGGTGGTCAGTATATCGACTTCGGACTGAAAGGTATTCGCCCCATCCCAACAAAGATTAAAGCTGTGGAAGGTAACAAATCGAGTGCGAAGAACGAGACTGGCTACGAGGGGGCTTACAATTTACTGGGCCAAATGATTAGCAGTAAAGGGATAAATGGCAGATTGCCTCAAGGCGTTAACATTGTCAACGGAAAGAAAATTCTCTATTGACACAATAGCCGAATCCCTTCCCCTTATCTGATGAAGTGCATCGGCTCCCAAGGCTCGCGCTCTGGGTAGTTTGGATTGCCGTCTGCATGAATCTTCTTCAAGAGCCAAGCCATATTGTCTGCCAGGGTTCGCATGGTCTGCAAACCTTCCTTGTCGAGTGCAGCCTGCCCCTCTTCCCTGCCATAAACAATGTTCCAGTATTGCGAAGTCACGACAGGCATATTCATCATCATGAAAGGCATGTTCATCGTCTCGAAAGCTGCGGTGGCTCCACCTCGACGACACACACAAACGGCTGCTGCAGGCTTGTTCTGAACCTTCTTTCCTGCAGAGAAGAACATGCGTTGCATAAGCGAAAGAACGCTGCCGTTGGGCTGTCCGTAATAGACAGGCGAGCCAATGATAAGGGCATCTACGGAATCAAGCTTTTCTGAAATGCAGTTGCAGATGTCATCATCGAAGACACACTTGTCCAGCTCCTTCATCTTGCATTGTCCACAAGCGATACAACCGCGAACAGGCTTCACGCCAATCTGCACAATCTCAGTCTCGATGCCATTCTTCTCGAGTTGTTTAGCTGCCTCACTCAAAGCAACAAATGTATTGCCGTTCTTGCGAGGACTTCCGTTTATCAGCAGGACTTTCATATTAGTAACAAGTTTTATCGTTATCTTCTTTCTGCCACCACTTCAATCTCTAGCATAGCACCTTTTGGCAAAGTCTTGACTGCCACAGCCGAACGAGCCGGATAGGGTTCTGAGAAGAACTCGGCATAGACTGCATTCATGTCGGCAAAGTCACCCATATCGGCCAAAAATACGGTGGTCTTCACCGCATCTCCCATAGTCAGACCAGTTTCCTTCAGAATAGCCTGGACATTGAGCAGCGACTGGCGGGCTTGCTCCTTGATGCCCCCTTCTGGGAAAGCCCCCGTGGCAGGATTGATGGGGAGCTGACCAGAAGTAAATACAAGATTGCCCACCTCGATAGCCTGGCTGTAAGGTCCTATTGCAGTCGGAGCCGCATTCGTACTGATTGCTTTCATAATAATCTTAGTTGTTTATGTGTTTCCGCCACAAAGATACGAATAATTTCATTTTTCCTTCACTCATCATATCACTTTCTTCTTTTTTTCTTAATTTTGCGAGAGAAATAACATATTTCGCATGAAAGAAATTGAAGTCGTTGCTGCCATTATCCGCAAGGAAGACCACATTTTCGCCACTCAGAGGGGATATGGCGAATGGCAGGACTGGTGGGAGTTTCCTGGCGGAAAGATGGAGGCTGGCGAGACAAGGGAAGCGGCTCTGCAACGAGAGATTCGCGAGGAACTGTCGGCAGAAATCTCGGTGGATGAATTCCTCTGTACTGTAGAGCACGACTATCCGAATTTCAGGCTCAGGATGCATTGCTTCCTCTGCTCTCTGCAGACAGAAGGGCTGCACCTAAACGAGCATGAAGCAGCCAAATGGCTCAGCAGGGATGAACTGGACTGCGTGAAGTGGCTTCCTGCCGACCTGAAAGTGCTGGAAGAACTGAGAAAGAGACTTTAGAAAACAATAAATATTATGAAAAAGATTGCACTATTTGTAGTAGCACTCATGGCAATATGCCTTAGTGCAAGTTCACAAACGAAGAAACAAAAGGAGAGCAAGGACACGAAAGTGCTGGTAGCTTACTTCTCAGCAACAGGCACAACGAAAGCCGCTGCCCAACAATTGGCGGAAGTGACCGGTGGAACACTGCATGAAATCAAGCCAGAGCAGCCTTATACAGATGCCGACCTCAACTGGCGCGACAAGCAGAGTCGCTCGTCGCTGGAGATGAAAGATAAGACATCTCGTCCAGCCATCACAGGCAAACTCGACAACATGAAGAAATACGAGGTCATCTACGTGGGCTTCCCAATCTGGTGGAACACTTGCCCAACCATCATCAACACCTTCATGGAGGCTTACGACTTCAAGGGCAAGACTGTCATTCCCTTCGCAACCTCTGGAGGCAGCAGCATCAGGCAGTCATGTGAGGACTTGAAAAACGCCTATCCCAGCCTCAACTGGAAGGAAGGTAAACTGCTGAACCGCACCTCGAAAAAGGAGATTGAGGACTGGGTGAAATAATTCCCCAGCTTCCTCACTTGAGTTTATTAGACTAATATATTTATCAAACAGGCCTTTATTTGTTGGGACGATAGTTCGAGCGAAGCGAGGTCTGGTCGGCTGTGGGGAAGTCTTTTGGGATTTTCTGCGTGACTTTTCCCTTCGCACACCATTCTGAGCCTCGCAGAAGGAGTGTTTGGAATCCTGCACATTGCATGGCTGGATTGTCTTCCAAACTGTCTCCGCAATGACCAAGCATGATATGGAAGACTCTTCCCTTGCCATATTCTACTGTAAAGACAAGCGGTTCTTCGCGACCTGAACCTCTTTGCTCTGGAGAAGAATAAGCTGTGTAGAGCAAGTCTTTTATGCCTCCAGGACCTCTCATTCTGTCGTAAAGTTCGTCTGAAGCATGCTTCCATCGGACAGGCAAACCCTTTGTGATAGGATGCGAGGCTTTGCGACAATTGAGGACAAACTCGTGTCTGAAGCCATGAGAGCCTCCATTGCCAGGAGATTTGTCAGCCTGCAAGGCTCCACCCTTCCAGTAGAAATAGGGACCAGACGTTTCGTTTCTTCCGCCCCAGCCACCCAAGGCTATCATTTTGTTGTAGGCTGGCCAGTCTATAAAAGCATTATCGGCTGCATGGTAAACCACCACTCCACCTCCTCTCTGCACATAGTCCATGAAAGCTGACCTCATGTCTGCAGACCAATTGTCTCCGTTGTAGTCCAACACCACCAGTTTGTACTTGCTGAAATCCACAGAGAAGTTCGACATGTCCTCTCCTTGCTTTGGAGACACAGCCACATCGAGGCTGAAGAGACCTGAGTTTTCCAATGTCATCTTAATTGCCTTGTGGCTGACGGGCCAATTGTGATTGTTCTGTCCTGTAATGATAACACCATGAACAGGCTTCTTCGCGTTGATACAGGTTATGGCTGAGAGCAACACTAAACCCGTTAGAAGGAAATGCTTTACACTTTTCATCTTTCAATCTTTTCAAAACATCTTTTATATTCACTCTCAAAGTTGGGAGTCAGTATCCCCTGCCCCATCGCTTCATGAATCTCCCGAACAGTCCAGAAACGACCTCCTTCCAGTTCAGTTTTCGAGGGGCAAATCTCACCGTCGAAAGTGGTTCTGTTCACATAAACGAGTTCTCGTTCGCGATTGCTCTCGAACACATATTTGTCGACAAGCTCTGGAATGAAGTCCGTGATGCCCAATTCTTCATGCACTTCGCGAAGCAAAGCCTCTTCTGGCGTCTCGCCATAGTCGATGTGACCACCAACGGAAGTGTCCCATTTCCCTGGCTGAATGTCCTTCCAATCTGGTCTTTTCTGCAGATAGAGTTCGCCCTTGGAATTGAAGACATGCAGATGCACAACAGGATGAAGCAGTTTTGAGCCACTATGGCACTCGCCTCTTGTGGCTGAGCCGATTACCTCTCCACTTTCATCCACAATGGGGAATATCTCTCGTTGGTTGTCCATTTTCCGGCTGACCTGATTAGACACTTTCACTTTTTGCCTTTCACAGATTCTGGCGTCCAGTTCTTGAAGAAGCGCAAAACTTTTTCCGGATTGTAGCTCTGGCCTTCCTCCAGGAAGCTCGAATCCTGAATGTGAATCAACTTGCCCTCGTTATCGATGATGACGAAGACTGGGAAACCAAAGCGGCCACAGTTGTTGAGCCGTTCCATGAGCGCTTTTGCCTGCAATTGTTTCTCCTCGCTTTCAGACTTTCGGGGATTGTAGTTCACATGGATGTACTCGAAGTTCTCGTCGATTACCTTACTTATAGTCGTGTCTTTGGAGATGAAGTCAGCAAAACGCAGGCACCAAGGGCACCAGTTTCCCCCTACCTGACAGACCACGAACTTGCCCTCCGCCTTTGCCTTTCCGATAGCCTGGTCTATCTGCTCGAGTGGGTTGATTCCCTCGTTATAGACCTTCTTCAGCGCAGTTTGAGCTTGGGCCGTAAGCGCCAACACAGCTGCACAAAGTGCCAAGATTATCCTTTTCATATTCGCTCTGAAGTGATTTCTTGTGACAAAGTTAAGCATTTTGTTTGGTTTTTTGCAGATTGGAATCCGATTTAATCCGCTATGTTTGCAAATTCGCAATTTGAGGCTTGAATATGACTCCAGCCTGATTGGAAAACATCTAGTGTGACGATCGCAATTTACTAACGTGAAGTTGGCGATTTACTAGTGTGACGATTGCAATTTACTAGTGTGACGTTTGCCGACGTCACACTAGTTATTTGAAGATGCCCCTGCCTAAGCTTAGAAACACGAAAGGAAGTCATAATTCTTTTGCGATTTTTCATCAAAAGACTCACTTTTTTACGTGTAATTTTTCATATAAAAAATAAATAATGTATCTTTGCGCTCGAAAAGATTGAAACTAAGGTAAAAACGATTCATTAACTAAAAAAACTAAACTAACATGAAGCAAAAACTTTACCCGTTTTTCCTTCTGGTCCTGCTTGGACTACTTGGAAACAGCATGCATGTCTTGGCGCAGGAAATCCCTGAGCCAACTGCTCAGTGGAATTTCAACGACCCGGACAACCTGATGGCTCCCGATAAGGGCAGCCTCGTAATGACCCCTGCCACTCTGGGGACAAGAAGCGTTACGCTCTCCACTCTCGAGAACGCAGGAATCATAACAGCAGACGGTCCGGACGAAACAAACAAAGCCATCTTCGTGCCCAGCACTTCGGCTTTGAAAGTATCGCGAGCTGAAGGCGCCGCAGCCTCACAGTCCTACACTCTCATGCTGGATGTGATGGTGGAAGACGCAGGTCCCTACGACGGTTTGTTCCAGACAGACCCCAACAATGGCAACGATGGCGACCTCTTCATCCACAACAACACAGCAGGCGTAGGCTCCCTAGGTTATGGAGGTACCATAAAGAACGGCTTTTGGAACCGCTTCGTACTGACGTATCGCGATGGTAAGAACATCCTCTATCAAAACGGTGAAAAGATAGCCGAGGCAGACCCTGACGCCAACGACCGCTTCAAGCTTCAGCCATTTGGATTCTACCTCTTCTGTGACGAAGATGGTGAGAAGAATGACACTTATGTGGCAGGAGTCGCTTTCTGGGAAACATCGTTGAGCGCCGAGCAGATAAATGCTCTTGGAGGCTACAAGGAAGAAGCAAAGAACTTTGAGATTGGAACAGAAGCCGAACTGCTGGCCTTTGCCGATTACGTCAATTCCAACAAGGCTGCCAATGGCGTCCTGACTGCCGACATCGCACTCAGCAATACTTGGCAGACACCTATCGGCATCGATGGTGCACCCTTCACAGGAACTTTCGACGGACAGGGACACAAGATTTCCGGCTTCCAAGGAACAGGAGCAGGAAAGTTCGGCCTCTTCGGCTTCATCAGTAATGCAACAGTCAAGAACTTCAGCATCGAGGGCGCACTCTCAGTAACTGGAGCAACTGGAACAGGAGCCATCGGTTGGTCTTCAAGCAGCCATGTCTCGAATGTGCACTCCTCTCTGAACATCACCGTTACCGAACCTGATGTACACCATGTGGGTGGCGTGATAGGCTCTGCTCAGTACAAGAATCGCATTACCGGCTGTACCTTCTCTGGCACACTGACGGAAACAGCAGGCAACAACGACTGCTTCGGTGGCGTGATAGGCTATATGGCAGAGGACACCGTATTGTTCTGCGCTAACTACGGCACCGTTACCTATGTGGTAGCCAACGGTTCTGTTGGTGGTATCGCCGGATACCTCAACAACAACGGAGGCATGATGAAAGGCTGCCTTAACATGGGAACAGTTGCCATCAGCGATGAAGCAGTCACCCCAACTTATGGTGGTGCCTTTATCGGTTGGCTGAGAAGCTTCACAGCAGCAAACATGCAAGGCAATTGCTGGCTCGACGGCAGCGCTCCTCATGCTAATGGAGGAAGCACAATGCCTGGAACATTTGCCTTCACAACCGACAAACTCGCTACTGGCGAAGTCTGCTTCGCGCTGAATGGCGACCAATCAGAGATTGGCTGGTACCAGACAGTTGGCACAGATGAAGCGCCAGTACTTGACCCAACTCACGGTCAAGTCTATATGAACGGACGGAAGCACTGCAATGGCGATGTTTATGCAGATGCCACCTATACCAATACATATTCTGATGTAACACAAGACGACCACGACTTTGTTGATGGATATTGCTCTTATTGCGACCTCTTCGACAACAATTACACCTTGACACCAAATGCTGACGGCATTTATGAGATAAGTAATGCAAATCAGCTCAGGCGGTTTGCCCTCATAGTAAATCAAGGCAATCTCAAAGCTAATGCCATCCTCACGAATGACATCGACTTTGCAGACATCAAAGCAACGGACTGGATATGGACACCTATCGGAAGTTGGGTATCGACCCCCTCTGGTAGTGCATGCTTCCAGGGCCACTTCGACGGCCAAGGTCACGCCATCAAGAACTTCAATGTAAACTCAAGCCAGAACTTCTTCGGCCTCTTTGGCGTCATCTCGACGGACTGCCTCATCGAGAACTTCAGCATTGCTGGAACGGTTAATACTAACACACAGTACACTGGCGGCGTTGCTGCATACGCTCGCGATGACCGTCCCACGATTCGGAACGTTCACAGCAATGTAAACATCAACAATTCAAGTGCTGGTGGCAGACAAGGCGGTATCCTTGGCGGTGCACTTACCACTACCTTCAAGACCGTCATCGAGAACTGTACTTACTCTGGCACTTTGGACGGTAACGATGCAGGCGGCAGCGGCAACTATGGTGGCATTGTAGGTTATGTGAATAACAATGGCAGCACCGTCGTCGACATCACCAACTGTCTGTTCGATGGCGAGGTTGTCAACACAAATGCCGCTCCTGGCACCTGCACCTTTGGCGGTTTCGTCGGATATAGCAATGGAGGTGTTGTAACCATCAAGAACAGTCTGTCTATCGGTAAGGTGGAGTCTACGATTTGGGGTCAGTTCTTTGGCGCAGTCAAGAGCAACAAGTCTTCTCTTCCCAACAGTTATTATCAAGGTGAAAACCTCAACGGTTCTGCAAGCACGGTTACCTTGACGGCTACAGAAGTAACCGACGAACAATTGGCAAGCGGCGAGATTGCTTGGAAGCTGAACGAAGAGAAGTTCTTTGATGTCGCATGGCATCAGGTTCTTGAAGAGCAGAAGTATCCTGTTCTCGAGGGTGATGCACTCGTATATGAGTTCGGAGAAAGTGACTACAGAAACCTCAACGATGAAGTATTGAATGAATTCATCAGCGATATCATTGCCAAAGAAGAGGAATTCCTCGAGGAAACTACAGCATATCAGGTATTGCTCGATGAATATGAGGCAATCATTCAGTCATGGGCAGACATTGAAACTCTGGAGGAATTCCTCGAATCTTATAAGGCTGCCTTCGAATTGAAGGAAAGCATTGAGACTTCTGCTGCCAATTATGCAGCATACACGAAAACTTGCGAAGATGCAGCCCAATATATAGTCGATAATGAACTCGAAGGTGAATATACCGACTTCCTCAAGGATTATCTGGAGCAGAACTCTGAGCCGAACGCTGACTATCCCAACGGCACTTATGTTTACATCATGGATAATCTCAATCTGAACGATGAGGCTATTGCTGCCGAGATAGCCTTCGTAAACCAGATGCTTGACAATGCCATTGCTGGTGGTGTCACTCCTGGAACAGAGATTACTCGCCTGATGGAAAATCCCACCTTTGCTAATGGATATGAAGGATGGACAACTGAATTTGAAGGCGGAACTGCCACAGTTGGCGGCACACCTGAAATCATGCCTATTCCCGAAGGATTCAACAACAAGAGCTTCAATGCCTATCAGACGCTGACAGAAATGCCGAACGGCATCTACATGATGACCGTCAACAGTCTGTTCCGCACTGGAAATGATATCTATAATAACTTCTATGCCGGCCAGCTCTACTTGAACGGCACAGTAAACTATGTCATGTCTCCTGGCGAAGATGTCATCTTTGAGGATGATGCTGAGATTGGCGTGAACTGCCTTGGTGAAGGGAGCGACAAACAATATGAATTGGACGGTCTCATTGGATGGGTTCCACAAGTTAGAGAAGGCTGCTCTGTTGCCTTCAATGCAGGTCGCTACCAGAACTTCTGTGCTACTGAAGTGACCGATGGCACACTGACAGTCGGTATGCGCAATCTGGGAACTGGCATCTCCGGAGACTGGCTGCCTTTCGGAAATCTGCATGTCTACTATCTTGGCACTGCAGCCGAAGCTGATGCGAAACTCACCGAGGTGCTCAATGGCTATGCTGAACGCGCTCAGACTATCGTAGACTTCATCTGGGCTGATGATGAGAATTACTTCATGTATCCCAATATGTCAGATGAGCTTAAGGATCAGCTCGTCGAGGCTATTGCCCAAGTTGGGCAGACCAGCGACAAGATGGCGCTCATCAACACCTTCTCCGACCTCTTCAACCAAGTGCATGCATGCCGCATTGCCTACATCACCATGTTCGATGCAGCCAACAAGCTCTTCGATACCCTTGACGGCTTGAGCACTGGAGGCCTTATTTCCGACGAGGCTTATATGATGTGGGAGAATGAAGTTATTGATGCACAGACCCACTTCAGCGAAGGTGATGTCACAGCCGAGGAAGCGCTTGCCATTGCAGAAAAACTCATCAACAATGACATTATGCCACAGCCTGTTGACGGTGTTTACCAGTTGAAGAGTGCTGGCGATCTTGCCATTTTCTCCATGATTGTGAATGGCGGCGCTCTCGATGCAGATGCAGTCCTCCTGAACGACATCGACTTCGCTGAACTTGGCGAGGAATTCGCATGGATACCTATCGGCAATTGGGGTTCCACTCCGGCAGGCAGTGCTGGCTACAAAGGCCACTTCGACGGTCAGGGACATACCATCTTGAACTTCACCGCTACTTCAAACCAGAACTGGTTCGGTCTCTTCGGTGTGCTCTCCAGCAATGCCCTTGTCGAGAACTTCAACATCACTGGTGACGTCACCACAACCTACCAGTACACTGGCAGCATTGCCGGATTTGCTCGCGACAACAATGTGATTATCCGCAACATCCATAGCTACGTAAACATCCACAACACGAGTGTCGGTGGCAGACAAGGCGGCATCTTGGGTTGCGCCAATGATGGCACGATTCGCGTTGAGAAATGTACTTACTCCGGCATCTTCGACAGCAATGACAACGGAGGCGGTGGCAACTATGGTGGCATCGTTGGCTATACCAACAATAGTACAAATGCCATCTGCGATATCACTGATTGTCTGTTCGACGGTAAGCTCTTCAACTCCGCAGATGTTCCAGGCAACTGCACCTTTGGCGGTATGGTCGGCTATACCAACAGTTCGCTCGTTACCATCAAGAACTGCCTGTCTATCGGCACAGTGCAATCTGCAAGGTATGCTCAGTTCTTCGGCGCACTGAACGGTGCGAACTCTAAGATCATCAACAGCTACTACAAGGGCGACTACATCAATGGTTCTTCAAGTGGCCAAAGAGCTAATCCTCAGGAAGCCATAGAAGTTACCGATGCACAACTGGCAAGTGGCGAGATCTGCTTCAAGCTGAATGGCGACCAGAGTGAAATCGTTTGGCACCAGACACTTGCAACCGATGACTATCCTGTTCTTGAAGCCGGCCATCTGCAAGTGTGGTTCAACGATGGCGTTTACACGAACATCGATCCCGATGGCATCAGCGACATCCCAGCCACAGAGCAGCCCACGTCTGTTGGCATCTACAACCTCGCAGGCCAACGTCTCGAAAAGTTGCAGAAAGGCATTAACATCGTGAATGGCAAGAAAATCCTTGTCAAGTAAGTAACAGACAAACTTATTTCGCCCCCTTCCATAGGTCTCAACAGGTCTATAGGAGGGGGCGATTGTTTTTAGGCTTTTTACTTACCTGTTTCGCTTGGCTTGTTTGGCGAAGGCGAAGAGAGAGAGAGGCAGATGGCAATAGCCGTCGGGGTTCTTGTCGAGGTAGTCCTGATGGTACTCTTCGGCTTTGTAGAAGTTCTGTAAAGGCTGCTTCTCGACAACGAGGGGTTGCTGATAGTTCTTCTGCTCTTCGGCAAACACTTTCTCTATGACGGGCAAATCCTCAGCATCGACATAGTAGATGCCAGTCCTGTAGCGTGTCCCTTCGTCGTGACCTTGCTTGTTCAGGCTTGTCGGGTCGATTGCCTTGAAGAACATTTGCAACAGGAACTCCAGGTCGGCAATGGCGGGATTGTATCTGACATGCACCGTCTCGGCATAACCGGTCTGGTCTGTATAAACTTCTTTGTAGGTAGGGTTTTCCGTATTTCCGTTGGCAAAGCCGACTTCGGTTTCCAATACGCCCTCTATCTGCTTGAAGTAGTGTTCTGTCCCCCAGAAACAGCCTCCTGCCAAGTAAATGTCTTTCGTTTGAGTCATAAGAAATGATGTGTTTTTAGAGTTTCTGCCGGCAAAGGTACAAAAAAACTCGCGACTCTTGGCGCTTAACTCTCAACTTTTTCATATCTTTGCATAGAAATAGTGCAATTATGGCAAAACCAGTCAATCAAGACCTCTGGCAATACATCGAGGAGAATATCCTTCCCCAGTATGACGCTTTCGACAAAGCGCATCGGCAGGACCATGCCCGAACTGTCATCCGTCAGAGCATGGAAATGGCTGAGAGGCTGGATGTGAATGCCGACATGGTCTATGCCATTGCAGCTTACCACGATACGGGGCTTTGCGAGGGGCGTGAGCATCACCACGAAGCCTCGGCCAGAATAGTCCGAGCCGACCAGAAACTGCGGGAATGGTTCTCTGAGGAACAGATTTCCACGATGGCAGATGCTGCCGAAGACCACAGAGCCTCTGCCGAACATGAGCCTCGCACGCTTTACGGTCGGATTGTGGCCGAAGCAGACCGCCATATCGACCCGCTGAACATCATCGAGCGGACCATCCAATTCGGGCTGGACCACTATCCGGAACTGAGCAGGGAAGAACATTTCGGGCGAATGGTTGCACATCTGAAGGAGAAATATGGCCGAGGAGGTTACCTGAAACTGTGGTTTGCCGACTCGCCAAATGCCCTTCGGCTCGAGGAATTGCGAAAGATGATAGATGATGAAGCCTTGCTTAGGGAACTTTTCGACAAATACATGAACACCGAGAAACCAAATCCATAGGAAAACATGATGAGAATATTGCTTTTTTTATTGCTAGCCGTACTGGGAATGCAGAGTGGCGAAGCCCGTAGGGCAAATCGGGAAGTGTGCCTGCTCTATTGGAACATCCAGAATGGCATGTGGGACGGCCAAACGGACGATTACCAGCGCTTTACGACATGGGTTAAGGCTCAAGAGCCCGACATTTGCGTTTGGTGTGAGGCACAGAAGCTCTACGTCACAAACACCGCCACTTCCGAGGTGGAGAGCGAAGAGGAGTGCCTGGCCCGATGGAAGCGTCTGGCCCGGCGATACGGCCACGAATATGTCTATCTCAGTGCTCACCCCGACCACTATCCCCAGCTCATCACCTCGCGTTTTCCGCTGGAAGCCGAGAAACTCATTTCTGGCAATGCCGACACGATTGTCTGCCACGGAGCTTCGTGGTACAAGTTGCAGAGGGGACGCAAGACGCTGAACCTCGTCACCCTGCATACATGGCCGCATGCCTATGGATTCAAGGTGCCGCAAGACCAGCGCGAAGCCAGTCGTGCCCGTCATGAAGGCGACATCTTCCGAAGTGCTGAAATGGAGTATATCTGCAAGGAGACGGTGCTCTCGCATCCCCATGCACAAAAGGAGATGTGGGCCATGATGGGCGACTTCAACTCCATCTCGCGCCTGGACAATGCCACCTACCAGTTGCCCGACTCGACGACGCGATTCCTCGTCCACAACTACATTCTGGATCAGACGCCCTACCTGGACCTCATCCACGACATGCGTTCAGGCCAGTTCATCAGTACGACTGGCGGCAATTCGCGCATCGACTTCGTCTATGTCACCCCTGCCCTTCGCAAACGCATCCGGAGCGCCTCGGTCATCCGTGACACCTACACCACACCAATCCGCAATCCGCAGAAGATTTCCAACTTCTGGCACCCATCCGACCACTGCCCCATCCTCGTTCACTTCAAACTCTAAAGAAAAGCAGTTATATGAAATCCCTGAGAGAACTTTTCCGCATAGGCATCGGCCCTTCCAGCAGCCACACGATGGGTCCGCAAGCCGCTGCCATCCAATTCCTTGAGCGCCATCCGGAAGCCACGGCTTTCGAGGTCACTCTCTATGGCTCGCTCGCGGCTACGGGCAAAGGACACATGACCGATGTCGCCATCCTTCGTGTCCTGGAGCCTCAAGGGCAGGTCACCATCCATTGGGAACCCACCGTCTTCCTGCCTTTTCACCCGAACGGAATGAAGTTTGCCGTGCGCCAGCCCGACGGTTCGCTCACAGACGAATGGACGGTCTACAGTGTTGGCGGAGGAGCCCTTTCAGAAGGCGAGGAACAAACACCAGAGGCTCCGGACGACTCCCCACTCTACCCTCTCACAACGATGAAGGCCATCATGGCTTGGTGCCAGGAAACGGGCCATGCGTATTGGGAATATGTGGAACAATGCGAGGGGAAGGAGATATGGGACTACTTGCGCGAAGTGTGGCGCGTCATGCAGGAAGCGGTGGAGCGCGGCATCGACCACGAAGGCGTCCTGCCTGGTCCGCTCGGCCTGCAACGAAAGGCACCCGTCTACTACACCAAGGCGAAGGGCTACAAAGCCAACCTGCAGAGTTCGGGCCTCGTCTATGCCTACGCCCTTGCCGTCAGCGAGGAGAATGCTTCGGGCGGACTCATCGTCACGGCTCCCACTTGCGGCTCCTGCGGTGTTCTGCCAGCCGTTCTCTACCATTTGGGGCACAACCACAACTTCTCCGAGGAACGCATCCTCCATGCCATTGCCACAGCCGGACTCATCGGCAATCTCGTCAAGCAGAATGCCAGCATTTCCGGAGCCGATGTGGGCTGTCAGGGTGAAGTCGGCGTGGCCAGCGCCATGGCTTCCGCAGCTGCCTGCCAGCTCTTTGGCGGCAGTGTGGCCCAGATAGAATATGCGGCGGAAATGGGACTGGAGCACCACCTCGGCATGACTTGCGACCCTGTCTGCGGCCTCGTCCAGATTCCTTGCATCGAGCGTAATGCCTTCGCAGCCGCCCGAGCCCTTGACACCAACTTCTACGCCTCCCTTTCCGACGGCCAGCATCGCGTCAGTTTCGACCGCGTGGTCCGTGTCATGAAGCAGACCGGCAAGGACCTGCCCTCGCTCTACAAGGAAACCTCCGAAGGCGGCCTGGCAAAGCTCAACGAAGACTAGTTCCGCTTCCCCGAATGTGGCGTGCCAAGTTGCCGAACGTAACGTGTCAAATTGGCCACTTTAACGTGTGACGTTCGCATTTTAGCTGTGCCTCGTTTGACCTTATCTGCAGCTAAGAGCTCACCTTTCTTTTTCGTGGTAGCAAGTCTGCGTTTTAGTGAGAGGAGAATCAAGCTTGTTTGAATTCTCCCGAGCGTAAGCAGGCTCGTGGTGGATTTTTGAGCTTCAGCTCATGCAACGGAAACGGGCCCTGTTTTCGATGCGAAGAACTTCATTTCTAAATCCACCACAAAGTTACGACAATTCCCCTACACCACCAAAATTCGGCACCCCAATTGACGCAAAATTCAGCACGAATTTGACGAAATTGGATGGAAGTGCGCCTCAGATATCAGATATCAGTTATTCAGTTTTTATTTTTGAAGGTACATTGTTAAAAAGTTGCCTTAAGAATTTTATAATATATATTATTTAATAATATATATTATAAAATTTTAGTAGCGAAATTGCATTTGCTCACAAGAAAACTGATATCTGATATCTGAGTCAGCCCGGAATCGCTCCATGTGCTTCCGATGTATATTTGTACCTCCAAAGTAAAGAACAAGCGCTACCTAGCGCTTTAAAATGATTTTTTAAAATTCAAAGAATTTTAATTTTCCGAAAATATTTGCATTTTTCATGGCAAATAGTGCTGAAACATTTGGTAGTCTCACAAAAATTTCGTATCTTTGCAGAGTAAATAAATAATATACGGATATGAAACAGACTGTCAAACACCTCACCTGCTTTTGCGTCCTGATTGCCCTGCTGTGCCTGTGCTGCCTGAATGGGAATGCAGCGATGCCCTCCTCCCCCAAAGCCACTGTCCGGAAAGCGGTCACGATGAAGCGCGCAAAACCACAAAGGGACATGCAGGCTGCCATGGAGCGCTACCTACAAAGTGCCCAGGACCAGAAACTCAACATCCATAGCGTCATGGTGTTGCAGCACGGGAAAGTGGTGTACGAGAAGTGGCTGAACGGTGGCGAAGCTCAGAAGCCCCACATTCTGAACAGCGTCAGCAAGACATTCACCTCGGCAGCCGTGGGACTGGCCATCGGCGAAGGGCTGCTCTCGCTCGACGACAAACTGGTCTCCTTCTTCCCCGATGACCTGCCAGCCGAACCTTCGGAGAACCTGAAGAAAGTGACCATCCGCAACCTGCTGACCATGAACTGTGGACACGACACCGAGCCTCGCAGAAAGGAGGGCGACACCTGGGTGAGGACCTTCCTCTCCTGGCCCGTCGAGCATGAGCCGGGCACCTACTACTGCTACAATAGCATGGGCACCTACATGCTCTCCGCCATCGTGCAAAAGGTTACAGGCCAGAAGGTCGTGGACTACCTGCAGCCACGCCTCTTCGACCCGCTCGGCATAGAGGCTCCGCGATGGGACGAGAGTCCGCAGGGCATCAACTGCGGCGGTTGGGGGCTCTACCTGAAGACCGAGGACCTGGCGAAAATGGGACAGCTCATACTGCAGAAAGGCAAATGGAAGGGCAAACAAGTGCTGCCGAAGGACTATGCCGTCGAGATGACGCGCAAGCAAGTTCCGTGCCAGCCGGCCGGTATGAGGGCCGACAAGGTGGCTGAGAGCAAACTGACGCTCGAGAACAGCGACTGGGTGCAGGGCTACGGCTACCAGATGTGGCGCAGCCGCCACAATGCCTATCGGGCCGATGGAGCTGGCGGACAATACATCATCATCATTCCCGACAAGGATGCCGTGGTCGTCAACACAGCCCAGCTGAACGACATGCAGGCCGAACAGAACCTCATCTGGGACTACATCCTGCCCGCCTTGAAATGACATCAATCAAACGTTCAACCGAACAACCTAACACTATGGAAAAGAAACCTTTAAGAGCCATATTCGTAAACGGTAGCCCACGCAAGAAGTGGAACACTTTCAAGGCATTGGAGAGCGCCATGAAGGGGGCTCAGGAAGCAGGTGCCGAATGCGAGCTGGTGAACCTCTACGACATCGACTTCAAGGGATGCAAGAGTTGCTTCGCCTGCAAAATAAAGAACTCGAAAACGAATGGCGTCTGTGCCCTGAAGGATGACCTCCGCCCCATCCTGGAGCGTTGCCGCGAGGCCGATGTCATCGTGCTTGGCTCACCCGTCTACTACAGCTTCCCGACTGGCGAGATACGCTCGTTCATGGAGCGGCTGATGTTCCCCGTCGGCACCTATCTCTACGAAAACGGCAAACACATCACCCTTCGCGACAAAGTGATTCCCACGGCCATGATTTTCACCATGAACTGCCCCAAGGATTACATGAAAGAGATTGGCTACCCCCCAATCTTGGAGGAGAACACGAAGGGATTGGCCGATATCTTTGGCTACTCGGAGACGCTCTACATCTGCAACACCTATCAGTTCAACGACTATTCGCGCTACGACTTCAACCTCTTCTCGGAAGAAGAGAAGCGCAAGTATCGCGACGAACACTTCGCGACCGACCTCCAGAACGCCTATGAACTGGGCAAACGGCTGGTCATGAAGTGCCAGGAAGCGGAGTAAGAGAGGCAGGAACTAACTGGCAGAAACGGGGCTCACTATCTTCATGAGCCCCCCCATGCCGTCGATGATGGAGTCGGCTCCGGCCTCTTCCAGTTCCGCTCTTGTCCCATTGCCCCAAGTGACGCCACAAGTCCTGGTTCCTGCACTCGAGCCCATCAGAATATCGACCGCCATATCCCCCACCACCAGTGCCTCGTCTTTGGCGAAATGCATGGCGGAAAGAGTCTTCAGGACCGGTTCGGGCTCGGGCTTGGCCCTCTCCACATCATCGGCTCCAATCAAGTACGAGATGCAGTCCGAAATGCCCAAGTCCCTCGTCAGTCGCGACAACGAGGCATGGGAACGCGAGGAGGCAATCGTGAGCGTGAATCCCTGCTCTTTCAAGGCATTCAAAGTCTCTGCCACCCCCGGGAACAACTGCGGCTTGATGGTATGGAGGTTCTCGTCGAAGATTCTTCTGTAGGTGTCGGCACAAAGTTGAATCCGGTCGGCTTGGAGGTCAGGATAGAGCACCCCGAAACAACTTGCCAAAGGAAGTCCGATGGTGGAAGCGCATTCCTGGTCGCTTCGGTCGGGCAGCCCCATCTCGGAAATGGTCATCTGCATCGTTGTGACGATGTTCCGTCGGGTATCGCCCAGGGTTCCGTCGAAGTCGAATATGATGAGTCTCGTGCTCATGCTGTAAGATGCTTTTCGTTTAGTGCCAGAGCGAATCCAGGAAGTCGAGGTAGCATTGCCAGTCATAAGGTGTCACATCGTGTTTCCCCGCACGAATATGGTAGCCCACATCATAGTGCTGAGGCTGATGGATGGCAGGCTGCTCCTTGGATGGAAGTCCCCGCATGCCATAAAGCCGATAGACAGGTCCTGCATAGTAGAGGCTCAGGTACTCTCCCCTCGGATCTGCCCAACTATCATCTTCTGCACTGGCCACATAGGCATGGCGAGGAGCAATCAGCGAAAGCAGCTCATGCTGGTCGAAAGGCAGAGAGGACTCATTCTCGGAATAACGATTGAAGGCGGGACAGAACCAATGCGGAAAATTGGCAGTAATGCGGCCCACATTCTCGCCGAAAACTCGCTTCGAAAGGGCTGCTCCACCACAACCGGAATCGTTCGAGATGACCGCCTTGAAGCGCTTGTCCTGCACACCAGCCCAAACCGCAGTCTTGCCCAGTCGCGAGTGTCCCAATACGACCATTCTGCCCTTGTCTATCTGCTTATCTTTCTCCAAATAGTCTGCAATCCGGCTATAACCCCAAGCCCAAATTCCAATCGCTCCCCATTCGTTTTCCTTTCGATTCCGCACATCATAACCGGAAAGGAGCGACGGAATGCCTTGCACCATCAACTCCGGAGAATCGGGACAAATGTCGTGGTAGTTCATCGTAGCCACGGCATAGCCTCGTTGCAGAGCCATTTCGTACGACCATCGGCTCATCTGCTCTCCTCGAACCCAAGCTTCCGAACCCAGACTCTTCACTATCTCCTTCGAGGGAGAAGGGATGACATCTTCTTGCATTGTAGTCGTCTGGTTGCCATGGAAATTGTAGCTCACAATGACAGGAACGCGACCTTTCATATTGTTGGGAATATAAAGCAGCAGAAGGGCTTGGACCGACTTGCCATTCTTGCCTGTGAAAGTGAAGCGAACCTGTTTCTGTGTAGCCAAACCTCCCATTGCATTAGGGTTCGTGGCAACCACCTCATGCTTCACCTTGATGCCAGTTTGACGGGGCGTCACTCCATATTCCAGTTCGCCGAACATTCTCAGCAACTCTGGTCTGCGCTTCTTTTCCCATAGTTTTGCAGTCTCTATGATTTGCCCGTCATTCGCCTTCAAAGGGTCAGGCAGCTCGAAGTTGGGCACTTGGCTCTCGTCGTAATTGACGGGAGCATTCTTGTTCTGCCCCATTATGGCAGTTGACACAAAAAGTGCCAGCAAAAAGGTCTCAATGTGTTTCATAGTATTTCATTATTTTTTGATAAGCCAATCGTTCGTCGCCAGACTGCAAATAGATGATGCCACAATATGTGAAGCCGTGCTTCAAAAGGTTATACTGCATGATTTTATTGTCGCGATGAGTGTCTATGCGAATGTTCGTATCATGCGAGAAGCAGAAGTCCATGATTCGGTCGAATATCCCATGAACATCCGGATAACTGGCTATGCGATGGACTACATGGTAAGGCTTTTCATCATCGAGCCACTTGCCCTCGTAAATTGTGGCATAAGTGGGTTCAGGAGATTGCAGAAATGCAAAGTAGCCCACCACCACACCATTTTCTTCGATGACAAAGCCACTATCCTTCTCAATATCAGCTGCAATGGCCGATTCCGACGGGTAACCTTCTCCCCATTGAAGCATATTGCCCGACTGCCGCATAATCTTC
>JAGCFN010000160.1 GCA_017650085.1 Bacteroidaceae bacterium | reverse complement strand
TTTTCCTTAGTGAAAGTGGGCTTGTTCCAATAGGCATAGACACTAAATGCATCCTCAGCAGCGCACTCACCAATGTACGTTGTGACACACTCCAGGACACCTGCCTCTTGGTCGAAGTTGAACACAAGATCACAAACCGTTTCACCATCATTGGAACCTGATATCCACTCAGGGTAGCTCTCGTCTTCATCTACCTGCTGAGCGGCGGGGAATGTGGCGGTGGTACCATCGATGGTACCCTTGATCCATGCATTCGGCACCCAATAGGCCAAACCAGCAATATAGATATCAGAGCCATCAACAATTACCTGAATAGACTCAGGGGTGCCGTCTTGCCAACCACTACTACCGTAAACGAGGAGCTGTCCACTAGCAGTGTAGTAGGTTTCTGCAACAGCAGATTCTGGAGGAGTGACCAGTCCCTGAGCGCGGCGAGGAGCTTTACGGACTGATGACTGACGGCTAACTGCATTTGCTATAGGCAACTGCTTCTTGGCCAAACTTTTTACTACAGCAGCCGTGTTCAGCGCTTTCAGGTCGCGCTTCTCAGGTCCTGCTGCGAATGCAGCGACAGCGATAAATGCTGCCATCAACATAAGTGTAAACTTCTTCATAAATTTACTTGTTTTAAGTTATTAATTATTGTGAACTATTAGTTTTTTAATCTCTTTTTCACGCTACGCGCGCATTATTCCTAAATTATTAGCGACGGCAAAGATAGGATTATTTCATCAAATACGCAAGAAAAATGCAAATGTTTTTATGATATTTGGACTAAATTTCGTAACTTTGCGCCCGTGTTTAAGAAACTGACCATACTTTTTTGTCTCGTATTGAGCTTTTTCCTAGGCAGTTTTGCTCAGCAGCAAGACAGAATACGAGTGACTCTCCTCACCTGTTCTCCAGGTCAGGAAGTCTATTCCCTTTACGGGCATACCGCCATTCGCCTTCAAGTGCCTAAGGACAGTGTTGACGAAGTCTTCAACTACGGTGTCTTCGATATGTCGAAGCCCAACTTTGTCTGGCACTTTGTGCTTGGCCAGACGGACTACATGGTGCAGCCCATTCCTTGGGAATACTTTATCATAGATTATGACAAGCGAGGCTCGAGCATTACCGAACAGGAACTGAATCTGACTCAGGGCGAGGCAAGTCGGCTGCTTAGCAATCTCATCGAGAACTGCCGACCGGAGAATCGCGAATACAGATACAGTTTCCTCTATGGCAACTGTACAACTAAGGTGCGCGATATGGTGGAGGAGGTCATCATGGGTCGCATACAATATCCTAATGCCTTACCTCACGAGACGGCACGCGAAATCCTGCACCATTACACGGTTCATCACCCTTGGGCACAGGAAGGGAACGACCTCTTGCTTGGTTCGGAAATGGATACCATCATGTCGGAACGGGCAGCAATGTTCATTCCCGAGAACTTGATGCAAGCCTTCGACGGAGCCTTCATCCGCGACGGAAAGGGCGATATGCGTCCCCTCGTCAAGAGCAAGGCTGTCATTCTGGAAGCCAAACCGCAAGTTGTTGAGAAAGAGTTCCCGCTCTCACCCATACAGACAATACTTGTCTTCGCAGCCCTTTGTCTGCTCATCATGTTGCTCGAGATATGGACAAAGCGGCTCTTCTGGCTTTGGGATGTAGTGATTCTGCTGCTACAAGGCACCGCAGGAACGCTGCTTGCCTTCATGTTCTTCTTCTCGAAACACCCTGCTGTGGACTCCAATTGGCAGATATGGATACTGAATCCAGTCTTCTTCATTGGCATTCCACTTGTCATAAAAGCTGCCATCCGACACAAGCAAACGCTCTGGTATGCCTTCTATTTTGTCGTTTTGGCACTATTCTTGTTATTTTCTCCGTGGATACCACAGGTATTTGCAAAAATAACCGTACCTTTGGCATTGTGTTTGCTCACAAGACCAATAAGTTACATGTTCTGCCACAGAAAGAAAAGACATGGCCGTAAATAGATACAGACTCCTATCCTCCCTCATTGTGCTGCTTGCCGTGACGGGTTCAAACGCTCAAGACGCATCTTCGGTGCCGTCTTTGGTGGTGAACATTGTCATCGACCAGCTGCGGAGCGACTACATGGATGCCTTTACGCCACTATACGGTCAGGGTGGATTCCAACGGCTCAAGGAGAAAGGCCGCTACTATTCTCAGGCAGAATATCCATTCAGTTCCCCCGATCCTGCTTCGGCTATGGCGTGCCTGATGACTGGCACAAGCCCCTATGCAAACGGCATTGTGGGCGACAGATGGCTCGACCGTCAGACATTGCTGCCCGTCTTCTGTGTGGATGATGAGACCTATCCAGGCATTCATACCGACGAGAAGTCCTCGCCAAAGCATCTTGCAGTCTCAACCATCGGCGACGAGTTGAAGATTTCTTCTGAGGGGAAAAGCTTTGTTTACTCCATCGCTCCTACTCGAGAAGCAGCCGTTCTGGGTGCAGGCCATGCCGGCAATGGCGCTTTCTGGCTCGATGACTGGACGGGCAAATGGGCAACCACTTGCTACTACGACAACTATCCTGACTGGTTGGCGGATTACAGTATCCATTCTTCGCTCGAGGATCGCATTAGCGACATACATTGGGAACCGCTTAATGAGCAGGTTGCCAACTTCCAATACTTTGTTTCTTCTGGCGGAAGCAAGAGCAAACCCTTCAGCCACAAGTTCAAGTCGGGCCGTAAGTTCCGCGAGTTCAAAGCGACTGCTTGCGTCAATGATGAAGTCAATCTCCTTGCCAAAGAGGCCATCGAGAAAGCAGGACTCGGCACAGACGCCGTCACAGACTTGCTGACTCTCACCTACTACGCAGGCGCTTACGACCATCAGTCCGCCACGAAGTTCGGCATGGAGATGCAGGACACCTATGCCCGTCTGGACAGACAACTCAAGGAGCTCTTCGACTTTGTAGAGGAGAAGGTGGGTATGGACAAGACATTGTTCATTGTCACTAGCACCGGTTACTTCGATTCCGAGGAACTGATGGACCTGAGCAAATACCGCATCCCAACCGGTGTCTTCTCCATCACAAAAGCGAAGGCGCTGCTCAACATGTACCTCATCGCCGTCTATGGTCCTGGCGATTATGTAGAGACTGCCATTGACAACCAGCTCTACCTCAATCTCAAACTCATCGAGAACCGCAATCTCAACCTGACGGAAGTGCTGGACCGTTGTAGCGCATTCCTCATCCAGTTGAGCGGTGTGAAAGATGTCTATACCAGTCAACGCCTGTCACTCGGTGCAGGAACACCAGGCATAAGCAAACTCCGTAATGCCTACAATCCGAAGTGCTCAGGCGATATCCTCATACAGGTTTCACCAGGTTGGCAACTCAAGAACGAAGACACACACGAGCAATCGCTCAGCCGAGAGTCGTACCTGAGTTTTCCGCTCTTCTTTCTCGGAGCCGGCATTGTGCCCGAAAAAGTGCGGATTCCCGTCAGTATCGACCAGGTTGCGCCGACTGTGGCACAGGCTCTTCGCATCCGTGCTCCGAATGCCTGCCCGCAAGCTCCGCTTAACTACTGAAACATCACACGTGATGATGGCAAACGACACACGTGACAAACGCAAACATCAAACGTGACAAATGCAAACATCAAACGTGACAAATGCAAACGACACACGTGATGATTGGCAACATCACACGTGATGTCTGAAAAGACCAAATAACACTAACGAATCATACATTATAATATATGGACATTTCCAAGTTTCTAGTAAAACTCTTTGGCGACAAAAAAAGCCGCGACCTGAAAGCCTATCGCCCCATGGTGGAGGCGGTGCTGCAGGTTTATCCAGAAATACAAGCACTCTCGAACGACGAGCTTCGCGAACGCTCCAAAGCGATAAGGCAGCGAATTCAAGACTCCGTAAAGGACTTGCGCGAGCAAATACAAGTGCTCAAGGACAAGATTCCAGGCACAGACATACAAGACCGTGCACCTATCTTCGCACAAATCGACAAGCTCGAGAAGGATGTGCTCGAAACCTTTGAAAAGGCTCTCGACAAAGAGCGTGCAGAAGTGTTCGCCATTGTCAAGAGAACCGCAGAACTCTTCGCAACGAACGAGACAATAGAAGTCACAGCTAACGACTTCGACCGCGACCTTGCGGCAAAACATGACTTTGTAGATATCGAAGAAGACAAAGCCGTCTATCACAATCATTGGGTAGCTGGCGGCAACGACTTGAAGTGGGACATGATTCACTTCGACGTGCAGCTCTTTGGCGGTACCGTCCTGCATCAAGGCAAGATTGCCGAGATGTTCACGGGTGAAGGTAAGACGCTCACAGCAACACTCCCAGTCTTCCTGAATGCTTTGACTGGCAATGGCGTTCATGTTGTCACAGTCAACGACTATCTGGCAAAGCGTGACTCGGAATGGATGGGCCCCATCTACATGTTCCACGGCTTGAGTGTGGATTGCATTGACAAGCATCAGCCCAACAGTCCGGAACGTCGCAAAGCCTATCTCGCCGACATCACTTTCGGCACGAACAACGAGTTTGGCTTCGACTATCTGCGTGACAACATGGCACAAGACCCGAAGGACCTCGTGCAGCGCTCCCACAACTACGCCATCGTGGACGAGGTCGACTCAGTCCTCATCGACGATGCTCGTACTCCGCTCATCATCTCCGGTCCTGTCCCCAAAGGCGACGACCAACAATTCGAGCAGTATCAACCTCTGGTGGAACGTCTCGTAGGC
>JAGCFN010000016.1 GCA_017650085.1 Bacteroidaceae bacterium | reverse complement strand
TGAAGAAATCACCAGCCGTGAGCTCCAGAATCAGGCAGACTACAGACAAGATGGCCCATATCTGCCACATGTGTAATGCAAAGTAATCAATCATACCTTTATATATTTATAGGGTTTACAATTTTTTTTAGTCTTTTTCTTCCCATCAGTGGAGTCAGAGAGGGGTCTCTTATAGTGTCAGAATGAAGTCGTCCCAGTCCTTCGATGAGCCTTTCCGTCCGAACACCTTCGAATAGAGACGGCTGCGGGTCGTTGCGATACTCTCCTTCGAATGGGCTGTCAGCATGGCAATGTCCTTGGGCTGGAGGTGCATCTTGATGAGCAGGCTGACATGCAGCTCCTGTTCGCTCATGGGGTAGAGGCTGTAGAGTTTCTCTGTCAGGCCCGTATAGATGCTGTTCAGCAATTGTGTCAACTCGCTCCAGTCCTGATAGTTCAGACTTCTGCCAGAGTTCAGGCATTCCTGGATGTGGCGATAGATGTCGGACGAGAAGATGACCGTCTCGGCCTGCTCACGCTTGGCATTCTCGATGATGGCTACCTTATTATTATAGTCTAGCGTAGCCTTCTTCTCCTCCAGTTCCAGACGGAGCATCGAGTTCTCGTCACCCAGCTTCTGGATGAGGTTCTCCAACTCAGCAATCTTCTGCTCGCCCATCTCGATGTCGTACTGCTCCTGCATCGCGCGTACCTTATCTAATCTTTCTTGCAAAGAGAGAATCTTGCGCTTGCTGTTTTGCACCGTTACGATGAAGAGCACGATGTAGATGGCTGTTCCAAGGATGATGAGGAACAATTCCCGAGAGGTCATTATGGTCAACAGTTCGTTCATATTGGTCGTTTGGTCGTTTGGTGGTTTAGTGGTTTGGGAAAGTTTGTCGTGGTTGCTGGTATATCCCTAAACAACCAAACGACTAATCCCCTAAACGACTAACCGAGTGCAAAGTTAAGACAAAATGTCGAATGCTGCAAGATTTTTTGTTTGCAATAATTTGCAGTTCATACCGCAGTTTGCAAATGTTTGCAAGAAAGGCATTTTTCGGCTTATTTCATTATTTTATTTCTTCATTATTTCATTTTTATTTCATAACTTTGCAGCGTGGAAGCAAAAGACAAGATAACTGAACAGCCCTCGCACTTCGACCATCTGGAAAAGATGTCGGTAGGTGAAATCTTGCAGCACATCAACGAGGAAGATATGTTGGTGGCTCAGGCTGTGCGTAAGGTTCTGCCTGATATTCAGGCACTTGTGGAAGCCATTGAACCACAAATGAAGCGGGGTGGCAGACTCTTTTATGTGGGAGCAGGAACGAGTGGTCGTCTTGGCGTGCTCGATGCAAGCGAATTGCCGCCCACCTTCGGTCTCTCCCCAGACATCGTGATTGGTCTCATTGCAGGAGGCGACAAAGCCCTGCGTCATGCAGTCGAAAAAGCAGAGGACTTCCCAGAAAGAGGTTGGCAAGATTTGCAGGCTTTCTCTCCCACAAAAGACGACACAGTGCTTGGCATAGCTGCTTCAGGAACAACACCTTACGTCGTAGGAGCCGTCACAGAAGCAAGAAAGCGAGGTTTGCTGACAGGCTGCATCACAAGCAATCCGCATACACCTTTGGCAGCTGCTTCAGAGTTCCCCATCGAGACCATTGTAGGTCCTGAATTTGTTACGGGTTCAAGCCGAATGAAGAGTGGCACGGCTCAGAAGATGGTCCTCAACATGATTTCCACTTCTTTGATGATTCGCATGGGCAGGGTAGAAGGCAATCGCATGGTCAAGATGCAACTCACCAACGCCAAACTTGTGGACCGTGGCACTCGCATGATTCAGGAATCGCTCGGCCTCAGTTACGACGAAGCGCAGGAACGCCTCCTTAAAAGCGGCAGCGTCGATAAAGCGCTGAAGAAATAGTTTGCTTATTCGCCTTTAACAGGGAAATCCACCAGATAGGTACGATTGTCGCGATGTGTGTTGTAAGTGCTCTTGACGAGTCCGTTCACCACAAAACCGAAGCCTTTGCCAGGCTGATTGGAGAGGCAGTTGTTGCAAATGTTGTGCAATCGGATGCCTGCATTATTGGGAACTTCCACGCTGCTCTCGATTCGGATGTCGTTGTGGAGCACATCATAGATGCCGAAAGCTGTGGCAAAGTGGTTCTGCACATGGTCTGCAACCTTATAGGCAGCATAGCCGTCGCGCGTTCCGTTCTCGCTCTTGTAGGCCGCTTGATTGGATGCATCGTAGGGCGTCTCGCACTGGAAGAAGTAAGTGCGTCCGTATTCGCCGTTCCATAGCGTCTGATATTGCTGGAAATGCTCGTTGAAGAGGCCATACAGCGTCACATAGTCGCCGTTCACCACCAATCCGTTTGCCGAGGTGTTCACATCCCATCCCACACTACCACGAACGCCATGATCGGCTCGCCAAATCCAGAAATGGTCACCAATGACGTCGTTGCTGTTGATGATAACTGTCTCATCCACATTGACATGTCCGCTTCGGAAGCCTCCCACACGAAAGAAAAGGTCGGCCAACAGAGTAGGGTTGTCTGTGTGGCGAACCTTCGTGTCTGCTTTCGGGCCTACTTGCAGCAAAGAGTGCGAGGAATAGTGTGCATCGAACATCAGAGATGCGATGGTAACGCCATCAACGTCGTCCACCAGAATTGCTGTCTCGCAACCCTCGCCAGGGATAACCGTTGCTATGCCGAGGCCAAGCAGTATGGTGCCTGGATGGGTGATGTGCAGCGGTTCTTCCAATGTGTACATTCCTGGCGTGAAGAGCAAGTGCCGACCTGCTTTCAGTTGGCGGTTCATCTCGTTTGCCGTTACTCCAGGCTTCACGATGAAGAATTTCTTCTTGACATCTATTTCTTCTCCTTTGCCCATCGACTTGCGGGTGTATGAGAGGCCGCTGCTCTCGTGCCTTAGTGAAGGGCGAAACACCTTGAACCGTCCCTTTTTATCTACAAAGAGGAAAGGTTTCTCGCGAATGATGGGAGTGGTGGGGATGAAGGTCACATTACCGCCCTCGTCCCAGTTGTCGCGATAGGTTGAAGCATCTGCCTCTGCCCCAAGTTCAACACCCTGAAAGCAGTAGTTGTACTTGATTTCGCGAAACTCGCCCCGACCTTTGTTCAGGATGCTGTTTCGGTAGTACCATTGTTGTTGGTGATGGCTTCCCGCAGGTGCCTCGAAGTGACAATCGGCAGCAAATCCTCCGCTTACCCAACCGTTTCCCCATTGCGTGCGAAGGGTGCGAGTAGAGTAGATGCGACGAAGGGGAGCAGCCTGCGAAACAGCCCACTTGAAGGTTTCAGGCTCGTCATAAGTCTCTGGACCAATGACAGAAAGGTTCTCTGCTGAACGCCAGAAAGTGCAGGTTCCGTTGTCACCTCCCAAAGGTGCAGGTGTGTGGATGTTGGAGAGCAGCACTTCGTAAGGTGTGCGTCCCAAGCCTGCAATCTGCATGTAGTAGGGAACCTTCAGTAGTCCGGCCTCGCGATAGTCTCCAGGCAGGAAGAGCACAGCATAGCGCTTACGGCTGAACTGGTCGTGGAACATCTGTTCGTGCAAGGCATTTACCGTGTCGGCAATTGCTTGCATGTTGTCTTTCGGACTGAAGATGAGCACGTTCGGACCAAAGAGTTCAGTCGTTTCCACTTGTGCGCAGACTTGCAGCGAGAAGGCTGTCAGCAAGGCAAAGAGAAGGCGTTTCATTTGAGGGAAACTTTTGTGTTGATTTTGAACGACGCACCCATCATGCCATAGTTCATTTCCGACGTGATGTTCTTTATCCAGCCATCCTTTTGGAAAGTGTAGGTGGAGTTTTCCGCAGCATCTATCTTCAGGTTGCTTATCATCGGACCAATCATGTCCATGAGATTATCGGACTGGTTTGGCACAATATTCTCAACCAGTCCCATCACCATTTTCTTCATGTCGTCTGTGTTCATGTTAATCTTGGCGTTGGTCTGGATGTTGCTTTTGTCCTTCACGGAGTACGTGCGCTTCATCTTGATGCCCTGTTCAGTATTGTATTCTTCCTCAGTTCCTGTGCTGATGGTCTTGCCGTTCAGCGCCAACGGACTTGTGCTGATCTGTACGCTTTCCAGCAGAGATGTCTCATTGATGTTACTTGTCAGTTGTTTTTTCAAGTTGGTTAGGGTTGTTGATGCAGGTAGAGGAACGTCGGCGAGCACTTTGTCGAGCATCTCGTTTATACGTTTCTTCCCTTCCTCAGCATTGAGAATCTTCGTCACTTTGCCGTCCTTGTTGGTTGCATATTGCGTGTGTACATCCTTCAGCATCTCGGTTGCGAGGGAGTAGACACGGCTCTCAGCATCCTTCGCATCAGTCTTAACATCAGTCACATAAACATCAAGAACGTAGCCGTCGTTTGTGGCATCAACCACTTCGTACACCGTTTCCGTGGTGATTTTCGTTGATTGTTTGGAAGGGACACCAATCGTGGCTTCCACAACATACACCTTCTTCATGCCCTTCTTCATTTTGGGAGCAATCTTAGTCTGGGCACAAATCATCAATGTGGCGAGCAGCAATGTGCTCAACAGAAAGAACCTTTTCATCGATAGTTGTTTAAAGTTAATACCATTTCCAGGTGCAAAGATAAGAAATAAAGTTGGAAAGTCCTTGGTTTGGGGTGGGACGATTAAGATTATTTAATGTCTTTGCAGCTGGAATATGATTATGCTTCCTCATCTGCTCTGTACTCGAGGATGTCTCCAGGTTGGCAGTCGAGGGCCTGACAAATGGCTTCGAGGGTTGAGAACCTGACGGCTTTTGCCTTGCCCGTCTTGAGGATGGAGAGGTTGGCAGCTGTGATGCCGATTTTTTCGGCAAGCTCCTGTGATGACATCTTCCGCTTGGCCATCATCACATCTACATTAACTATTATACTCATGGCTCCAGATTAAATGGTCAGTTCCTGTTCTTCTTTCAGTTTGATGCCAATGGCAAATACCTCGGCTATAACCCAGCAGAAAAATGCCAGGATAATGGGATAGATAACACTCCGATATGCCCAACTGAGTTGCAAAGATTGTGGCTGATTAAATTGGACGCTAATAAAATAACCAGTT
>JAGCFN010000159.1 GCA_017650085.1 Bacteroidaceae bacterium | reverse complement strand
GGGGTTCCCTCAAATGCGGTGCAAAGGTACGACAAAAAAATGAAGAATGAAGAATGAAGAATTTTATCGAGAAGCCTGCATTTTAACATTTCTTTACAGTGCGAGCTCTCTCATTTTTTCATTTCCTCATTTTTTCATTCTCTCGTATCGTATGACGCGATAGGCTTTGATGTCGACGTCTTCGCGAGGGTTCAGCAGTCGGAACTCCACTTTGTGCCTGCCGTCCCTGAGGTCGTAGTTCCAATAGAGACAGTCGGCTGTGCGGTTGTGGAAGTCGGAAGTGAACTTCATCACTTTGTCCTTCTTGCCGTCGACGCTGACCTCGAGCTGCGCTTCAAAGTCCTTGTCCGGGCAGGAGATGTTGCCATAAAGGGTGATGCCGATGCCTTCGAATTCGAAGGAGTTCTGCTTGGAATCGGGATTGCCGAGGTGTTCGATGTTTTCCGCAAGCAGTTTGGGTGTCATTCCCGTGAAGCCCTGTTCCAATCGGACTGCTTTGGGCTTTTGCACCTTGATGAGGACTTTGTCGTCGAGGACCTTGCCGCCATTCCGCTCGATGTTCTTCAGGGCGAGGTCGAAGCCTTGCTCGTAGACGTCGAGGAGCGACATTGTCGTGTAGGAGAACTTGCGGTCCTCCACTTCGCGAAGGTTGGGCATCCACTTCTCGGGGATGTTGCTGTAGCCCAGCATGGTAGCGAGAATGCCCGCTGCGGAAGAGGGGTTGCAGTCGGAATCCTGCCCGCAACGGGTAGAGATTTCCATCGTCCGGCCGAAGTCGCCGTTTCCGAAGAGCAGTCCCATCACGACATAAGCCGAGTTCATGGTGGCGTCGATGTTTCCCGGAGCGATGATGAGTTCCGGGCAACCTATGTCTTCGCTGTACTTCTCGTTGTAGAGCGTCCACGTCCTCTTCCAGTCAGTCGGTTCCTGCTTGTACCAACGAATGACGTCGGAGATGCATTTGTGGAACTTGCTCTTTTGCGGAATCGTTTGGAGCGCCTTTTCGACAATGGTCAGGATGTCATTCTCGACGAATGCCAAGGCGTACATCGCCCCCATATAGACGCCGCCATACCAGCCGTCGCCGTAGTTCATGAGGTGTCCCACCTTGTCCGAAATCTTCGAGGCTGTATTGGGCATTCCGGGCGACATCAAGCCTGCAAAGTCGCTCTCAATCTGGTAGTCGATGCAATCTGCGTGGGGATTGTTCTTCCAGAAGCCGGATTGGGGAGGCATGATGCCTTGCATGATGTTGTAGCGGGCCTGCTGATTCGCGTGCCAGAGAGGGTAGGGAGCGTACGCAAACGCCTTTGCCATCGATTCTGCCGACGCGTCGAGACCTTCCTCGCCAAACACTTTGACAAATGTCAGGTCCATATAAACGTCGTCGAAGAGGCCTGGGAAGCGGTCGTAGTGGAGTTTCAGGTGATGCTCGGGATAAGCGATCTCTGTTTCATCTGGTATCATGACGCCCCTATAGCAGAACTCGGTCGGGCCGCCATAAGCGCAGCCAATTGTCTGTCCTGCCCAACCGCCTTTAATCTTGTCGAGCAGCACATCGCGGCTAATCGTGAGTCGTGTCCCTGCTTTGAGCGGCAAAAGACTTGCCACAAACAGGGCCACACCCATCATGGCCGCCCTTCGAAGGAAGAGAGGAGACATATTCATCTGTTCATTAAAGCTCAGCTCCTTCGTTGTTGCGGAAGGAGCCGAGGCTTAGGTTCTTTTATTTCATCTTGGATACAACCCAGAGGATGATGACAGCGCCGACTACTGCGCAAATCAACTCTCCGAGCCAACCGGCTGTCGTGATGCCGAGAAGGCCGAAAAGCCAGCCTCCGAACATACCGCCGATGATACCCAGGAAGAGGTCGAGGAGCAGGCCTTTGCCTGAACCGCTCTGCAGTTTACTTGCGATGAAACCGGCCAAAATACCGGTAATGATACCAATGATCAGTCCTTCCATAGTTTTTGAGGGTTTAGGTTAATAATGTATGGGACTAGAGGTTCCCTTTTTCGATGTCCTTGAAGTACTTGTATGTGCCATGCTTCAGCTCGTCTGTTGCGGCTTCGTCGCAAACGATGATGGCATGGGGATGCAGTTGGAGGGCACTGATTGTCCATTCCTGACTGACTGCACACTCGATGGCATGTTGAAGGGCGCGAGCCTTGTTATGGCCGTTTGCCACGATGAGCACTTCCTTAGCATCCATCACGGTTCCAACTCCGACTGTCAAAGCCGTCTTGGGCACCTTGTTCACATCGTTGTCGAAGAAGCGGCTGTTGGCGATGATGGTGTCCGTGGTGAGGCTCTTTACGCGGGTACGGCTCTGCAGAGAGCTGAAGGGCTCGTTGAATGCGATGTGTCCGTCAGGGCCGATGCCTCCCATAAAGAGGTCGATTCCACCAGCAGCCTGGATGGCAGCCTCGTACTGAGCGCATTCTTTCTCGAGGTCTGGAGCGTTTCCGTTCAGGATGTGAACGTTCTCCTTCTTGATGTCGATGTGCGAGAAGAAGTTGGACCACATGAAGCTGTGATAGCTTTCGGGATGCTCTTCGGGCAGGCCCACGTACTCGTCCATATTGAAGGTGATGACGTTTTGGAACGAAACCTTGCCGGCCTTGTACATCTCGATGAGGTGCTTATAGAGGCCAAGAGGCGATGAGCCGGTAGGGCAACCCAGCTTGAAAGGCTTTTCCGGAGTCGGATTAGCGGCGTTGATTTTTGCGGCAACATACTCGGCAGCCCAACGGCTAAGGTTCTGATAATCAGGTTCGATGATTACTCTCATAACTTTAATGCGTTTTTAGTTTCTACTTTCACAATGCAAAGTTACATCTTTTTTGCGACTTAATTGCAGATTGGAGGCAAAAACTTTGGCAAAAGCCGTGCATTTTTTCTCCGATTGCGACAAAGTCCTTCTGCAAAGGCTTCGGGGAGCATCCCCAAACGACCCCAGCCTCGATCCCAATCATCTAGTGTGACGTTTGCGATTTACTAGTGTGACGTTTGCATTTTACTAATGTGAAGTTTACGATTTACTAGTGTGAAGTTTGCGATTTACTAGTGTGAAGTTTTACAACTTCACTGCCGTATTTTTTGCTTCCTCAAAGTCAAGTATGTCGTAATGGCGTTTTTTTATGCAAAAAGCTTTGAGGCTTGTGAAAAAAAGTGTAACTTTGCAGTCAGAATTAATGTATAACATCTAAAATAACACACAATCATGAAATTCCTGACAGACGAGAAACTCGTTATCGTTGGTGCCGGTGGTATGATCGGCTCTAACATGGTGCAGAGCGTTCTGATGCTCGGCCTTACTCCAAACATTTGCCTGTATGACATCTACGAACCCGGTGTTCATGGCGTTTACGACGAGATGTGCCATTGTGCTTTCCCTGGTGCAAACATCTCCTATACCGTTGATCCGGCTGAGGCTTTCACGGGTGCCAAGTACATCATTTCCAGCGGTGGCGCTCCCCGCAAGGAAGGCATGACTCGCGAAGACCTGCTGAAAGGCAACTGCCAGATTGCAGCCGAGTTCGGCGAGAACATCAAGAAGTACTGCCCCGAGGTGAAGCATGTGGTCGTTATCTTCAATCCTGCCGACGTGACTGCCCTCACAGCTCTCATCCACTCTGGTTTGAAACCCAACCAGCTCACCTCTCTCGCAGCTCTCGACTCAACCCGTCTGCAGCAACAACTCGCTCAGGAGTTCGGCGTTCAGCAAGACAAAGTTACCGAGGCCTACACTTATGGCGGTCACGGCGAACAGATGGCAGTCTTCGCTTCAAAGGCAAAGATCGACGGCAAGCCCCTTTCCGAGCTTCCCCTCTCAGAGGATCGTTGGGCTGAGATCAAGCACATGACCATTCAGGGTGGCAGCAACATCATCAAGCTTCGTGGCCGTTCATCATTCCAGAGCCCTGCTTATCAGGCAGTCAAGATGATTGAGGGCGCCATGGGTGGCGAGCCCTTCAAGTGGCCTGCAGGTTGCTATGTGAACTGCGACAAATGCGGCTTCAAGAATGTCATGATGGCAATGCCGACCGTTATCGACAAGGACGGCGTTCACTTTACAATGCCCGAAGGCACAGCAGAAGAGATGGCAGCCCTCCAGGCTTCCTACGAACACCTGCAGAAGATGCGCGACGAAATCATCGGTCTCGGCATCATTCCTCCCGTAGCAGACTGGAAGGAAGACAATGCCAACCTCTAATACGCGCGTACATTATATATTATATATAGGGCTGCAGCATGGCTGCGGCCCTATATGTCGTTTTTTGGGAGACGAAGCTAATCGCTGAAATGCAGAAATGCAGGCTTGAAAGGCTGTCCACGGACAGTTAGTGTAATTTTTTGTGAAAAAGCTTTGTCAATTCAAAAAGTATGTGTAATTTTGCGCCGCATTTTCGCTACATAAACAAATTAACTAATTAAAAACAACAAAAAAAGAAACAATGATTGTAGTATCCGTAAAAGAAGGTGAGAACATCGAGAAGGCTCTCAAGAAGTTCAAGCGTAAGTTTGAAAAGACTGGTATTGTGAAGGAACTCCGTGCCCGTCAGCAGTTCGACAAGCCCTCTGTTCTGAAGCGCCTCGCTATGGAACGCGCTGTCTATGTACAGAAGCTCCACCGCGTAGAAGATTAAAAGTTCCTTAATTTTTTGACTTTTCTCTTTGGATTGTCAAAAAAAAACGTTACCTTCGCAGAAGAAACATAAGCGAAGTGCGTGAATTGGATTGAAGACTTCATAGATTATCTCAAGTACGAACGGAATTATTCCAGCCGTACGACAGAATATTACAAAGCCGACTTGGAAGCGTTCAAGCGGTTCTATGAAGCAACAGACAGCAGTCTCAGCTGGGAAGAAATGCCCGCCGACATCGTGCGGCAGTGGGTGGTGGAGATGATGGACAAAGGCAATGTCGCAACAAGCGTCCGCCGGCGTCTCAGTTCGCTCCGCTCTTTCTACAAGTTCCTGCTGCGTCGTGGTCTCGTCACCAAAGACCCCGTGCACAACATGCCAGGGCCGAAGGTGGAGAAGAAACTTCCGGCTTATGTCCGCGAGACAGAGATGGACAAACTCTTTGACGGAGATTTCTTCGGCGACGACTACCAAGGATTCCGCGACCGCATGATCCTGCTCACATTCTACTCTACAGGCATACGACTCTCTGAACTCGTAGGCCTCGCAGAAAGAGATGTTGATCTGGATCAGATGCAGCTCAAAGTCACAGGAAAACGCAACAAACAACGCATCATTCCCTATGGCGACGAGTTCGGCGACAGTCTGCGACAATACTTGGAAGAACGCAATGCCTTCGCGCAGCAGTTTGCATCGGACGACAAAAGCCTCTTCCTCGACGAACGGAGCGGACAAAGGATAACTCCTGCAAAGGTTCGCAAAATCGTCAAGAAGTATCTGTCGATGGTCACAACCCAGCAACGCAACAGCCCACATGTGCTTCGGCACACGTTCGCCACAGCAATGCTCAACCACAAGGCCGACCTGCAATCCGTCAAGGAACTGCTGGGGCACGAAAGTCTGTCAACAACCGAAATCTATACGCACACCACTTTCGAGCAATTGAAAGAAATGTATAACCAGGCTCATCCTCGAGCCAAAACAAAAGGAGGTAACTATGGAAATTAAAATTCAGGCAATCCACTTTGAGGCAACAGAGAAACTGGAGAAGTTCATCGAAAAGAAACTCTCCAAACTCGCAAAGTTCAACGACGAAATAGGAAGGATAGAGGTGTCACTTAAGGTTGTAAAACCTGAGACTGCAATGAACAAAGAAGCCGCACTAAGAGCAATCTTGCCAGGCACAGAATTGTTCGCTCAGGAAACTTGCAACACATTCGAAGAAGCAATCGACCAAACAGTGGAATCCTTGCTCCGGCAAGCTTCCAAATATAAAGAAAAGCAAAAAAATCGTTAAAAAAACGACGAAACTTTTTGCTGGTTCGAAAAATATATGTAATTTTGCAGCCGATTAGGCGTCTTTTGCACGCCTTTTGGCTGTAAATTGCCTCTTTAGCTCAGTTGGCCAGAGCACGTGATTTGTAATCTCGGGGTCGTTGGTTCGAATCCGACAAGAGGCTCAGCAAACCAAG
>JAGCFN010000015.1 GCA_017650085.1 Bacteroidaceae bacterium | reverse complement strand
AGAATGGCTTCATCGCCAACCACCCACACCACTTCATCGATGACATTCTTTTGTGCCATCGAAAGCAGGCTGAAGATAGCCGCAAAGAGACAGAGCGTATATCGTTTCTTATTAACGTTCATCTTACTAATGATTGTTGACTGTAGCCAGCACTTCCTTGTCGATTTCAACAGTATAGCGTTTGCGAAGTTCTGTGACAAACTCATCTTCCTTGAAACGCTGATAGTCGTTAACAACCTGATTGCTAACGTCTGTCCATTCTGCAGGACCTTTCTTGAGCACTTTACCCATGACTCCGACATTGGGATAACCTTTGACGGGCTTGAGCTCAGTACCTTTCACTTTGAAAGCGAGCTTGTCGATATTGGTATTGTCACCTTTCTTAAAGAGACGACGCTCTACGCGAACCATGATGCTATCCTTGTTGAATGTCTCGCGAATGGCACCCATCCATTTGTCTTTAGGCAGTTTCTTGACGAGTTTCTTCACGGCTTTGACGTCGGCAGCATTCTTGCAGTAATAGACCATTCCACTGTAATGAGGTTCGTTCCAAGCATACTGTTTCTTGTTCTGCTTGAAGTATTTGACGAGAGAAACCGTATCTTTTGCGGCAGGCTCCCAGACCTTATTGTTGCATTCCTCAAAGAGAAGCAGTCCGTCGTGATATTCCTGAACAAGGTATTTCAGCTCGTCATCCTTTGCACAGAACTCTGCTGTCTTTTCATCGAGTATCTGTTCGATGGTTTTTTGCCCGCCAGTTTGGTTGGAGAGAGAGTCGAGGACTTGTTGGGCAAGATGGTTCTCAAGGCCTTGTCCCTCGAGATATTGCATGATTTTGCCTTTCAACTCGTCGTAAGACTCAAGGTCTTTCTTGTCGATAAGCTTGACAATATCATAACCGAAGGGCATGAGGAAAGGTTCGCTCATTTCGTCTTTTTCGAGGGAATAAGCTACATCCTCGAATTCTTTCACAACCTGATTGGGGCCTATCCAAGGCAAAGTCCCTCCACGAGTTGCCGAACCTGGGTCTTCAGACAATTTTCCTGCCAATTCAGCAAAGTCTGCTCCGTCCTTCAAAGCCTGATAGATGGAGTCGATTCTTGCTTTGGCGGCAACACGATCCTCTTCCGAAGCGTCTTGAGCCAAACGAATCAGGATGTGTGCAGGCTGCAAAAGTTGCTTGCCTTCGAGGCGTGAAATCATGTCGTCATAATAGGCGCGACATTCCTTTTCCTTTGATCCTGCTGGTACAAGAAGAGGGCGAATCTGCTGATCACGATACTGACGGAACTCTTTCTGATAGCTGGAAAGGGTATCCAGATGGTCGTCGAGAGCGGCTTGAACCTTGAGTTTGTAGTTGACGAAGAGTTCTGCATAGTCTTCTACGCTCTTCTTGTCGATGACACCTTCCGAGTTGTTCTTATTATAGTTGTACTCGAACTCGCTTCGAGTGACAGGTGTTCCGTTGATGCGCATCAAGACGGGATCGTCCTGAGCGGCAGCCGTCATTGATATTGCTGCGAGAGCAAAACTGACAAGTATCTTTTTCATCTTTCCTTTATTCTGTTTTCTTTAATTATTGTGGACGACTATAGTTTGGTGCTTCGCTTGTGATGGTAATGTCGTGAGGATGGCTTTCCTGCACGCCGGCGTTGGTAATTCGGACGAACCTTGCGCTCCAGAGATCTTCGATTGTGCCTGCTCCGCAGTAACCCATACCGCTTCTGAGGCCGCCGATGAGCTGATAGATGACTTCCTGAACCGAGCCTTTGTAGGGAACGCGACCTGCAATTCCTTCTGGAACAAGCTTCTTCGTGTCCTTCACGCTGCCTTGGAAGTAACGGTCTTTACTGCCGCACTCCATCGCTTCGAGCGAGCCCATTCCGCGATAGCTCTTGAACTTACGGCCATTATAGATGATGGTATCGCCAGGACTTTCCTCTGTACCTGCTACGAGAGAACCTATCATGACGCTGTAACCGCCTGCAGCAAGGGCTTTCACCACATCGCCACTATAGCGGAGACCACCATCTGCGATGAGGGGAACGCCTGTTCCCTTGAGGGCACTTGCAACGTCGTAAACGGCGCTGAGCTGAGGTACGCCAACACCTGCAACGACTCGAGTCGTACAGATACTGCCGGGACCTATGCCGACCTTGATGCCGTCAGCTCCAGCCTCAACAAGCATCTTGGCAGCTTCTCCAGTTGCGACATTGCCGACGACTATGTCCACATTGGGAAACATCTGCTTTGCTTCCTTGAGTTTCTCCACGACAAACTTGCTGTGACCATGAGCCGTATCGATCACGATGGCATCCACGTCGGCCTCGACGAGAGCCTTGATGCGGTCGAGCGTATCGGGAGTGACACCCACACCGGCAGCCACACGAAGCCTTCCTTTCTCGTCTTTGCAGGCCATCGGCTTGTCTTTCGCCTTAGTGATGTCTTTGTAAGTGATGAGTCCGATGAGTTTGCCTGCGTCATCAAGGACGGGAAGTTTCTCGATTTTATTCTCTTGCAGAATCTTTGCAGCAGCCTTCAAGTCAGTCTGAACATGGGTT
>JAGCFN010000158.1 GCA_017650085.1 Bacteroidaceae bacterium | reverse complement strand
CCGAATCCAAACACCTCAGGCTCACAAGGTTATCGTCGATATTTGTAACAAGAAATACGACATGCAACCTGATGGCAAAGGCGGCTTCATGGCAGTTACAGACCCGCTTGTAGTGGGCTTCCACTACTATTTCATGGAGGTTGACGGCATTCGCTTCGTCGATCCTGCCACAGAAACTTTCTTCGGATGCTGCAGAGAATCAGGCGGCATCGAGATTCCTGAAGGTGAGGAAGGCGACTATTATCGTCCCCAGCAAGGTGTTCCTGCAGGGCAGATTCGCAGCATCTATTACTTTGCCAAAAGCACAAACGAGTGGCGGCATGCAGTGGTTTACACGCCTGCCGAATACGAAAAAGGCAAGAAAAAATACCCCGTCCTCTATCTGCAACATGGTATGGGCGAGGACGAGACAGGCTGGAGCCATCAAGGTCACATGCAACACATCATGGACAACCTGATTGCAAAAGGCGAAGCAGTACCGATGATTGTGGTGATGGAAAGTGGTGACGTGAAGGCTCCTCCACGCGGAGGTGACCGAAACGGGTATGGCAACTCCTTCTATAAGGTAATGATAAACGACCTCATCCCAACCATTGATCGCGAGTTCCGCACGCTTTCCGACCGTGAGCATCGGGCCATGGCAGGTCTTTCCTGGGGTGGGCATCAGACTTTCGACCTTGTCATGAACAACATGGACAAGTTCGCTTGGATGGGAGCCTTCAGTGGTGCCATCTTCGGACTCGACGTCAACAAGACCTATGACGGCGCTTTCTCTCGCAGCGAAGAGTTCAATCGCCGCATCCATTACCTGTTCCTCAGTTGTGGATCGGAAGAGAACTTCGGCACTGAGAAGCTCGTCAGCGACCTTCGTAATGCCGGGATCAAGGTCGACTACTACGTTTCGCCAGGCACACACCACGAATGGCTGACCTGGCGTCGCAGCTTGAAAGAGTTCATTCCGAAACTCTTCAAAAAGTGAAAAATTGAAAGGATGAAGAGGTGAAAAAGGAAGAGGTGAAAAAGCTAAGCCGTGAGGCCTACGAATGTCTCACGCAAAACATCCTGCCGTTTTGGCTCGACAATATGCTCGACACAAAGCGAGGCGGATGGTATGGGCAGATGACAGGACGCGGCCAACTCATTGAGGAAGCCCCACGAGGCGCCATTCTCTATGCCCGACTGCTCTGGACATTCAGCGCGGCATATCGCGTGCTCAAACACATAGAATACCTCAACGCCGCAACAATGACGAAAGACTATATCCTCGCACATTTCATAGACAAGGAATATGGCGGCACCTATTGGAGCGTCACGGCAGATGGACTGCCACTCGACACTAAGAAGCAATTCTATGCACAAGGCTTCATGCTTTATGGCTTCACTGAATATGCGAGAGCAACAGGTGACGAGGAAGCTTTGCAGACCAGCATAGAACTCTTCAACATCATCGAGAGCCACGCTTGGGACAGCGAGTTCGGCGGTTACATCGAAGCCTGCCAGCGGGACTGGCAACCTATTGAAGACATGCGCCTCTCTGCCAAAGACGAGAACTTTCCCAAGAGTCAGAACACGCACTTGCACATCATCGAACCTTACACAAACCTTCTGAAGGCAGGAATCGACACGGCAGCTCCTGCCATCGAACAGCTCATCTCCATCTTTACAGACTGCATCCTTAACCCCAAGACACATCACCTCGACCTGTTCTTCAGCATGGACTGGGAACGGATGAGCACGACGGAAAGCTATGGGCACGACATCGAATGCTCCTGGCTGCTGCACGAGGCAGCCCTCGTGCTTGGTCGCACAGATATATTAAATAAGGTTGAGCCCTTCGTTCGCGAGGTGGCAAAGGCAAGCGAGAAGGGATTGCAGCCCGATGGTTCCATGATTTATGAAGGCGAGCCAGACGGCACGAACTTCGACAGCGACCGCCATTGGTGGGTGCAGGCCGAGACAGTGGTAGGGTTCTTCAACCTCTATCAGCACTTCGACGACGAGGCCGCGCTTGACAAAGCCCTGCGATGCTGGCAATATATCAAGGACCATCTTATTGACCACACGCATGGCGAATGGTATTGGAGCATTCGCAACGATGGCAGCGTTAACTTCGATGACGACCACGCTGGCTTTTGGAAATGCCCCTATCATAATGGCCGCATGTGTTTGGAGTTGATAGAACGCATCAACACCATGCTCAATACATAAACACACGTATCATGATGACACAAGATGCACTTTCAGTTCCGGTAATGCGAGAGATTACGCCATTATCTTCCAGCGACTGCTTCTATCTGGCCGACCGCCACAAATCGTCGTTCGATTTCCCCATCCATAGCCATCCGGAATTCGAGCTTAACTTCATAGGCAATGCTGCGGGCGTACGGCGTACGGTGGGAGACCATAGCGAAACAATCGGCGACTACGACTTGGTACTCATTGCCAGCCCCAATCTGGAACATGTATGGGAGCAGGGGGAGTGCGTCAGCAAGAACATTCGCGAGATTACTATCCAGTTCACTTCCGACGTGCTGCCCGAGCCCCTGCTCAGTAAGAGCCAGTTTCATTCCATCCGCCACATGCTCGACCGTGCTCGCTGCGGACTTGCCTTCTCGCAGTTCACCATTATGAGGGTGTTTGGAAAGATAGACGAGTTGACACACCAGCAACGTGGCTTCCATGCCGTGCTGAGCTTCCTTGAACTGCTTTACGACCTGTCGCTGGCCGACGACAGTCGCACACTGTCCAGTTCTTCGTTTGCCCGAATAAAGACGAGCAACGAGAGCAGGCGGGTCAATAAGGTGCAGCATTACATAGCAAGTCACTATGCCGAAGAGGTGCGACTGGAGACGCTTGCCAACCTAGCAGGGATGACTCCCGTAGCCTTTTCCCGCTTCTTCCACCAGCGCACAGGTCGTTCACTCTCGGAGTACATCATCGAAATCCGGCTGGGCATCGCCGCTCGAATGCTGATTGACACCACCAAGATGGTAGCCGAGATTTGTTACGACTGCGGCTTCAACACGCTCTCTAACTTCAATCGTCTGTTCCGCAAGCACAAGGGCTGCACTCCAACGGCGTTTCGCGAGAACTTCAACAAGAAGAAAATCATCATATAGAGCCGTTGTGCCATCAATGGTTAAGAAAGAGTCAGCCCTTTTCAACATTTGTTCGTAACTTTGCAACATGAAACGCACTATTCTTTCTTTCCTTCTGCCCCTTCTGGCCCTAGCGATGCAAGCCCAGATCCAGAAGCAACCCATTGATCGCGAAGCTACGGGACCAGCGCGGCAACTTTACAGTTATCTTCTTGGCAAGGTTTGGGGCAAGCAAGTGCTGTCGGGCTGTCAGGCACGATGGGACTACAACACCACGGATGCAGACGGCATCTATGAGCGTGCCGGCAAGTATCCCGCCATCAACATCTTCGACTTCCAGCATTTCCGACAGTGCAACCTCAACTATATGGGACCGACTGCCAAGGCTTGGAATGATGCGGGAGGTATCGTGGGGTTCATTTGGCATTGGAGCGTTCCTGTCAGTGCAGACCTGTCGCCTAAGGACGGCTTCGCTTTCTATACTCCCTATGGTGCTGAAGGCCGCCGGCCAGGCACACTCTTCTCTGCAAGAAGGGCAGTGCAGGAAGGCACGCCTGAGCAGCGCATCATCAACGAGAATCTCGATACCATTGCCAGCTACCTGCTCCATTATCAGCGACAAGGCATCCCCATTCTGTGGCGGCCGTTCCATGAAGCTGCAGGCAATACAAGCCGCGGCGGCAAGGCGTGGTTCTGGTGGGGCAACGATGGTGCTGACGCCTTTAAGCAACTTTACCTCTACGCACAGCGATATCTGATGGAACGTGGCGTGCACAATCTTATCTATATATGGACTTCAGAACTGGACGATGATGATTGGTATCCGGGTGACGCATACGTCGATATTGTGGCTCGCGACCAGTACCACGCACCATCACAACATGGCTCCTTTAAGCCGCAGTTCGACCTCCTGCGTAGCAAGTACCCATCGAAGATGCTCGCCTTGGCCGAGTGCGACTGTGTGCCGAGTGCTCAGGCTATGGAGAAGGACGATGCCCGCTGGCTCTTTGTAGCTCCCTGGACTGTGCCCTTTGTCTTCAGCCAGCAGAACGACGATGCCTTCTGGCGGCAGTTCCTTGCGGAAAAGCTCATCCTAACGCGTGAAGAAGTGAACCGCGCCAGCTCGTATCGGCTGAGCATCAACAAGGAGAGTGGCGTCTATGAGAAAGGAGAACGCGCAGTTGTCTCTTGCCATGCCGTCCCCATGCCTTTTGATTCCCTTCACGTGCGCGTGTTATATAACAATAAGGTATGTCGCGAGTTCAGCCTGTTGCCTTCCTCGACAGACTTCACTGTGCTGGAACAAGCATTGGACAGTACTTGTGCCGTCATGGTGGAGGTGAAGGAGCATACGGGCAGGCCAGAGGCCATCGGTTATGTAGTAGCACCTGACGGATTCCGTGCCGGCTTCGAAGAACCTGCCGACCTGATGTCCTACTGGGACAACCAAAAGCAACAACTCCGTGCGCTGCCCATGCAGGTGAAGACCATGCCGCTGGATGTGCCACAACAATATCAAGGCAAATACACATGTCAGGACGTGGAAATCAACTGCCTCGGCCCCGCTCCTGTGCGCGCCTACATGGCAAAACCTGTGGGAGCCAAGAAGAAGTCGCTGCCCATCATCATTCTCTGTCGCGCTGCGGGCGTCAGCGGAAACTGGTGTCGCTGCTCGGTGGACGAGTGCGTGGGCAACGCCTCCTTGGGGAACGGTGCACTCAGCCTCGACATCAATGCTCACGGAATGCTTAACGGCCAAAGTGATGACTTCTATCGTATGCTCGAAGGCGGCCCGCTGAGGAATTACTATGAGCACAACGCAGCCGACCGCGAGACCTATTATTTCCGCGGCATGTACCTCCGCCTTTTGCGTGCCATCGAGTACATGACACGCCAGCCCGAATGGGACGGACGCCGCATCCTTGTCATCGGCGAAAGTCAAGGCGGCGGACAGGCTGTAGCTGCAGCCGGACTGGACCCGCGTGTCTCAGCCATTGTGCTCAACGTGCCGGCCATGCAGGACTTGGGCGGAGCCCGCAAGGGCCGTCGCAGCGGATGGCCGCAACCTATCGAGAACCACCAGAACCTCACTTCTGCACAACTCGACGCCACTCTGCCCTATTTCGACGGAGCCCTGCTCATCCGGCACTCGAGGGCAGAGATATACTGCGAGATGGGCCTCATCGACACCACCTGCCCGCCGTCGGCCGTCTGGTCGTCGCTAAATAATGCGTCCGGCAAGAAGACGGTCAACTGCGTGCCCTACCGCACCCATGCCTGGCCATCGGGTCTTATCGCTTCCTCTTGGCGCGAGCAATACCTCAAGCCTCGCGAGGCCTTCATCGACAATTACCTGAAATAATCACCCTAATCGAAAATGATAAAAACATGCATAGGAAATGGACTTTTTGCAAACGACAAATGGGACACTTGAAAACGTCGCACGTGATGATGCCAAATGTCACACGTGATGTTTGCAATCGTCGCACGTGATGTTTCCGAACTCTCCTGCACGAAACCCTGAATCCTAAAATACAAATAATCACATTTACCGAACAATCCAACCAAACATCACAATATGAAACAGTTTTCCCTCCTGATGGCAATTGGCCTTCTCATGTTTCCGAAAGCCGATGCCCAAATCATAAGAGTCAATCCAGCATCTACGTCTTGCGCTCTCTATGAACGCATGGATATAGACATAGAGTTGAAAGGTGAGTGGGCGAATCCTTACAGACAGGAAGAGGCACGTCTTGACATGATTGTGACTGCACCGAATGGCAAGAACAGTGTGGTGCCGGCATTCTTCGTAGAAGGGGAATCAGGCAAACCGAGCCATTGGGCTGTAAGATACACTCCACAGACCACAGGACAACACACCTATATATTGCGTTATACTCAACCTGGAATGGAATCCGTCTCGCAATCGTACATACTCAATGTGAAAGAAGGTAATGGGCATGGCTTTCTGCATACGGCCGACAATTGGACCTTACGCTATGACGATGGGACACCGTTCCGTGGCATAGGCGAGAACATCTGTTGGGAGTCAAGAGCAAGTGATGACTCCAAGTACTTCAAGGCGCTGCACGAACAGCACGACAGGTTCAACTATCCGGCGATGCTGCCCAAGTTTGCTGAAAACGGCGGGAACTTCACTCGCATATGGATGTGTGGCTGGAACTTCCCTATAGACAAGAAAGACCACTTCAACAACCCTCGCTATGAGGCATGTGATGGTCCCATTAACCCCAGTGCAGTAAAGCGTCTGGACGAGACTGTCGAGCTGTGCGAGAAGCTTGGAATAAAGGTTATGCTCTGCATCGGAGCGGGTGAAGCACGCACTAATGGTGAGTTCTTTGTAAGCGAAGAAGCAAGGGCCGCTCATCGTAATCGTCTGCGCTACATCGTCGCCCGTTGGGGCTACAGCGAAGCCATAGCAATGTGGGAGTTCTTCAATGAGATTGACAACATCCAGTTCCGCGATAGGAACAATCCTATCCCAGCGAAGGACATTGTCGACTGGCACTCCCACATGGCGCGATACATCAAAAGCATTGATGCCTACAAACACATCGTGACAACGTCTATCTCCCACCGCGACCTGGAAGGTCTTAACTCCATTGCTGATATGGACATCAACCAGAAGCATATCTACAACAATACCTCTGTCATTCCAAAGACCATTAAGGACTATGCCCAGAAATTCGGGAAGCCATACATCATCGGCGAATACGGCTACGAGTGGGATTGGTCGAAGAACTTCGATGACTTCGCTGATGGCATGGATATGGACTTCCGTCGCGGTTTGTGGTATGGCCTGTTCTCACCAACCCCAGTAACGCCTATGAGCTGGTGGTGGGAATACTTCGACAATCGCAATATGCAGCGCTTTTTCCGCGCTCCGGCCTTGGTCAACAAAGAAATGATTGAAAGCGGAAATGGCAGCTTTGTGCCATGCGAAGCAAGTGCAGACAATGGTCAGGCGTTTGCCGTAAAGTGCGGCAAGAAGACCTATGTTTATCTCTTCAACGACTCAAAGCTTGCCATGAAGAAGGTGCAGGTTGAAGCCGGCGGCACACTGCGCGAATTGGATATCGAAAGAGTTGTATGGAGTAAGGGCAAAAAGTGTGAAGGCACAATCAGCACCTCCGTAAAACCCAACGCCGAGAAAGTCTTTGTTATAGAATAGCGAAGACATCCATCTATAGTTGAGGAAGGAAAAATCATTGACACATATATTTATGAAGAAAACTCTGGTAAGAATACTTAGTCTGACAGTTTGCTTGCAGCTGTCTGCAGTGGTAGCCGCTCAAAACGTGACAGTCTGGGAGACAACGCCTGACGGTCAGTCATGCATTGCTCCCAGGTCTCAGGTCTATTCCTTTTCTGATAAATCGACCGACCGCCGTGTTCCCATCACCATCGATGACCGACAGCACTTCCAGAAGATGCGTGGTTTCGGCTATGCACTCACTGGCGGCAGTGCAGAACTGATGATGGCTATGAGTGCCGAAGCCCGTCACAATCTCATCCTCTCGCTCTTTGGCAAAGGAGAGGGCCAGGCTGGCATCAGCTATCTTCGCCTGACAATTGGTGCGTCTGACATGAACTCGTTCGTTTTCTCCTACGACGACATGCCTCGAAGCAAGAGCGACTGGGAACTAAAGAACTTCTCGCTGGCTCAGGACTTAAACGATGTCGTTCCTGTCATGAAGGAGATACTGGCTGTCAACCCCGACATTGAGATATTGGCATCCCCATGGTCTGCTCCGACATGGATGAAGACTAACAACGATGTACAGGGTGGCAAATTGCGTGAGGAATGTTATGATGTCTATGCCCGTTATTTTGTCAGATATATTCAGGAAATGGCAAAGCAGGGCATAACGATTTCTGCCCTTACAATACAAAACGAGCCTCTTAACTCACGCAACACACCAAGCATGGCATGGACTCCGCAGGAACAGAGCGAGTTCATAGCCAACTATCTGGGACCGCAGTTCCGCAAGAATGGCATCTCTACGGAAATTGTATTGTTCGACCATAACTGCGACCGTCCCGACTATCCTCTCACCATACTCAGCAACCCGAAAGCTTCGCAGTATGCCTCTGGTGTAGCTTTCCATCAATACATGGGCGACCTCTCGGGCATGACTACTGTTCATGAGATGCGTCCCGACAAAGACATTTTCTTCACGGAACAGATGATAATAGACCGCTCTGGCAGCGCAACTGCCACAATAGCGCCAGTAGTGGAAAGAGTGGTAATAAATGTAGTACGCAACTGGTCGTGCAACGTCATTCTTTGGAATCTTGCAGCTGATACCGATGCCGGTCCGCATACTGATAACGGTGGCTGTCCCTTCTGTCATGGTGCCGTCACCATTGCAGGCGACCAATGGCACAGGAACATAGCCTTTTACGGTTTGGCTCACGCCTCAGCGTTTGTTCCTGCCGGCTCCTATCGCATCTCAAGCACATCACCAACCGACAAAGGCACCATCCTTTTCGAGGACGAACAGTCGGAGGGAACAATGCGTGCTGTGGAGTACGAGCATTCGAATGTGTTACCCAATGTGGCATTCGAAACTCCAGACGGCAGAATCGTTCTTGTTGTTGCCAACACTCATTCTTCTTCTGAATCGGTATGGGTCAGATATCATGGCAAGTACTGCGAGATTCCGGTGGCAAGTGGCAGTGTCGTAACATTGGAATGGAAGAAATAGATAAAAAAACATAACAGCATGAAACAGTTATCCCTCCTAGCCCTACTGTTGGCACTGGCCATGAATGCCACAAGTGCCGTGCAAACCATTCGCATTACGAATATCGAGCAGGGCAAACGCTTCGACGGCATTGGAGCCGTCAACGGTGGCGGGGCCACCTCTGTCCTACTAAAGGACTACCCCGAGCCGCAGCGCTCGCAAATCATGGACCTGGTCTATAAACCAATGTTCGGTGCCAGCGTGAGTGCCATCCTCGTGGAAGTGCCTGGCGACGGCAACAGCACGCAAGGCTCTATGCCATCCCACAGCCATTATCGTGGCGACAACAATTTTATGCGAGGTTACATCTGGTGGGTGATGCGCGAGGCCAAGCAACGCAATCCCCAGCTGGCACTGGATGCCACAGCCTGGAGCGCACCTGCCTGGGTAGGCAATTTCTGGTCCGACGACATGGTGGATTACTACATCGCCTGGCTGCTAGGACTGCGGCAAGTGCATGGACTGGAACTGGACGCCCTTGGTTGCCACAATGAGAAGGGCTGGAACGGAGACTTTGCCAAACAGATGCGCCGAGCCTTGAACGAGCGCGGCTTCAAAGGCGTCAAGCTGCATGGCTTCGGCAACTGGGGCAATCAGAAGATGGACTTCCTCAGGGCGATGCAGAATGACACAGAGCTAAGGGATGCCCTCGATGCCGTCTGTGCCCACACATACAGCGAAATACAACTCACGCCAGAACAACGTAAGATGGCTGAGGACATGGGCAAGCCCATCTGGAACAGCGAAGACCATGTCTATCTTAAAGGCTTTAACTGCCTCATCAGCATCGTCAAGTGCTTCAATGAGAACTACATCGTCAGCGGGGCCACACGCATTATCAATTGGTACGACATCGCCGGCGTCTATCCTTTGGAACCCTATAGCCAAGACCCCGCCATGCTGCTCGCCCGTGAACCCTGGAGCGGACATTATGCTTTGCGCGAGGCACTGTGGGGCTATGCCCACTACGGCCAGTTCTCTGCCGTGGGATGGCAGTACATCGACCAGGGTTGCATGAAACTGGAAGGCGGAGGCAGCATGATTATGATGCGCAATCCCGCCACTAACGACTACAGCGTCATCTTCGAGACCAAGGATGCCATGAACGCGCAAAGCATGGAAGTGCGCTTGCCTAAGGGACTCAGTCGGAAGGCACTCTGCGTCTGGAAAAGCAACGCCCAAGAACAATTCGTCAGGCAGCAAGACATCAATCAGAAGAGCGGGCGCTTCACCATTACTCTGGAGCCCAACACCGTCTATTCCCTCTCAACCACAACAGGCCAGCAGAAAGGCTCGTTCGACGACATTCCTGCCTCCAAGCCCTTCCCCATCCCATACGAGGACAGCTTCGAGCAGTACAAGAATCCTTCCGAATGGGGCTATCTGCCACACTACTTGGCAGACCTCATCGGAGCGTTCGAACTCACGCCGTGTCCTGAAGGTCAAGGCCAATGCATCCGTCAGGCTGTTGGTGAGCACACACTCAGCTGGGCTCCGGAATGGCATCACTACACCATCCTCGGCGACTCTGCCTGGTGCGATTATGAGGTCAGCGCAGATGTCTATCTCAACCCCAGCGACGAGGCCGGGGTGATGGGGCGCCTATGTGATGTGGGCTCCGGCTACGGCATCTGGGCCAAGGGATACTACCTGAAAATAGACGATCAAGGCACCTGTGCCCTCATCCTTTCCAGAGGGAAACCCAACCCAAAAGAACTCATCGGCGATGCTGAGCAGCAAGCCCTCATCTTGGCACGTAAGGATGTAGAAATCGGAGGAGAGTACACGCTGGCCACAATAAAAGTGCCTGACATCGCTGCATTGCAGTGGCATAACCTCAAGCTGCGTTTTCTCGGCAACCAGATTACAGGCTATGTCGATGGCAAGGAAGTCCTCAATGCCACATCGGACCACTATAAGAAAGGTATGGCCGGACTCATTGCTCCCCTGCACAAGCGTAGCGTCAGCACACCCTACTTCGACAATTTGAAGATAACGCCCCTCAGTCGCACAAAGGCTGCGCCAACCGCCGTTCCCGGATTGCAGCCGCTATATCCGACGAGTTCGTTGAGCACGGGACGCGAGGCACTGCTTCAGAGCCTGAAAAGCCTCAGCACTCGTGGCATCATGTTCGGACATCAAGATGACCCTTTCTATGGCCTGGATTGGGACGACCGGTCTGCTGCCGGAGGACGTTCCGATGTCTTGGCGACCTGCGGCGACTATCCAGCCGTAATGGGCTTCGAGCTTGGCGGTATCGAGATGGGCGACGCCAAGAGTTTGGACAGCGTACCCTTCGCCCGCATCCGAGAAGAGTTGCTTGCCCATGTACGTCGTGGCGGCATCGCCACCATCTCGTGGCATCCGCGCAACCCACTGACTGGCGGCACGGCGTGGGACAACAAGAACGCTACCGTCGTTCGCAGCATCCTCCCAGGCGGCAGTCAGCACCAGAAGTTCCAAACATGGATGCAGCGCCTCTCTACCTTCCTCCAGTCGTTGAAAGACGAGAAGGGCCGTCCTGTACCTTTTATCTTCCGTCCTTGGCACGAGAACAACGGCGGCTGGTTCTGGTGGGGCAAGGGACTCTGTACTGCTGAGGAATACAAAGCGCTATGGAACTACGTGCAAGACCGCCTACTAGCCGATGGCCTCACGAACATCGTCTGGAGCTGGAGCCCGAACTACGGTATGAAAGACGATGACTTCGATACATACCCTGGCGATGACCGAGTGGACATCATCGGTCTCGACGCTTATCAACAGCGAAACGGCGAGGCAGCTTTCATCAGCACGCTTGGGCAAGACCTCACCCGGCTTTGCAATTATGCCAAGAAAGCACATCGCCTTGTCGCCCTCACAGAATGTGGCTATCAGAACCTCCCAGACCCGACTTGGTGGACGCGGGTGCTGAAGCCGCAAATCGAGAAGTTCCCCCTCAGCTACTTCCTCGTCTGGCGCAACGCCGACCATCGTCAGTACTTTGCTCCTGCACCGAGCACAAAGGATGCTCCCGACTTTCGTAAGTTGGTCAAGGACAAGCGAATATTGTTGCTAAAAGACGTTGAACATTAAAGACAAATAGAAATATGAAAAAGTATTTTCTGTTTTTCCTCCCAATCTTGGGAACATTGAACGCCAACGCATGGAGTGGCGATGTGACTATAGAGACTCCGAACACTGAGCTTATCCTGTACGCCAAGGAAGGAGGAGACTTACGCATGGCCTATTATGGTTCGCGCGGCGTCAGTCTGCAAGAACTGCGCGATGCTGGTGCGGCCTCTGGCTCGTCGGCTCTGCCGGCTTTCGGCACGGTGGACATGGTGCAACTGCCCGCTCTGCAGGTGCTTCATGCCGACGGCGACCTGAACCTTGAACTGAAAGTCGAGAACTATGAACTGAACACTGAGAATGCTGCGAAGACTCACATCTTCACGATGCAGGACAAGTTGCTGCCCGTCTCCGTCAAAGTCTTCTACAAGGCATATAATAGGGTGGACATCATCGAGACTTGGACAGAGATTGAGAACGCTGAGAAGAAGCCCGTCACCTTGAAGCGTTACGACTCGGGGCATCTGGTTCTGCGCCAAGGTGATGTGTGGATAACTCACATGCACGGCAATTGGGCAGCAGAGACGGAACCCACATCAGAACCTCTGACAGGCGGCGTCAAGACCATCCGCAACACCGACGGCACCAGAAACGCTCATCTCGATGCGCCCGAGGTGATGGTTTCCCTCGACGGACGTCCGCAGGAGAACAGCGGCCGCGTCGTTGGTGCTGCCCTGTGCTGGAGCGGAAACTTTGAACTTCGTTTTAATACCATATCACATAAAGAGCACCATTTCTATGCCGGCATCGACCCGCAATCCAGCGAGTACATCCTCGACCCGAAGCAAACGTTCGAGACCCCCCACCTGGCTCTCACCTTCTCCAATGAAGGCTTGAGCGGTGCCAGCCGCAACTTCCACCGCTGGGCTCGCACAGAAAGCATGTTGCACCGCGGAATGAAGACGGGCGACATTCTTCTGAACTCATGGGAAGGCCTGTACTTCAACATCAACGAGGCGCGCATGATTGCCATGATGGACGATATCAGCCAGTTCGGTGGTGAACTGTTCGTCATGGACGACGGGTGGTTTGGCGACAAGTATCCGCGCAAGGACGACACTTCCAGTCTGGGCGACTGGGTGGTGGACAAGAACAAGTTGCCTAATGGACTCGATGCGCTGACGAAGGCAGCCCGCGAACGCGGCATTAAGTTCGGCATCTGGATAGAACCTGAAATGGTAAACACAAAGAGCGAACTCTTCGAACATCATCCCGAGTGGGCCTTGCAGACGAAGGGACGCGACCTGAGATTGGGACGCGGAGGTACGCAATTGGTGCTCGACATGACCAACCCCGAGGTGCAGGACTTTGTATTCAAGATTGTCGATGACCTGCTCACGCAAAACCCCGAGATAGCATACATCAAATGGGATGCCAATGCCTCCATCCAGAACTACGGTTCGATCTACTTGCCGAAGAACCGGCAGCAGAACCTCTATGTCGATTACCACCTCGGGCTGCTCAAGACCCTCAAGCGCATCCGGGCCAAATACCCCGACATCGTCATTCAGGATTGTGCATCTGGTGGCGGACGTGCCAACTACGGCCTGTTGCCATATTTCGACGAGTTTTGGACTTCGGACAACACCGATGCCTTGCAGCGCATCTTCATCCAGTGGGGCACATCGCTCTTCTTCCCCGCCAACGCTATGGCCTGCCACATCAATCATTGTCCGTACTGGAACACAGGCGGCAGGGTCATTCCCATCAAGTTCCGTTGTGATGTCGCGATGTCGGGACGGCTCGGCATCGAGTTGCAGCCAAAGGACATGACCGACGAAGAGCGCAAGCAGACGTCTACCTGTATGGCAGACTACAAACAGTTGCGCCAAGTCGTGCAGACAGGCAACCTCTATCGTCTCATCTCACCTTATGACGGGAAGGGCATCTCTTCGCTAATGTACGTCGACGATGCGCGACACCAGAGCGTGTTGTTCGTCTATAAGATTGCCAACTACTACGACCAGCCCATTCCTCGCGTCCGTTTGGCAGGGCTCAATCCCGATGCCACATACACCCTGACGGAGAAGAATGTCCGCATAGGCCAGAAGCCCTGTGCGCTCTCTGGCAAACGGTTCACGGGTCGCTTCCTTATGGAGGTCGGCCTCGAAGTGCCTCTTCGTGAGGAATATGCCAGCCGTGTGTTTATTATTGGAAACTGACACTTAACTTTGCTTTTATAATGACTTACGAATTACGAAAGAAACAGCTGTTCGAACGACACGAAGAGTTGCTAAACCTCAAGAACGAGCCTCTGCCTTGGGGAAATGGTATCTATGAGAAGTACCAGCTCCCTATCCTCACCGCAGAACACACACCGCTCGAGTGGCGATACGATTTTTCGGAACAGGACAACCCATACCTGATGCAGCGCATCATGATGAATGCCGTGCTGAATGCCGGAGCCATCAAACTTGACAGCCGATACCTGTTGGTATGTCGTGTGGAGGGTGCTGACCGCAAGTCGTTCTTTGCCGTGGCTGAGAGTCCCAATGGCATCGACGGCTTCCGCTTCTGGGACGAGCCTATCACAATACCTGAGGACATCATTCCCGCCACCAACATCTACGATATGCGAGTCACGCAGCACGAAGACGGATGGATCTACGGAGTGTTCTGCGCCGAGCGTCATGACGACTCACAGCCCGGCAACCTCAGTGCCGCCACCGCCACTGCTGCCATCGCACGCACAAAAGACCTCATAACTTGGGAACGTCTGCCTGACCTCAAAAGCCGTAGCCAGCAACGCAATGTCGTGCTTCATCCCGAATTTGTAGACGGCAAGTATGCTTTCTACACCCGTCCCCAAGACGGATTCATAGATACCGGTAGCGGTGGAGGAATCGGTTGGGCGCTAGTGGACGACATCACTCATGCCGAGATTAAAGAGGAGATAATCATCAATCCGCGGCACTATCACACCATCCAAGAAGTGAAGAACGGCGAGGGACCGGCTCCGCTGAAAACCGCAAAAGGGTGGTTGCATCTGGCCCATGGCGTACGCGGAACTGCCGATGGCCTGCGCTACGTTTTGTATATGTATATGACTGCCCTCGACGATCCCACGCGTGTCATAGCCAAGCCCGGTGGCTGGTTCTTGGTGCCCGAAGGAAAGGAATACGTGGGCGATGTGATGAATGTGGCTTTTTCCAATGGTTGGATCCTTGATGACGACGGGCGCGTCCTAATCTATTATGCCACAGCCGACACGCGTCTGCACGTGGCAGTAAGTTCGCTTGACCGCCTCATCGACTATTGTATGAATACGCCCGAAGACGGACTGACAACAGGAGCAAGCGTGGAAACCATTAAACACCTTATCCGAAAGAATCATGGCACACTTAAGTGAAAAAGTAGGTTACGGCCTGGGCGACATGTCGTCGTCGATGTTCTGGAAGGTATTCTCGTATTACCTGCCCTTCTTTTACTCCAATGTCTTTGGGCTGAGCCTTGTAGATGCGGGCATATTGGTGCTCGTCACTCGCATTTGGGATGCTGTGAGCGACCCTATGATGGGCATCATAGCCGACCGTACCCATACACGTTGGGGCAAATATCGGCCATACCTGTTGTTTGCAGCCCCATTGTTCAGCATAGCAGGCATCCTGCTCTTCACCACACCCGACTGGTCGTATGGCGCCAAACTCATTTACGCCTACATTACATACATATTGATGATGACAATCTACACGGCCATCAATGTGCCATACGGAGCCATGTTGGGAGTGATGACCGACGATTCGCAAGAGAAGACTGTCTTTTCCTCTTTCCGCATGTTCTTTGCTTATGGCGGTTCGTTTATCGCCTTGGCAGCATGGGAACCGCTGGTGAATTTCTTCAAGAGCGAATCTTCTGTCACAGCGGCTTGGCAACATGCTATGATGGTTATTGCCTCAGCATGCTTCGTGCTCTTCCTGCTCACCTTTGCCTTGACGCGTGAACGCCTGAAAACCATCTCCTCGGTAAGTATAGGAAAGGACTTCCGTTCGCTTCTCTCGAACCGCCCGTGGTGGCTGCTCATTGGTGCTGCCCTTTGCTTCAACCTCTTTTGTACGGTCCGAGGGGCTACTGTCGCATATTATTTTGCAGACATTATCGGCTTCAATGCCACAATCAACCTGTCGATTTTCACCTTCGACCTTTCGCTTCTCTTCTACGCAGGGCTTTTCCTTAGTGTAGGCGAGGTGTCAAATATGATAGGTGTGGCTTGTACTGTTCCACTTGCAAAACATTTCGGAAAGAAGTCGCTATTCATGGCTGTCAATGCCATACTCTTGGTGTTGAGTATCGCCTTCTTCTTCATTCCCGTCTCGCCCATCGGCTTCTGGATTATGCTCCTTTTCCAGATTCTCATCAGCATTCTCACAGGCGTGATGTCGCCTCTCGTATGGTCGATGTATGCTGACGTCAGCGACTATGCCGAGTTGCGCTACAAGACGGCTTCCACGGGGCTCATCTTCTCCTCGAGTTCGATGGCACAGAAGTTTGGCGGAGCCATTGGTGGTGCTGCTGTCCTTTGGTTGCTTTCCGCTTGTGGATATACACCGCGCAGCGAAGAGCAATTGGTGGGTCAAGCGGTCATTTCACAGCCCGAATCGGCAATCCTTTGCCTCCGAATGCTAATGTCATTCATTCCTGCTGCCGTGGCACTTCTCGCCATGTTTGCCTGTCACTTCTACCCGCTGACAACAGAACGCGTGGCCGAAATCAATCAGCAACTTAAGGAAACGCGACTTTAATTCATTGAGCTTGTGTTAACGACGGGCTGGGCAGAGTCATCGCCGCAAAGCACGACGAGGAGGTTGCTCACCATGGCAGCCTTCTTGTCGGCATCCAGTTCAACGACACCTTCCTTCGAAAGTTTGTCGAGGGCCATCTTTACCATCGAGACGGCTCCGTCCACAATCTTTTCGCGTGCCGTGATGATGGCCGAAGCCTGCTGGCGACGGAGCATAACGGCAGCAATCTCGGGAGCATACGCAAGGTAGTTGATGCGGGCCTCGACCACCTCAATGCCTGCCAATGCCAAACGATCATCGAGTTTCTGTTCGAGCAATTGGTTGATGTCTTCCGAGCCGGAGCGAAGGGTTAGTTCGCCTGCACCTCCGTCCTCGTCGTCGTAGGCATATTGTCCTGCCACTTGGCGAAGTGCCGCGTCGCTTTGAACACGCACAAACTTTTCCAGCGCATTCATGATACTCTTCACATCCGCACCCGTCGTGCCTTGAGCCGTAGTTGCCATGGTTTGCGTATCGACCTCGAAGAGCGCCTTGTACGTGTCCTTCAACTTCCAAACCAGCACCAGTCCAATCATGACGGGATTGCCCACTTTATCATTCACTTTGATGGGTTCGGCATCGAGATTGCGGGCACGCAAGGACAGTCGCTTCGTCCCGTAGAAAGGATTGATCCAATAGAAGCCCGCCTTTGCAAATGTGCCGGCATACTTGCCGAACCAAGTTGTCACGCGCGCCTCGTTGGGTTCCAACTGCATAAGTCCGCACCACATGATGATGTTCACGACAATCATCAATACGCTGCCACCAAGCAGCCATCCGCCTTGAGCGCCACTCGTAGTGTCAAGCTGGATGATGCCTTCCACAACACCCACAATAGACAGAACCAGGACTGCCAGGTTCACAAACAACATCAGGAAACCGTTCACAACAATTCCCTTAAACTCAAATTCTTTTGTTTCCATAATTATATATTATTTAATATTGTTCAACGAAATCACGAACGAGACGGAAGGTGGGTTCGTAGCTGTCGGTCACGACGTGCTCCCAGTTGTCGTAGATGGTGTGGTAGTACTGGAAGGCGTCGCCCTTCTCGTTCTCGAAGAAGATGCAAGGCACATGACGGACTGCAAACACATAATGGTCACTGTTTGCTGCAAGGTCGCCACGATGCAGTTCCTTGAAGTGGCGCTTTTCGGCATTAATCTTTTCGAAGAGCGGGAAGGCCTTCATGCCCTCGTCGCTCACTTCGCAGTATTCCACGGGGTTGTTGTCGCCTATCATGTCGATATTGAAGAGGTAGCGTATCTTCTCGAGAGGGAAGGTGGGATGCTCCACGAAATAGGTCGAACCGCGAAGGTTAGCGTCCTCGCCCGAGAAAGCCAGGAAGTACATGTCAAACTTGGGACGATGCTTGGCATAGTAAGCGGCAAGCGTGACGATGGTAGCTGTGCCGGAAGCATTATCATTAGCTCCTGCATAGAAAACCTTCTTGCCAAGGTTACCCAAATGGTCATAATGAGCCGTAAAGACATAGCAACTGTCATGACGCTCTCCCTCAATCTTGCTGATGACATTGAAACACTCGTAATCCTTCAGGAACTTGGCATCAACATTGAGCTTGACGCGCTTCACTCCCTCGATGGCTTCCGGAGTTACCCAGACGATTGGCTTGTCCACGACACGATGGCCGTAGGCCTTAAAGAACTTGATTGGCGCGGGCCAAGTGTAGATAAGACCTGCATTCGTGCATCCGTCCTTTGTCTGCAAACGGGAGAAAGCCTCGCGGTGCTTGTATGTGAACCAGAACTCGCAAGCCACCAGACAGTTCTGGTATTCGGGTTTTGCGAGGTCGGCAAACATCTTGTCGGCATCGAAGTTGAGCGTATCTACATGATAGACAGGGAACTCTCCCTTGACTCCAGGCGAATACTCTCTCATTGAGAAGTCCACTCCAGCCGTCAGTTTCTTGCCGTCCGCCCACATACCCATCTTGCCGGCAAAGGTTTGGATGTCGAGCGTAAAAGGTTGCAAGGTCACTTCATCCACGCCTGCCTTCTTGTATTCCTTTGCGAGGAACTTGCCCGCCTTGTTGGCTCCGCCCTTCGCATAGCCGCGACCTTGATACTTCGCCGAACTGATCTCTTTCACAACTTTTTTGTAAAGCGCCATATCCTGCGCACTTGCCTGCACACAAATGGCAAACAGAATGATTAATAGTTTTTTCATCGTATTTTATTTTTAATACTTCTTCCTTAATGTCTAATTCCCCTTAACCTGATGCCGCCCTTGCTCCAACGTCTTCGTTTTTCCATTAGGGAAGACGACCTCCGCAGTACAACCTTCAGGTACGAGGGTCGAGATTTCCAGCTGCTTTCCTTTCTTCCGGATGCTTACGGCAATCTTGCCGCTGACGCTCTCGATGGTGCATGAAGCCTCTTTCAGATATCCCAGTTGTGGACGGATGCGGAAGGTCTTGAACCCGGGCGAAGTCGGCTCTATGCCACAAACCTTTTGGCTCAAGATGGTCAGGGGGCCACCACTCCAGCCGTGATTATACGTTCCCCAGCATGAGTTGACCATCGGTTCGCCCGGTTTGGGCTTTGTTCCTTCGGGTATCCAGTTTTCCGGTAATGTGGTCAGTCCGGGGAAATCCAGCATGGGCTTGTAGCGCTTGCGAATGCGGTCCAGTCCTTGACTGGCAGCATTCATCTGGAACAAGGCTTCCAGCACATATTTCTCCATATAGGGACTGGCGTGATATTCCTTCGTCAAGCATTCGGTCAGAGCTTTGTACTTGTCTTCCGATGCCAGTCCCGACACGACAGCAAGGGCATTTCCGCGGTCGTCGGTCTCACCTGTATAGTCGGGCGAACGGTACACGCCATCCCTCCAAAAGCGCTTGTCGAAGCTGTCTGCCATCCTTTTCAACATGCCAGCTATCTGAGCCACATCACTCGTTTTGTCAAGAATTTTCGCGAGTTCAAGTTCGCCTTTCAGAGCCAAATAATACCAGCAGTTTTGCAGAAGAAGTTGGTCGATATTATCGCCCCAATCGCCCCAGAACCAGTCGCCATGACGCAAGAGGACAAGACCATCGGCATCTGTCTGCCAGACATCATGCAGATACCGATGCAGACGCGCATAATGGGTCTTGGCAAGCGAGAAATTACCCGCATAAAAGCATTGGGTAAAGATGCCGTACAATCCGCAAGTGGCCAGAATCTGTGAGGGCAGTTCCTTGTTCCAGTTTCCAGCAGGAACAGGCGAGTACATGACGCCATCTGCCCGCTGCCAGTTGAAAAGCTCGTTCAGTCCCTTGAAGCCCATTTGTGCGCCCTCGGGACTCAAAGCGTAATAAGCCTCGCCCAACTCGTTCACGGCATCGCCCCACCATTGTCCTCGCTCGCGATCGGGACAGTCCATGAAGTTGTCCCTCATCGTGATGTAGAGGGTACGTTGGGCACGAAGCCACAACTCATTGAAGAACGGGTCGTTACAACGGAAGGGTTCCACAAAGTCGCATCCATAACCCGTCTCGCGGAATTTCACCTCTTCCATCTCCACGCCTTTGGGCAGGATGTACCAAACCTCATGACCATTGAACCAGCCGAAATTCTCGTACTCCTGCTCGCCTTTGCGGGTAATGTACTCGCATCTGGGAGTAGCCGAGCCGCCTATCATGTGGACGTCTGTCTGAATCTTGATGAGCAGGCCCTCTTCTGCCGATTTCAACTTCATATAAGGGGTGCATTGGCAGTTGTAGGGCAGTCGGCAAACCAGGGTGTCGCCATGTCGCTCCGTGCTCAAATAATCCCGAAGCCCAAGGTCTTTCCATTGCGGAATAGGCCGCTTCACCAGTTTTCCCAGTGAGCAATTCTCCACATCAACTGGCAGCACTTCCTCCAGATTGTATGTGTAGCTGTTTTTGTACCAGCCCTGTTCCTCCCTCCGCGCATCAAAACGGATATTGCTCTCGGAGATGCGATAGTTGGGTTTGGGCTCGTCGGTCTCGCCATAAGCGCCATAAACAGCCCCTCGCCACGACTTGTCGGAACAGATGTCCACCCCCTCTGCCCTTGCCTCGAACAGCAAGCCAGCCGTTCCGCTGCTGACATGACTGAAACCATTCAGCCCGAAGTACCAGGTCAGCACGGCTATCAGGTTCTCGCCAGGCTTCAGATAAGGAGCGATTTCCACCTCGTCGTAATAACTGCTGTTGGGAGCCGGTCCGCGTTTCAGTCCGCCCTCGAAGACAACCAGTTGCTCGTTGATATAGAGCCAATATTTCGAGTCCGTCGCTATCTTTGCCTTTACCGATGCCGGCACTTTCCCGATGTTTGCTTTCTTGCGCCAAAGCATCCATGTGTTGGGGCGGCTCTGATGATGCTCCAACGTCAAATACTGCCCTTTCCATTCCTCTGATTGTCCAAAAAGTGGAATCAAAAAGATGCTGACCAAAAACAAATGTCGCAAATGGCTCATGTTTTACTATAGTTTTTTGACGGACTACGCGCGTTTCGTGCATTTTCCGCATGCAAAGATACTAATAATTCTGTTAAGAATGAGGGAAAAAACGAGCTCTTCTTTGAATATCGCTCACGAAATTGTATATTTGCACCAGGAATGACAACAAAAGCACTATTATCAACCTTATTATACATCTGTAAATTATGAGAAAAGGCAGATTAGTCACGCTGATGAGCTGTCAATGGGCAGACATGGACCTGGACACTTTGTGCAGTAAGGCCGCCGAAATGGGCTACGACGGCATCGAACTCGCCACTTGGGGCAGCCATCTGAACCCTATTCGAGCAGCCCAGGACGATACTTATGTGGAGGAGATAAAGGCTGTCTTCAAGAAGCACGGCCTTGTGGTAAAAGCGCTTTGCTCGCATGTCCCGAGCCAATGCGTGGGAGACTACAACGACCCGCGCCTCAACAACTTCGCCCCTGCCGAACTGGCCGACAATCCCGATGGCATCAGGGCTTGGGCCATCCAGACAATGAAGGCTACTGCCATTGCTGCCCGCAAGTTGGGAGCCTATTGCGTGACCGGCTTCGTGGGTTCGCCCATCTGGAAGTATATGTACTCCTTCCCGCAGACCACGGAAGAGATGATAGAGCGCGGCTTCCAGGAGATATACGACCTTTGGTGCCCCATCCTGCAGGTCTTCCGCGAGAACGGCATCAAATATTGCCTCGAGGTGCATCCCGCCGAGATTGCCTTCGACTATTATACCACCAAGCGCTTGCTCGAGAAGTTCAAGGACTGGCCGGAATTCGGGCTCAACTTCGACCCGAGTCACCTCCAATGGCAGGGCATCTCGCCCCACCTTTTCCTGGAGGACTTCATCGACCACGTCTATCATGTTCACATGAAGGATTGTGCCGTGACGCTGAACGGTCGCAACGGACTCCTATGCTCGCATATCGACTTCGGAGACATGCGTCGGGGGTGGAATTTCCGTTCCTTAGGTCATGGCGATGTCAATTTTGAGGAAATCGTCCGCGTGCTGAATGCCTACAACTACGAAGGCCCGCTCTCAGTTGAATGGGAGGATTCGGGGATGGACAGGGAATATGGTGCCCGCGAGGCCCTGGAGTTTGTCCGCAAGATAGACTTCAAACCCTCTGACATCAAGTTCGACTCAGCAATCAAATCTTAAGGAAGACAACGGACTACGGACTACAGACAACGGACTTCCGCGACTACAATCGCGCCTTGGTGCAAAAGTATCCAAGAACTGACAACAGACTAAAAACATTATATCATGAAAGAAAGAAAACTGCGAATGGGCATGATCGGCGGCGGAGGAAACGCCATGATTGGCCCCATCCATCTGCGAGCAGCATTGATGGAGAACGATATCGAACTCGTTTGCGGATGCTTCAGCCGCAACTACCAGACCTCCTTGGCCACGGGGAAGGCTTGGTTTGTGCCCGAGGAGCGCATCTATCACGACTACAAGGAGATGCTGGAGAAGGAGGCCGCTTTGCCAAAAGGGGAGCGCATGGACTTCGTGGCCATCGTGACGCCCAATAAGGTGCACTACGAACAGGCCGCTCTGGCCCTCGACCTCGGCTTCGACGTCGTGCTGGACAAACCGATGACTTTCTCGCTGGAAGAGGCTTTGAAACTGCAGGAGAAGGTGGAGAAGACGGGCCTGACGCTCGCCCTCACCCACACCTATTCGGGCTATCCTGCCGTCAAGGAGATGAAGACGCGCATAGCCGAGGGACAGCTTGGCAAGTTGCGCCGTATTTATGTCGAATACACGCAGGGCTGGCTCTCGAAGCGAATCGAGTTGGAGGGCGGCAATAATGCCGGTTGGCGTACAGACCCCAATCTGTCGGGCAAGGGAGGTTGCGTGGGCGACATCGGCACACATGCCTGGCATCTCTCGGAATACATCACAGGCGAGAAGGTTCTTGAGCTTTGTGCCGAACTCAACACCTTTGTCGAGGGACGGCCCATCGACGACGACGCAGCGGCTTTCCTGCACTACACGAACGGCGTCAAAGGCGTGCTGCATGCCACGCAAATTGCAGCCGGCGAGGAGAACCGGATTGTCATTCGCGTCTATGGCGAGAAGGGCGGCTTCGAGTGGCACCAGATGGAACCCAACACCCTGATTGTGCGCTGGGCCGACCGTCCCACGGAATTCATCCGAACGGGCAACGGCTACATGTGCGACTTGGCAAAGTGGAACACACGAACGCCTGGCGGACATCCCGAGGGCTACATCGAGGCCTTTGCGAACATCTACCGCAACTTCGCCAAAACCGTTCGCGCCAAAGCAGCTGGGGAGACGCCTTCGCCCGAATGTCTGGACTTCCCGAATGTATATGATGGCGTCCGCGGCCTGCAGTTCATCGAGACCATGGTCGCTTCCGGCTACAACAAAGAAGGGAAATGGGTGAAATGGATTAGTTGAAAATGAAGAGTGAAGAGTGAAGAATGAAGAGTCGCGGCCGTTGCTTAACTCTGCACTATGAACTATGAACTATGCACTATGAACTAGTCAACGGCTCCACATGCACCACCACATGCGTCTCTTCGCCATAATGCCGACGCAGTAGTTCCTCCACTTCCGTAGCCCTGTCGTGAGCCACAAGGAGAGGGATGTTCCCGTCCATGAGGATGTGCAGCTCGATGGCATAGTGGTTGCCGATTCTGCGCGTCCGGAGGTCATGAGGCTCCTCCACCCCCTCCACCGAGCCGGCCAACTGCAGGATTTCCTGCTCCACCTCATCCGGAAGCGACTGTTCCGTGAGGTCCCCTATCCCGCCTTTCAGCAAGTCGAGCGACACCCTCGCTATGAAGATGCCCACCACGACCGATGCCAGAGGGTCGAGCACCGTCCATTTCTGCCCCAGGAAGATGGCGCCGCCGATGCCCAGAGCCGTACCAATCGAGGATAGCGCATCGCTGCGGTGGTGCCACGCGTTCGCCTCCAGGGCCTGCGACTCCAGTTGCTTCGCCTTCCTGATCGAGTAGCGGAAAGTGGCTTCCTTGACAAAGATGGAGAGCAGGGCAGCCCAAAGTGCCAGCATGCCCGGAGCCTCCAACGGCTCGCCCTTCAGCCAGGTGAAAATCTTCATCGCGCCCCCATAGACAATGCCCAGGGCAACAGCGAGCAGCATGAAGCCGATGACGGTCAGAGCCAAAGTCTCGTATTTCCCGTGCCCATAGTCGTGCGAACGGTCCTTGGGTTTCCCGCTGATACGGACGAAAACGAGGACGATGATGTCCGTCACGAAGTCCGAGAGCGAATGGACCGCATCGGCCACCATAGCGGCACTGTGGCCCATGATGCCCGCCACGAACTTGAAGGCCAGCAGCAAGGCGTTCATCACCCCGCCCCACAAAGTCACCCGACAGATTTCCCTGCTCCTTTCCATTGCAAATCACAGATTCTTCTTGCAAAGTTACGAATAAGCGAAGACAATACAAAATAAATTCACTTATTTTTATTGTTGAGCGGGAGTAAGTTCGACGAAGTCAAAGTTACAAATAAGTGAGCGAAATACCAAATTTATTTGAGTATTTCCGAACGAGAGTGACTTCGACCAAAGGTCAAAGTTACGATTATTTGTGGAAACTGCAATACATTTTGCTGAAAATTAAAAGCAGCTGCCCTTGCCGAGAGCAGCCACCCCTGTTGTTTTCTCTCTCAAATGACAATGTCACAAGTGTCATTTTGTCACAGCGTCATTTGATGAGTTTTTTGTAGCCTTCGGGAGTCTACATTATCATTTCCCTCTGAAGCATTCGCGAGATGTATTGTCCCAGCCCAGAAAGGGTGCCCCTATATATTGGCGCACCCTTGCAAAAAAGTTTGCTAAAGTGTGCGTTTTGCAAACTCGGAGATAGCAAAATCGCATTCCACAATTCCACAAATTCCACAACGGGTTTTTGAGAGATGTGACGGCTATATATATTATATATTATAGTTAACTAATGTAATTGGTAATATATAAAGGAACAGCGGAACTCGTGTGTCTTATTTCCACTTGTGAACTTTGTGGAATCTGTGGAAAGGGGTTCCACAATTCCACAAATTCCACAAACCGTTTGAGAGAGGTGCATTTTTAAAAATCGCTCTAATTCGTGCTGAAAACCGCCCCAATTCGAGGGCCGGGATTTGGTGGCGTCGGGAAATTGCCGTATCTTTGCAGTGTATTTGAGAGGTGAGCTCTTAGCTGCAGACAAGGGCAAACGAGGCACAGTTAAAATGCAAACTTAACACGTCGAAGTGCGCAATTT
>JAGCFN010000157.1 GCA_017650085.1 Bacteroidaceae bacterium | reverse complement strand
CTTGTTGAGCTCGTTGTCCAAATACGTTTCGTTGTCGTCGTCATTGCCCGACCTGTCAGCCCACCACCAGATATCGCCCGACTGACGATGGCCGAAGAGCAGTTTGGCGCCCAAGCTCATCCTCTTGTTCAAGGGAAGTTGGCCATAGACACCACCCATCACATCGAAACTCGAGAGCTGGTCTTTGTGGGTGGTTGTGTTGTGCCGATAGTAGGCATCGGTAGTTTTGGGGTGCTCGTATTGGCTGGTTTCGGTATTGTAATGCAATGTGCCGTAGTTCCAGACATCGTCGATGCCGTTCCATCTTGGCGTGACTGCCGTACTGTTGATGCGCGCCCTCAAACCCAGTCCGACATAGGGATTCAGGAAGTATGCCGCTTCGGCTGCAATGACAGAACTGATGCCGTGTTTGAGACTGCTTGGGCCGCCTTCGTCCACCAATTCTTCAGGAATGCCTTTGTCCCCCATCATGATGCCCACTCCAGCCTGCAGCGAGAAGAACGAAGGATGCTCGCTCACATCGTTCAGGTCTTCCATCTCTCTGCGCAAAGTGTACTTGTCCTTGAAGATAAGGTCGGAGAGAGCATAACCCAACTCAGTCGAGAGGATGCCGATGCCTGCCCCCATCATCACATCGCTCACCCAATGCCGGTTGTTCATCACGCGAAAAGCGCCGATTCCCGTAGCGACGGCATAGCCGCCCACACTATACCAAAGGCTGCGCGTCAAGCCATACTCTTTATGCAAGATTGTGGCAGCCATGAAAGCTGTTGCAGTGTGACCTGACGGGAAGGAGTTCGAGGTGGAGCCGTCGGGACGCTCTTCTGCTGCGGAATACTTTATGCCATTGACCAAAGCAGCCATAAAGACGGCCGAGAAGGCGTTGCTCGCCAGCAGTCTTCCCCATTGTGAGCGGCCTTCGTAACCTGTCGCCTTCAAGCCCCAAGTGAGCAGCAATGGCGAGTATTGGATGTAGTCATCGGCCTTGTTGTGGAAGCCTTCGTTGATGTCGTTGTTCACCTTCCTGACATCTCGCTTCACGGCATGCAGGGCGATGCCAAGCGTCAGGTAAGGCACGCTGGCAAGAGTCATGTCGCGCTTCACCGTCCAATACCTTTCGGGCTTGCCCACATCGACAGCCTCTTCTTGCAAAGACATCTTGCCATACATGTTCTGGCACATAACCGAGGCTGGTATCGGCTCTTCCTTGATGTTCAGGTTCAAGCATTCCTGACGGATGCCTTGGAGTGTGGTGGGCAATGTCCAATGCAGTTCGGGAACTTGCGTATCGATGGCAAGGGCTTGAAGCGATGCCAATAAGAGGAATAGGATGGAACGGTATCTTGACATGATGCTTGATTTTTGTGCAAAGATACGAAAAATCTTCAATCTTTAATCTCCAATCTTCAATGTTTTTCTTATCTTTGCAGAAGAAATGATAAATGGTAAATGATTAAATGGTAAATATGAGATGAAACACCTATGCTTCCCGCTACTGATAACATTTCTGCTTGTCAGCAGCAACCTTTGTCACGCATACGAGTTCGTTTATGGCGACGATTCGCGAACAGGAACGCTTTTCGCAAAAGACCCAATCATCGTCTTTCACGGCGGTCGATACCTTATGTATTATAGCATTCCGCCTCACAACACTCGGGCTTGGGAAGGCTGGAACATCGGTATTGCTGAGAGTCAGGACTTGAAGAGTTGGCAAAGAATAGGCGAGATTACCCCTCAAGCCGAGTATGAGGCAAAGGGACTTTGTGCTCCTGGAGCAATCGTCAGGAATGACACCATTCACCTCTTCTACCAGACTTATGGAGGAGGACGAACCGATGCAGTCTGTCACGCTTGGAGCACAGACGGACTCACCTTCGTTCGAGACCTTACGAACCCCATTTTCCGACCTACAGGAGAGTGGAATTGCGGTCGGGCCATCGATGCTGAAGTCGTCGCTTTCAAGGGCAAGTATTTCCTCTACTTTGCCACTCGCGACCCTCAGTTCGAGCGACAATTGCTCGGAGTTGCAACTGCTCCGATTGGTACGGACTTTCGCAGGAGCGATTGGACTTTGGCAAAAGATGCTCCCATCTTGCAGCCCGAACTCATTTGGGAAGGGAAATGTTGCGAGGGAGCAACGGTTATCGAGTACAAGAAAAAGCTCTATATGTTCTATGCGGCTGACTATAACAACTGCCCTCAGCAGATAGGTTTGGCGGTGAGCAAGGACGGAATCAATTGGGAACGCTGCTCCGACCAGCCTTTCCTCAGGAATGGTTTGCCTGGAGACTGGAATGAGAGCGAGAGCGGACATCCCTGTGTCTATCGGGATAAGCAAGGACAGACGCATCTTTTCTATCAGGGAAACAATACTCATGGCCGTCATTGGCTGCTTACAAGCGTGCCTCTGAAGTGGACGAAGAAAGGCCCGCAAGTCGTTTATCCCAAGATGCCCGACAAGATTCTCAATCCCGTCATTGATGCCGATGCTCCAGATCCGTCAGTCATTCGCGTTGGTGATACCTATTATGCGGCAGCCACATCTGGCAACAAACCACAGGCCTATCAGCGATATCGCTCGAAAGACTTGCAGACTTGGGAGCCGATGGGTTTCATCTTCGATGAGTGGCCCGAATGGACTAATGGCAGCTTTTGGGCTCCGGAACTCTTTGACCTTTGTGGAAGGACTTTGTGCTATTATACTGCTCGCCAAAAAAGTGACGGAACCAGTTGCATTGGAGTTGCGATGGCGAAAGGACCGGAAGGTAAGTTCGTCGATTACGGACCGCTTGTCCGCACTACCAACGAAGCCATCGACGCCTTTGTCTTCCGCGATAAGGAGCAGCTTTATATCACTTGGAAGGCTTACGGATTAGACCCCAGCAAACGCCCCATCGAACTCCTTTGCCAGAAGCTTTCGGCAGATGGACTGCATCTGGAAGGCGAGCCATTCATGCTGCTTCGCGACGATGAGCGGCAAGGCATGGAGGGGCAGTGTGTGTTCCGTCAAGGCGATTGGTGGTACATCCTCTATAGCATCCGCGATTGCTGTTCGCCAAAGAGCGACTATGCCGTCAGCGTGGCTCGCAGCCATAACATCGAGGGACCGTGGGAGAAGTACGAAGGGAACCCCATCCTGGAAGGTGAACCTCTCTCCGACTCCGCCTCGTCGAATAAAGAGCACTCCCCCAAAGGGGGAGCGGGGAGGGGGCTCCAGAGCTGCGGTCATGGCACTATGGTCCGCACACCAAAAGGTGAGATGTATTACCTCTGCCACGCCTACTACTGGAACCGCTACAAAGAAGGTCGCAAAGCAGTTCTCTTCCGTCTCGAAATAGGCGACGACGGCTGGGTGCACAAAAGAATTAAAAATTAAAAATTAAAAGTTTAGTGTTTAGAGTTTAGAGTTTAGACAACTGATTTCCACAACTATAATCGCAAGAAATAATCATGAAAGTAAAAGGTAAAGTGTTTCTCGTTACTGGAGGTGCTAACGGGATGGGGCGCGAACTGGTTCTCAACCTCACCAAGAAAGGGGCGATGGTAATAGCTGTCGATATCAATCAACAGGGTCTGGAAGAAACGAAGGAAAAGGCCGGTGACCAAGCCTCCAACGTCGAGACCGTAGTGGTGGACATCACCAACAGGGACATGATAGCGGAAAAGAAAGACTGCATCATCAATCGCTTCGGACACCTCGACGGCATCATCAACAATGCAGGCATCATCCAGAAGTTCTGCCACATCAAGGACATGCCCATCGAGGATGTGGAGCGAGTGATGAACATCAACTTTTATGGCACATACAACATGGTGAGTGCGTTTTTGCCATATTTGTGTACGCGCGATGAAGCCCACATCGTCAATGTGTGCAGCATGGGAGCCTTCCTGCCTGTTCCTGGCCAGTCGCTCTATGGTGCATCGAAGGCGGCAGTCCGTGCACTTACTGAAGGCTTGATGTCAGAGCTGAAAGGTACCAATGTTCATGTGTCGGAGGTGTTCCCTGGAGCCATCAAGACTGACATCAAGAAGAACTCCGGCCTGAAAGAGGACGAGGAGACGGAAAAGAACACAAACATGAAACTCACGCTGCCCAGCGAAGCTGCGGAGATCATAGTCAGCGGCATAGAGCGCAACAAAAAGAAAATCATTGTTGGCAAGGACTGTTGGATGATGGATAAACTCTGCCGCATCAATGTCTTCGCTGCAATGAATCTCATCAACAAAGCGATGAAAGGACGCCACGGCCTCTAAATGAATTAAGAGCCCCCTCTAACTTTTGCCCTCCGTCGGGCAGAGCCCTCCCCAATTGCTCCGCTACCAACGGGCAATTGCCCAAAGGGGAGAAAAAATGAAAGCCCCCACATCGTGGAGGCTTTCCTTATTTTATAGATAGTCAAGAGTCAACTATGAACTATGAAGCTTTAGCTCGACGTAAGTCAACTATGAACTATGAACTATGAACTATTACACTATCCCCTGTGCCATCATAGCTTTGGCAACCTTCATGAAGCCGGCCACGTTGGCGCCCTTCACATAGTTGACATAGCCGTCGGGCTGTGTGCCGTACTTCACGCAGTTCTCGTGGATGTTCTCCATGATCCAGAGCAGCTTGGCATCCACCTCTTCGGCGCTCCAGCTCAGACGCTCTGAGTTCTGGCTCATCTCGAGACCTGATACGCTTACGCCACCAGCATTGCTGGCCTTACCCGGAGAGTAGAGAATCTTAGCTTCTTGGAAGACGCGGATTGCTCCAGGAGTGCTGGGCATATTGGCACCTTCGGCAACGGCAATGCAGCCATTTGCAACCAGAGCCTTTGCCTGCTCCTCGTTCAACTCGTTCTGGGTTGCGCAAGGCAGAGCGATGTCGGCCTTCTCGAACCAGGGCTTTGCACCATCACCCACATACTTGGCTGTCGGATACTTGTCCACATATTCCTTGATACGGCCACGATAAACCTGCTTCAGCTCCATGATGTAGTCGAGTTTCTCACGGTCGATACCGTCGGGATCGTAGATGTAACCGTCCGAGTCACTCATTGTCATTACCTTACCGCCGAGCTGCAGAACCTTTTCTGCTGCATATTGGGCTACGTTGCCGGCACCTGAGATGAGCACCTTCTTGCCTTCAACCGTGTCGCCCTTTGTCTTCAGCATAGCGCGGAGGAAGTAAACGGTACCGTAACCTGTTGCTTCAGGACGAATCAGCGAACCGCCGAACTCGAGGCCCTTGCCTGTCAGCACACCACTGTACTCGCGAGTCAGCTTCTTATACATGCCGAACATGTAGCCGACCTCACGACCGCCAACGCCGATGTCACCGGCTGGAACGTCCGTGTCAGGACCGATGTGGCGCGTCAGCTCCAGCATGAAAGCCTGGCAGAAACGCATCACCTCGGCATTGCTCTTACCGCGAGGGCTGAAGTCGGAACCGCCCTTGCCACCACCCATAGGCAGAGTGGTGAGTGAATTCTTGAAAGTCTGCTCGAAGGCGAGGAACTTCAGGATGCCAAGGTTCACGCTTGCATGGAAACGGATACCGCCCTTGTAGGGGCCAATGGCGTTGTTATGCTGAATACGGTAACCCATGTTGGTCTGAATCTGACCCTTGTCGTCCATCCAGGTCACACGGAACTGATATACACGATCGGGAATGCAGAGGCGTTCAATCAGGTTCACTTTCTCGAACTCGGGGTGCTTGTTGTACTCTTCTTCGATAGTGCCCAACACCTCTTCTACTGCCTGATGATACTCAGGTTCATTGGGGAAGCGTCTTTTCAGATCTTCCAAGACTTTCTTTGCGTCCATAGAGTTTTTTTTAAATGGAAGTTAAAATGGGAGTAAATTCGCTTTGCTCATAGGAGTAAACTCGCTTTGCTTCGTGGGAGTAAACTTGCTCCGCTTCGTGGACAATAGCTTTTTTCGCAGCCCAATGTAACGTCCAGCACGCAGTGCTTTTACCTCCAGCCAGCTTGCTGGCTTAACTTCTTGGATGCTCTAGCACCAAGGCGCGATTGTAGTCGCGGAACCTACTTTTACTTCCTTTTTTACTTCCGATTAATATAATGTTAAATTAAATGTTTTTTCGTTATCCGGGCGCAAAATTACACCAAAAACTCAAATCTTGCAACTTTTTGACAGAAAGATTTCGGAAAAGTGTGCAAAATGCTATAATTTTCCTGCATAAGCCAACGGGAAGATGCATATTTCTGCATGTTTGTCGGCATTTTTCAATGCGAGGGCGCAGTTGGCCAGCGTGGCACCTGTCGTCATCACATCGTCCACCACGACCAGGCGTTTGCCTCGCCATTCGTCGGGGATGGAGGCTTCGTAGATGCCTTACGCGTTCCTGATGCGCGCCGTGCCATTCAGTCGCGACTGTGGCTTGCGATTCCTCGTCCGCCTCAGCAGGTTCAGCACTGGCAGTCCCGTCACCTCGGCCATTCCCCTAGCCAGCATCTCAGCCTGGTTGTAGCCACGGCAGAAGCGCCGCCATCGCGTCAGGGGGACGGGCACCAAGGCATCCACGCCCTGCCAGAAGCCCTGCCTGCCAGCCTCCATCGCCGCCCATCTGCCCAGCTTGACCGCCAACTCCCGCTTGTCCATGAACTTGATGGCGACCACCAGTCGGTGGTAGGGCGAGTCGTGATTGTAGGCCATCAGCGTCGTTCCCCTTCGCACATCAGCCTTGCCCCACACAGCCCGCAGCAGAACATTGTCCCAGAACTTTTCGCTCTGGTCTTCGTTATCGTTAGGGTTAAGGTTTTGGTTTGGGTTAAGGTTAGGGTTAGAGTTGACCTTTGGTCGAGCCTGCTCACATTGACTTTGTCGACCTCGAACGCGACTCGGCAAATCTTGAACATGTTCAATCTGCTCTCGCTGCTCACTCGGTTCGGCAAAGCTCAAACCGGTTTGGCTTTGCTCTCGCTCAATCGCAGCTTTTTCGTCTTCGTTATCGTTATCGTTAAGGTTAGGGTTAGGGTTAAGGTTAATATACCTCGGCAACCCGATAGCGCAAAAGGCGCAGACCACATCCTCGCAGTCCGTCATCAGATGCCCGCAGACAGGACAAACCCGTGGCATCAGCAGCTCCCTCACATCCCTCAGCAAACCCATCGCGCGCGCAGATATTAATAATGTAGAGGGCATCACGACCTCGCCCCACTCCATCCTCCTTTTCTTCTGCAAAGGTACGAAAAAACTGTGAGACCACAAAATATATGCACCTCAATTGACGCATTTTTTGCAACTTTGCTGATAAATTTGACTCAGTTCCTCAGATATCAATTCGTCAAATTCGTGCTGAAAATCGGCTGAATTGGAGTGCTGAGATTGGGTGGTGCGCGAAAAAGGTCGTATATTTGCAGTGTCAATCCGGATGACACAATCACGATGCGAAACGTAACACTTTACGATGGCCAACGTAACACTATACAATCGCATTCGTCACACGAGAGAACTAATTTACCACTAAATGCCATTTCCGCCACAATGATTCGCTTTTCCCCTCTTTGCAACAAGCCAGCACGCTCTTTCTTGGTTATGTCATTCCTTTTTCATATATTTGTGGCACGAATAGTGAAGTTTTCAATGAACAGACTCCTCCTTCCCGCCATTCTGATGTTTCTGTGCCATTACGGCATTATGGCAAAAGGACTCAGCCGGCACGACCGGGAGCATCTCCGCCAGCTCTGCGCACTCAACACGATGGTGGGCACAGCCCCCGCCAACACGAAGACGGCAGGACTCTTCGGCAAAGGCTCGGAGGAACACGGACAGACCATGCCGGCTGTACTCTCGCCTAACGGACAGAACTTCTGGACGCCCCAGACGCGCGAGAGCGAGGCGAAATGTCTCTCTCCCTATTATTATACTGACACGATGCTGCAGGGCTTCAGAGGCAGTCATTGGACTTCGGGCAGTTGCACGCAGGACTACGGCTCGTTCACCATTGCCACCCTCTCCGGCCAGCTCCGCAAGTCGGCAAAGGAACGCGCCACACGCTTCAGTCACACCGAAGAGGTGTCGCATCCCCACTACTACGCTGTGAGGCTCCCAGACGAGCATCTGACGACGGAAATGACGGCAAGCAGCCATGCAGTCATCCTCCGCATCACACCCGAGCAGGACGGCCCCATCCACATTGTCGTGGAGCCGAACAGCGACGAGAAAGAGGGGCACATCGAGGTGGAGCCGCAGCACAGGACCATCTACGGCTACAACCCCGTCCATCGCATCTATCAGGGCTGGGGCGAGCGGGCAGGCTTCAGCGGACACCTGCTCCTCACCTACGAAGACAACCCCATCCAGTGCGGTCAGGACGGCAACTGCGCCTGGCTCACCTTCGAAGGCAGAGCAGGCAAGCCCATCATCATCAAGGCAGCAACATCCTTCACAGGTCGCGAGGGTGCAGAACTCAATTACAGAGCAGAGGCAAAGGGCGTCAGCTTCGAAGAGATGAAGCAGAACCTCATCCGAACTTGGATCAGGCATCTCCACGCCATCGATGTGGAAGACACAGACACGGCCCGCATCAACCAGTTCTACGGAGCGCTCTATCGCGCTTCGTTCATGCCTCACGAAATGAGTGATGCGGACGGGAGCTACCCTCGCTTCGCAAATGGGGCCCCATCCAAACCTTCCCGAGGGAAGGCTTCTTACACTCCCCCTCGGGGGAGGCGGAGGGGGGCCGTATACTACTGCGACTTTACGATGTGGGACACCTTCCGAGCCGTGCATCCGCTCTACACCCTACTCTACCCCGATGTCTCGGCCGACATGATGCAATCCCTCGTCACCAAATACGAAGAGGGAGGCTGGCTGCCCATCTTCCCCAGCTGGAACTCCTACACTGCAGCCATGATAGGCGACCATTGCTCTGTAGCACTCGCCGACGCCTACATCAAGGGCATTCGCGGCTTCGATGCGGAAAAGGCTTACGAGGGGATGCGCAAGAACGCTTTCGAGACACCAGCCTCGGAAGAGGACTACAAGAACGGGATGGGCAGAAGGGCGCTGCAATCCTACCTGAAGTACGGCTACATTCCGCTGGAAGACGAGGTCAGAGAGGCGTTCCACCAGAAGGAGCAGACCTCGCGAACCCTGGAGTATGCCTTCGACGACTTTGCCGTGGCTCAGATGGCTAAGGCACTGGGCAAGGATGATGACTACAAGGTGCTGATGGCCCGCTCCGAGAATTGGCGAAATGTCATTAACCCCAAGACGGGCTATTGCGACGGACGCTATGCTGACGGGCACTTCGAAGGCAATACCGACCTGGTGCGCCGCAAAGCATTCATCACAGAAGGGGCCGTCTGCCACTACACTTGGTTTGTGCCCCACAATGTGGAGGGCCTCGCCCAGATGCTGGGGAAAGAAGCGTTCGAGGCAAAACTCGACTCGATGTTTACAGAGGAGCGGTATTGGCACGGCAACGAACCATGCCATCAGATAGCCTACCTCTACGACTTCATCGGCAAACGCGAGAAGACAGTAAAATGGGTGAACTACATCCTCGACACAGAATACAACGACACACCTGGCGGCCTCTCTGGCAACGACGACTCGGGGCAGATGTCATCGTGGTTCATCTTCTCCTCGATGGGCTTCTATCCTGTCTGCCCATCTTCCGACCGCTACATGCTTGGCGAACCGCGCTTCCGTCGCATCACACTCAACCTGCAGAACGGCCGCCGCTTCACCATCACCCCCGAATCGCTGCCAAAAGACCGCAACTACATCACACACGAAGAAATCGTAAAATAAAAAGAAAATGAAACACATTCAGTATCAAACTCAAGGAACTTGCTCACAACTGATTGATGTGACAGTGGATGACAACGACATCATCCAGCAAGTGTTTTTCGTGGGCGGATGCAACGGCAATCTGCAAGGCATCTGCCGACTCGTTACAGGACAAAAGGTTGACGATGTCATCCAGAAAATCAACGGCATCCGTTGTGGCACAAAACAGACTTCCTGCCCCGATCAGCTTTGCAGAGCGTTGGAAGAAATCAAGAAACAATAAAAACACACAAGAAAATGAAAAAGTTCATGTTGTTAGCCATGATGGCTTCTATCCTGACAAGTTGCACCAAGCAAAAGGTGTTGGTGCTCTATTACTCCCAGACTGGCACGACGCAAGCCGTAGCCGAGGAACTGCAGAAACAACTCGATGCCGACATAGAACGCATCGAAGCTGTGAATCCCTACGACGGTGACTTCCAAGCAACAATAGACCGCTGTCGAGTGGAAATGGAAAGCGGCGAGCTGCCAGAGCTCAATCCCATTCAGGCTAACCTGGCTGACTACGACGTCATCTTCATCGGCTATCCCATCTGGTTCGGCACTTATGCCATGCCCGTCGCCACTCTGGTCAAGGAGAACGACTTTGCAGGCAAAACCGTTGTGCCCTTCTGCACCTTCGGCAGCGGAGGTGGCGCTTCGTGGAAAAACCTCAAAGAGGCCCTGCCGAAAGCCGACATCCGCCAGGGTTATGGTGTGCGTCAAGCAAGAATCGGGGCTGCTCCGAAAGAACTCAACCGCTTCCTCATTGAGAACGGCTACAAGAAGGGGAACATCGCGCCCTTGCCCGACTATGGCGAGCAGGTTCCTTTGACTCAAGAGGATAGCCTCGTCTTCGATGCAGCTTGTTCAAACTATCAGTTCCCACTCGGTACACCTGTTACTGTAGGCAAGCGCGAGACGGAAGAGAGCACGGACTACAAGTTCACGGCAAAAAGCATCGGCTTCGACGGACAAGAGAGCACCTCGACCATCTTCGTGACTGTCAACAAAGAAGAAGGTGCGAAGCCCGAGTTTACAGAAGTTGTAAGAGAATAAAACAGCAAGACCATGAAACGCACACATCAACTGGTGCTCGGATATGCCCTGATTGTCTGCATGGCCATGCCCTTACTCGCAGAAGACGGCAACAAGGATGCCCTCTATAAGGACCTTGCCGAGCTGACGCTGCCAAGCAGCATCAACAACCTCTATGAAGGCGTCGAACTCCCCACCAAAGGCTCTTACGGCTCCACCATTACTTGGCAGTCCGGCAATACCAAACTGCTCTCGAACGAGGGGAAAGTGGTCGGCACTCCCAAAAGAACCCGCAAACGCGTCACCCTCACCGCAACCTTGACAAAGGGAGAATCGACGGCCAAAAAGACCTTCAAAGTCTTTGTCCACAAGAAGGACAGTCCCTATTCGCACTATCTCTTCACCTTCTTCCCCAGCAACAGCGACGAGAACATCTACTATGCCGTTTCCGATGACGGTTACAACTACACAGTAGTCAACGAAGGCAAACCCGTTGTCAGCGCAAAAGGCATTACCGTCATGGGAGGACTGCGCGACCCGCACATCCTTCGTGGAGAAGACGGACGCTTCTATATGGTTGCGACAGATATGCGTTGTGCGCTTGGTTGGAGCAGCAATCGGGGCATGGTTCTCATGCGCTCCGAAGACCTCATCAATTGGCAGACAAGTACCGTACATTTCCCCACACGCTATGCCGGCACCTATCTTGCCAACGTAACTCGCGTATGGGCTCCGGAAACCATCTACGACCCCGTTGCCAAGAAGTATCTCATCTACTTCTCAATCCTGACAAACGATGGCAAAGTGCCCTACGACAAGGTATTCTATGCCTACGCCAACAAGGATTTCACCGACTTGGAAAGTGAACCCACCTATTTCTACGACCGGGGCGATGCCACCATCGACATGAACATCGTCTTCAATGAAAACGACGGGCTCTATCACGCTTTCTACAAGAACGAAGGAGCTGGCGGAATCTGCGAAGTCACAACCACCAGCCTCACTGCTCCCCTCGGAAAGGAAGGCAGTCAATGGGGAGCACCGTCAGGTACTTTGCAGCAAACCAGGGAAGCCGTGGAGGGAGCAGGCGTCTTTCGCCTCATCAACAGTGACGACTGGATTCTCATGTACGACTGCTATGTGAACGGGCACTATCAGTTCTGCTCTTCGCAAGACCTCTACCAGTTCAAGTTCCGCAAGAACACCGCTACCGAGGGTGCTTTCACACCTCGGCACGGCACCGTCATTCCTATCACAGAAAACGAGTACCAACGCTTGATGGAACTCCACAAATGAACGAAGTTTCTGATTTAGCATTTTCGCACCATCATTTTCACGAGTGAAACGCATTCTTCTCATCTCAGCATTGATCCTTGTAGGGGTACAACTCTACTTGACAAGTTGTTCGCCACGCCATTCCTTGAGCGGCAGTTTGGACAAGGAAATCCGTTCGAGCAACATGCTGCACATCCCTTTGCCATTAGATGACAGCCGTTCGATGGAGACAAGCCAACTCAGACAACCAGTGCTGCATTCCGAAGCGATTCCTCTCGACAACACCATTTATAGATGGCGGCACGAAGGCTTTGGGAAGATGGAATGCATCGCAGACAGCGGGTTGTGCCTGATTGTTCCCGTCCATACTGGAGAAAGAGCTAAAGGGCCCAACAATGACCCTGACTATGCCACCTTCGGCAGGGCCAGTTTGTCGCTGAACATGAACGGGCGTGATCTGCGCAAATTCACCAGGATAGTCATGGAGGTAAAGCCCATTTGCCGAGGTGTTATGGTTATGAATCTGAACGCGGTCCTGCAGAATGCTCACCCCAATATGCTGGGAGCCCATCTCATCAACCTGACCAACAACAAGTGGAACACCGTTGTATACGACATAAGCGGTTTGGAGCGTGATTCCGTAATGAGTCTCACATTATACACAGACCTGAAGGGGAAGAACGGAGCATTGTGCGACAGCATCTCCTACGTACTGCGTAACCTGCGTTTAGAGCAAGTGGAGAACACTCCGAAAGAGATTGGATGGGACATCCAACCAGGATGCATCGCCTATTCTTCTACAGGATATCTGGCAAAGGGACGCAAGACGGCTGTTGCGGACAACAGTTTAGGAGGAACCTTCTCGCTAATTGATGAGAAAAGCGGAAAGGTATGTTTTACTGGCAAAGCAGAACCCAAACGTACCTCTTTGGGAAACTTCAAAGTGCTGGACTTCTCCAGTTTCAATAAGTCAGGGCATTATCGACTCAAACTTGGGGAAACCGTGACGGAGCCTTTCCTTATCTCGGATGATGCCTTCCTCGACACACAATGGCGGTTGCTCAATTTCATCTTTTGCCAACGTTGCGGCTACGAGGTTCCCGGCATTCACGGAGTCTGCCATCAAGATGTTTTCTGTGACCATGCAGGTAAGGAGATTTGTTATGGTGGAGGCTGGCACGACGCTGGCGACCTCTCGCAACAAACCTTGCAGACAGCCGATGTGGCTTATTCGTTGCTCGAGGCTTATCTCCATAACAAAGACTCCCATCCCCTTTTAGCCAAACGATTGCTCGAGGAAGCAGAATGGGGTTTTCGCTTCGTACTGCGCTGCCGCTTTGGCGACGGATTCCGAGCCAGCAGTTTGGGTCTGCTTCATTGGACGGACTCCCAAACCGGGACTTATGATGACATCCATACCGTTCGCAAGCAAGACAATGCCTTCGACAATTATCTCTATGCCGCTTACGAAGCCTTTGCAGCAAAGGCCCTGCCTTCCTCCTCTCTCCACGACAACCTTGCCAAAGCAGCGACAGAGGATTTCCATTTTGCAGAGAAGAAGTTCCAGCGTGATGGTTACGACCATTTCCCACACATCATGGAGCACACTTACAACACCTCTCCCTCTCTGTTCCAAGCTGCCAGAAGTTGGTCGGCCACTCTACTCTATCTCTTGACAGGCGATTCAACTTATGCCGAATTGGCAACTTCAAGCATTTGCTATGTCTTGAAATGCCAAGAAAAAGAGGGCTTTTCGGGCTATTTTTATCGCGATACGACACGACGCGCCCCTGTCCATTTCGTTCATCAGTCGCGCGACCAACTCTTTCCTCAAGCACTTATTGCATTGTGCAAGTCCCAGCCTTCGCATCCAGATGCTCCGCAATGGAATGATGCTATCCACCGATATGCCGACTATCTGAAACGCTTAATGCCTTATACTGAACCTTACGGCATGATATCCTCAGGAATATGGCAGGCTAAAGAGTATGAAGACTCTGAAGGTTTCCATTCCCTGCACATCTTCTCGCCAAGCAATGCCCAACAACTCTTCGACCGCCAATTGCACTGTGGAGAGAAGATTGACGAGACGCACTACCTGCACCGTTTCCCCATGAGTTTCAGCATCTTCAATGGCAACGAGGCCATCATCCTTTCCACAGGAAAAGGTGCTGCAATGTGCGGACATTATCTGAAGGACGAAACTCTCTGCCAAATAGGACTGGAACAACTCTACTGGACTGTAGGTAAGAATCCTTTCTGCCAGTCACTCATCTATGGTGAAGGACATCGCTACCCGTCTCTGGACAGCTTCTCTTCAGGCGAGATAACGGGCGAAATACCTGTAGGCATACGCTCTTTCGGCAACGAGGACGTGCCTTATTGGCCCCAAACGAACAACGCTTGCTACAAAGAGGTATGGGTGACCTCGGCAGGGAAGTTCCTGTCGCTCATCGCTGAATATGAATAGACTCCCCCTCCCAAAAATAGAAGTCATGACAATACACATAGAAAGAAACGAACAGGCTTTTGACCTTGCTGGTGCTGAGAGAATTGTTCAGCAGATCAGGAAAAAGCCGGAAAGTGTGATAGGACTTTCAACGGGCCGTACTACAGGCAACATGCATCGGCTGGTAGTAGAGATTCATCGCGACCAGCCTTTTGATGCCAGTCGTGTCACATTCTTCGGCGTGGATGAAGTGACAGGAGTCCCTCGCTCTTATTCTGGGGCGTGCTACACGATGCTCAAGTCCGAGATCATCGATGGGCTGGGAACCGATGAAGATCATTTCCTGATGCTACCCACACAGAGCGACGACTTGGAAACTGATTGCCAACACTTCATGGAGAAACTACAACAAAGAGGAGGCATTGACTTGCTCATCTTAGGCTTAGGCGAGAACGGGCATCTTGGATTCAATCAGCCAGGAGCTCCTTTTGAGAGTACAGTTGGAACGGGCAGCATGGACCATGCTTTGGAAACTCGCATACGCAGGGAGATGAGCATGTCTGCCGAACATTCCCTTGGAGGTGTCACGTTGGGACTGTCGGACATTATGCAAACTCGTCGTATCATACTGGTTGTCAAGGGAACTGCCAAAGCAAAGATTGTGAGCCAAGTACTGCGTGGCCCTGTCACCACCGATATTCCTGCCTCCATCCTTCAACGCCATCCACATTGTGAGGTACTGCTCGATGCCGCTGCCGCTTCTTCTCTATAAACAGCAACACTCGTGTCGTTTGCAAATGTGGCACGTGATGTTTGCCATTTTAACACGTGATGTTGGGCATTTTAACACGTGATGTTTGCAAAGTTAACGTGAGACGCTGAACGTCTTCCCTTTCTTGACGTAAATTCCTTGCTGATTGGTGTTGCTAACACGCTGGCCTGCAAGGTTATAGACATCTGTCCCTTCCTCGTTCTCCTCTTGATGGATCGCATCAAGACCTACTGGATCTTCGCTCTTGAGGTAACCAAAGACGGTGAATTCGTAAATGCGAGTAGTATAGCCATCACCTTGCTCGCCATGTATCATCTGCAAGCGGACTCTAGTTGTTGTGATAGGTTGCGGCAAAGTACGGATGACCTTATTCATCTGGTTGCCTTCCACGATGTCGGCATCAACCCAAGTTCCATCCTCAGCCTGATACTGAAGTTTGAAGGACTTGGCAACATAACCGCCACTCTCTCGAGCCGCACCAAGCACCATCCAACGATTCACGACAGCTGTATCCTTCAGTATGTATTGCAGGTATGGCGTCTGACTCTGCGAACCTCCAACACACCATTTGGTAGTCGGGTCTAAATCGTTGGCATAGCGAGCAGCTTCGTTGGTGTTGATCTGATGCGAAGCAGTAACGCTCTTAGGCACCAAACGGTCAGACCAACCTTCTTCCCATTCGCTTTTGTTCGCTTCATTCGGCTCTATTTCAGTAGTGAGAGGTGCAAAGGGAACAACATCGTCACAATGATTGGGAGCAACTGTGGCAGCAAAGAGGAACGTCTTGCGGTCGGAAGAGTTGATTGTAATCTGGTCAACTCCTTCAGGAAGCTCTATACCATATTTATATATGTAGAGCATCTGCATGACTTGGTTCGTCTTGCTCGATACATTGTGAGCATGAGACGAGGCAAAGACGATGTTCTCTTTGCGGTAGTTTTCAGTCAAAGTTGTGCAAGAAGGCGGCTCGGCAGCACGGCCTGTGAAATAAGGCACATCCAGAATTGTCTCTTTGTCGCCTGCAGTTACCGTCACCTTTGCTCCAGCTTCAGTAGGACTGGCAAGAAGCAGATAGAGTTTGTACTTATTCTCGTTCACCCATGAAGGGAGGGAGATGGTTTGGGCCGTACTTAGGCGAAGCACATTCTTTTCGCTGTTGGTTCTTGGTCCCATCACGAAGTCCATATTGTCGCAGACAAGTGTGTCAGGGATGAGTTCGGCAGGATAGGCATAGGTATAGTTCGTGGCAGCATTGCCCTTGGCGCTGTCGTAGCTCATCAGGTCGATGTTGTAAGGAAGGGCAAGCGGGTAACCCGGATGATTGATTTCGTCTTCTCCTCCATAGGTAATAGATACCATCATGGGAACGCGAATGGCAAAAGTCTTTGGCTGATAGCGTTTGATGTCGAAAGACAGCTTTCCATCGACTATCGTGCACTCACCACCAGGAATATCCTCTTCGATGCCGTTCACCTCGCGAGCCGAACTGATAGGTAAGGGGAAGGAGAGGCGCACGTCCTGCTGGTCTTCGCCTGTCCATTCATAGACGCGAACAATGAACTCGTCCGTGTCCTCCGCCTTCTTCAAGACCTTGATGGCTACCTTGTCCGTGCTGAGCGAGAAGAAATCAACACGGCGACCAAGGAGGATTCCCGGATGTTTGGGAGCGACAAAGGCAATAAGGGGTTGATTGAGTTGCCCTGCCTGCATCTGTGTTTGCTTGCTCCAACCTCCTTCGTGAGGCAGCAAAGCGTATGTGAACTTGTTGGGACCGAGGTCCATGTTTGCCTGATGGTTGTAGCTCTTGCATGAAGGAGTTCTCAGCAAAGTCAGACGCAGCGAAGTATTGGATGGCTTGTCCCAGCCGTATTTGCAGTCGCTGAGGATAGATACGCCATAACTGTTTGAGGCATTACTCTGGTCGGCCCATTGATGACCACACACTTCGTATTCGTCGCTGGAACGGATGCCTCGGCTGATTGTACCAAGAGAGATGTCGTAGGTGGTCTTGTCGTTTTTGAGGGCAGTAGGGAAGGGGAAATTGACCTTCAGCATTCGCTCGTAAGTCTGCCAATCAACTTCGTTCACGCACTCTACCCTATCGTTGACGGCATTCATGCGAATGTATTGAATGAAGGTAGAGCCTTCTTGTTGACGCTTTACCCTCAACGACTTACGCAACGGCCCATCTTCCACCAATTCTATCTCGACATTCTTCGAGACAAAGGAAGAAGGTGAGAGACACACGTCAGTATAACTGATTTCCCATGCAGGCCAAGCATCCTCGTGATCGTAGATAAGTTGCTGACGAACGGCAGAGTTGATGAGAGTGCGGCTGTTCTTGATGTCGTAGAGATTGTTGATGTCGCCATTACTATTGACTGAAACGCGATAACGACCGTTTGCCATTCTCTTCGAACTTCCGCTATTTTCAAAAGTGAGATCGGATGTCAAAGTGGACTTCTCCCCTACCCTTGCCTCGTAAACTGCATAACCGAGCGAGGGAACTGTGGCTGCAAAAATGAAATGAAGACGTTGCGTAGAGAAGTCATACTTAAGGACTTGCGAAAGCACTTCGTTGCCGTCTGGATCAAGAACACGAACAAAATTCTGATAGCGACTGCAATAAACAGAACCTTCCACAATGTCTGTACGTTCGTGCGAAAGCGGGTTGTAGACGACGATAGGTGTGCCTTCCGTCTGAGTGTCCATCATCTGGATGACAGCTCCGGCACTCGTAGAGAGTTCTTGAGCAAAGGCACGATTGGCAAGATAATACTCGTTGTAGGAATAATCATTTGCCGAGAGAATGCTTGTACCAGTCAATCCGTCGTGATGCTGCTGCCAAAGTGTTCGCACCCAAGCATCTTGAAGTTGCTGCGAAGGATATTCTCGAGCGTTAAGCCACATAGCAAGCGAAGAGGCCTTCTCTGCTGCATCGGCCATAAGCTCGTTCTTGCGGTTCCAAAGTTTCAGGGCTCCCCAACTCGTATAAGCTCCTACACCATGGGTTTTCATGGGCAGTTCGCCATTCCACACCTTGTATTGACCATTATCGTGATCTTCCATGTATTGGAAGAACTCATCTGGCGAAACAAGACGAACCTTTACGGCTCCATCTTCTTTCTGAACGTTATAGCTGAGCCAGTAAGGAGTGTTCTCGCCGTCATCATCGGGATCATCCCGAAGAGCACCGCCGTGGTCGCTTCGAGGCCCTACATATTTCACCGCAACAGGAATGCCGCTCTCGGAAATATTGGTTTTTATCTTATTGAGGATGTCTGCATCGTTCGTCAGATCCTTGTTCCAATCTTCGTGAGCATCGTATGCTCCGGGTTTGTAGACGGCATAGACTTTGCTCCCGTCAACCCCTTGCCAAACACCGAAATGAGGCAGAGAATTGTATGCCGACGAACCCCACCCAAGCTTTGCACTATGGAAACCTTTCTGGCCTGCATGTCGCATCAGAGAAGGCAAAGCATAGGAAAAGCCGAAACAATCAGGCAACATCACATCGAAACCGCCTCTCACGCCAAACTCCTTCTTGTAGAATCGGTTAGCATAGAGCATGCTATGAAGGATGCTTTCGGCAGACGACATCATCACATCGCTTGCGTCTATCGACATTCCGCTAACGTGCCATTGTCCGTTCCGAATGTAGTTTTTCATCTGTTCGAACTCCGTTGGATAGTATTCCTTCATCCACATGTACTTGATGGCGCCTTCGTAGTTGAGTTGGAAGTCAGGATACTTTGCCATCAACGCCATGTTGTCAAAGAGCGTGTTCTTGACGTATTCCGAAATGGTGGTCTTGACATCCCAGTTCCATTGCGTGTCAAGATGGGTATTGGAGATGAGGAAGAATGTCTTCTCTTCCTCTGCCTTGCAAACTATTGCCGAGCAAAGGAGGAGGGCGGAAGTTGCGATTTTGCGGATTTTCATGTACGGATTATTTCTCTAAAGCCTTGCGAATGAGATCAATTGTTTTGTCTGTCGGGAAGAAGTTCCAGTAGTTGTCGGCCCGATAGGTATCGACTGCAAGACGTGCAAGCAAGTCAGGCTGATTGCAGAACTGTTCGAGCTGAGCCTTCGAGACCTGGAAATGAGGATAAGCAAAGTATTTGATTTCGTCATCACTATCTCCTGGAATGTGACCTGTGCCGACATAAGACTGAGCGAGACGCATCTGATCCACCTCTTCAGGATCGCCTGCAATGGGATAGACATCGACAACATTCTCGCATTGAACCACTTGCCTCCCAGCCCCGTCCAACACGATGAGTTGTCGTCCTGCAGGATATTCGTCGACAGGTCGCTCCATTTCGATGGGGATGATGAAGCAATAAAGCGAGTCGCACATCTTCTCTATCCAGGCTTGTCGCTTCACAACATCGCCAAAATAGTGTCCGCAAAAGAGTTTTTCGCTCTTGAGAATGACCTTTGCCGAAGCGACAAATGGCGAGGTACGACGTTTCTCCATATTGACTTTGAAGGATTTTGCGCCAAGCATCTTATGGGAGAAAGTGCGATAACCAGGTGCGTAAAATTGCAACGAATGCTGAGCATCGCGAACACGAAACGAGAAGAGTCCATTCCTGTCGGTCGTCGTGTGGTTGAAGATACGATGTTCCGAGTCAATCTCACGAACGGAAACCTTGGCGATGCCGCCATCCGGACCTTTAACAACTCCACTTACGTTTTGCTGCTGCGCCCAAACTGAGGAAACGCAGAAAAGCAGCATGATGAAATACAGACGATTCATAGTTGTAAAATGCTTGCAGTCAAGTTGGCAATCGTATAGTGTTACGTTTGCAATTTAACTGTGGTGTGTTTTCTTACTACCTTATTTAACTATAACTTTACGGCCATTCACGATGTTGATTCCTCGCTGCATCTTCTGCAAACGTTGGCCTGAAAGATTGTAGATCTCGCCCATCATATTGCGGTTCGAATCCTGAATTGCAGTAATTCCTGTCGGAATGTTGTCCGGGTCGAAACCGCATATCTCGCGGTAATCGCCACGCTCGTACTGCCATCGAAGAATGGGATATCCGTTGCCTGCAGTCGGGTTGTTCCACCAAGGCTCACCCCAAGTTCCCACGATATCACAGAGTTCCAAGTGGCTCAGACCGTCTTCGACAGGTTCTCCGTTGACCAACATGTCGGCAAAGATGTATGTGGGATTGAGCACATCCAGTTCGATAGTCGTACCGAAAGGAAGTGCCGTCGTACCATCAACTGTGGGATTCCAAGCAATCACATTACTGAAGAGACTGCCAGGAGTGGTGGAATTCTGGCCTCCTCCAACTATACCTCCGGCTGTGGGTGACGAGACAGGAGCTGCCGCATAGCAGTTCTCCATCGTCAGGTTCGTTCGGATTCTTCCCACAAGACCGCCGGAATAGTTGGCTGAAGAGCCGTTTCCAGTAACGCTTGCAGCACTATAGCAGTTCCTGATAAACACAGGAGAATTGCCAAGCGTGCCGCCTATAGCGCCAACATAGCCTTTGCTTGTCACAGTTCCAGTAACGTAACAATTCTCGATTATCACGGGATAGAGGTTTTCCTCGGCATCCTTGAAAGTACTGTGTCCAAGCGTGCCGCCTATAATAGCCGCGCCAGAAGCGGTTCCATCAACCTTTGCATCGACAAAACCAGTGTTGCGGATCTCGCCACACAAAGTGCCGAAAAAACTGGGATAGTACTTCGTCCCGTTTGGCGTGAGATTATAAATAATGTGTCCTTGCCCGTCGAAGTTAATCCAATAACGGAAGTTGTTATCACCACTATTGAGCTGCTTCCAGTCGTAACCCTGCATATCCACGTCAGCATCAAGCACGAAGTAAACCATCGTATCCTTGACGAGAACATCATGCATGTGGTCGAGCTGTTCCGGACGGGTTATCACGAAAGGGTTCTCTTGCGTTCCGTCACCAGTCTGATAGGAGTACATCATAGCGTGGCCGGCATTATTCAGACGTGTGACAAGCGCTTTTATGTCCCTGTCTTTGAGGTTTCTGTCGGCAAGAACCTGCTGTCCTTCAGCCAAAGCATCCTTAGCATCTTGAGTGGCATAACCGCCAGCTTCGGCTGTAGCGATGTTGTCCTGCAACGTCTGAACTGCAACAACAAGGTCGGCATAAACGTCGATACTCGTCTGGATGCTGTCGAGCGTCTTGTTTATCTTCAGCAATTGATTGTAACGAACCGATGCGTCCTCACTTCCTTCAGCAGCCTCTTTGTATGAAGCTATCGTTTTGTTGTAGCCGTCGTAATAGGGTTTGTCACCATTCGCGAAACTGTCCGCCATAGCATAATAGCTGTTGAGAACAGAAACCAAAGCTGTCGAATCGGCATCCGCAGCCTTGCCTCGATAGATAACATTGACGTTGCCCACGACAAAACGCTCTGTCGAAGAAAGCGCTTGCTTAGTACGCATGCCGAAAGTCAGCTTACCTCCAATGATCAGTCCATACACACTTTGTTCGAACTTTCCGTTGAGGAAGTTGTTGGAGATAGTGGCATTGGCGGTTGGAGCTGTAGCTCCGTTATCTGCCGGACACAGAACCGGCATTCCCACCTTGCCTACATAATATTCTACACTGTGCTCTGTGTCAAAGCCGTTCACCTTCATTTCGTACAAACCATCCGAGACACTTGTGGTGACGGTTTGTGAGATGTCGAAGGTGCCGCCGTTCTTGACGACTCCGAATGGCATGAAAGCCGTGCCGTTGCCGCTCGTCATATCGCAATCTTCGCTTGCAGAATTGACAGTCCAACCCTTCCATTGGCTCTTGCTCAAGTCAGCATTCGTAACCTTGTATGTAACGTTAGCTCCGTTCCCGGAGTAGAAGATGGGACCATCCATCTCACCACTACTGGGGTGACCATCATTGATGACGGGCCATCCGTTCCTGTCCCAAGTTATCTTGTCCAAAAGCATGACGCGACCATTGAAGTTGTTGTTCCTGTCGTAACTATGGTAGAGGAGCCAGGTTTGTCCCTCATCGTCGGTAATGATTTCACTATTGTGCCCAGGTCCCTTCCAACGGTCATTGCCGGAGATTATCGTGGTATAGTTGTTGTCCACCATACTTCCGCCTTGCTTGTTGGTATAAGGACCTTTCAGGCTTGTTGCGCGACCTACTACTGTTCGATAGGTACTGTTTTCTCCTTCGCAACATGAACCCACGCTGCAGAACAGATAATAGTACTTGCCTCGCTTATAGATCATGGCTCCTTCGAAAGCTCCTCCGCCCAGTTTTGTTACGCCAGAGTGACGCCTCCAAGAGCCGTTTGGCTGAGGGTTGTTGATGGGCGAGAAGTTCTTCACAGAGAGTGCATCGTCTGTAAGCTCTACCAAACAGATGTCGTTAAAGCTTCCCCAGATGAGATACTTCTTGTCGAACTCTTCAACATAACAAGGGTCGATACTGTTCTTCACGCCTATTTCCGTGCTTCGGAAGAGTTTGCCTCTGTCGGTAAACTTGGTGGGGGAATCACCTACTGCCACACCAATACCCGTTCGCGAGCCGTTGCCCCAAAGCGCTGAGGCATAGTAACATATGTACTTGCCGTCCACATAGTTGACATCTGCAGCCCAAAGACTGTAGTTGTCCCTCGTCCCATCGGAATGGATACTGTCGTTCCAGGTTGGACGCGAAATGACGCCAGAGACGTTGGTCCACGTTATGAGGTCTTTGCTCGAACGGCACTTGCATCCTGTCGCATAGGAATAGAAGGTGCCATCGGGTGCACGTTGGACTGTCGGATCAGGGAAGTCTGAGCCGTAAACCGGGTTGGAATACTTCTTTTGGGCTGTCACCTGAAGGGCGACAAAGGCAAAAAGCAATGCCGCAAATTGTGTTTTCTTGTTCATACCTTATTCAAGCAAATACATTGTTCTGCTTGCAAAGATACAAATATATGGGAGAAATGCAAAATTTCTTGTGCATTAATTCATGTTTCTTAATTCTTTTTTGTATCTTTGCACACAGAAAAAAAGACCAAGAGAAACGGAATGAAACTTATTCTGCTTACCTGCCCTGAGTTTTTCGTCGAGGAGGACAAGATTCTGACTACGCTTTTCGAGGAAGGGCTCGACATTCTCCACCTCCGAAAACCCAATTCAGAACCCGTCTTTTGCGAGCGTTTGCTGAGTCTCATGCCTGAACAATATCGCAAAAAGATTGTTGTTCACGACCATTTCTACCTGCGTGACGAGTTTGGGCTGATGGGCATTCACCTCAGCAAAAGGCACCCTCAGGCACCTGCCTCCTACAACGGTCCCGTCACTCGAACCTGCTACGACCTGCAAAGTGTCGTGGAGCAAAAGCCGACGTGCGAATATGTGCTGCTCAGGAACATCTTCGACAGCATCTCTGAAAACGAGAATAAAGCATCCTTCACCCCAGACGAGTTGCGCTCCGCAGCACGCCAAGGTATTATAGACCAACGCGTTATAGCCGAAGGCGGCGTGTGTCTCGACAACATCGAGCAGGTCAGGGAATGGGGGTTTGGCGGTGTTGCCATCAGAGGTGACTTGTGGAATCACTTCGATGTCCACTCGCAACAAGACTACAAGGAACTCATCGCGCACTTCAGGAAACTGAGGAAAGCGGTAGGATAAAACATCAAGCCCATCACCACCCAGGCGAGAAACAACAGAAAGGAACTGGTAAATCTTAAATATAACAATGGAAGGAACAAGATCATACAAGGTGTTTTCGGGCACCAATTCACGCTATCTGGCAGAGAAAATATGCCAGCAATTGGGTTGTGAGCTGGGCAATCTCTCAATCACACATTTCTCCGATGGTGAGTTCGAAGTCTGCTTCGAGGAATCCATCCGTGGTGTGGATGTCTTTCTGGTGCAAAGCACATTCCCCAATGCTGACAATCTGATGGAACTTCTCCTGATGATCGATGCTGCGAAACGCGCTTCAGCACGCACCATCAACGCCGTCGTCCCCTATTTCGGCTGGGCTCGTCAGGACAGGAAAAGCAAGCCTCGCGTCAGTATCGCAGCCAAACTCGTGGCGGACATGCTGAGTGTGGCAGGAATCACCCGTCTCATCACGATGGATCTACATGCCGATCAGGAGCAAGGCTTCTTCAATGTGCCTGTCGATCACCTCTTCGCTTCCAGCGTCTTGATGCCTTACATCCAGAGCCTCAACCTGGAGAATCTCGTCATCGCCACACCTGACGTGGGTGGTTCGAAACGCGCAAGCACCTACAGCAAATACCTGAACTGTCCCCTCGTCCTCTGCAACAAGACCAGAAAGAAAGCAAACGAAGTGGCAACGATGGACATCATCGGCGACGTCTTCGATGCCGACGTCATCCTCATCGACGATATGGTCGACACAGCAGGAACCATCACGAAAGCAGCCGACCTGATGAAACAGAACGGAGCTCGCAGCGTAAGGGCCATCGCCAGTCACGGCATCATGAGCGGCCCGGCTAACGAACGCATCGAAGCCTCCGCAATAGAAGAGATGCTCTTCACGGACAGCATCCCCTACACAGGCAAGTGCAGCAAGGTGAAACAACTGTCTATCGCCCCCCTGCTGGCACAGACAATACAATGCGTGGAGAACAATGAAAGCATCTCCAAGCAATACCTCATATAAGCGACCTGTGCCACGATGTAAAACATCACGTGTGACGTTCGCAATTTACTAGTGTGACGTTTGCGATTTACTAGTGTGACGTTTGCAATCGTCACACGTGATGTTTCCACACACGACATTTCCTCATGAAAAAGTTCCTCTTTTCCCTGCTGCTGTTCGGCATTGCAAGCACCACCAAGAGCCAAGACTCGCTGGCATACTACATACAGCAGTTCCTTACGGAAGACAGCCTCATTCATGAAGAGATGCGTCTCAATCGCGATGGTTTGCTGATGCCCGTTCGAGGTCTCATCCAGACATTCACCCATCGAAGCTTCAACAACTTGCCTGGCCCCTATCGCGAGAAAGGGAACCATCGCTGGAGTGACTACGGAATAGCACTCTCTCCGTTAGCCGCAACATGGATAATGAAGGCTTGTGGCGTCAAGTCGCGAAGCAATACACAACGTATGCTGACCGCCAACGGAATGGCTCTCGGCATGACTGTCGGCCTGACTCAATTGCTGAAAAGCACAGTGACGGAAGAACGGCCAGACGGTTCCAACAACAACAGTTTCCCTTCTATGCACGCATCGCTGGCATTCATGGGAGCAACCATTCTCAGCCGTGAATACGGACATATCAGTCCCTGGATAACCATTGGAGGCTATACTGCTGCTACAGGAACACAGATGCTTCGCATCGGCCACAATGCTCATTGGATGAACGACATCTTCATGGGAGCAGGCATCGGCGTAGTAAGCACACATCTTGCCTACTTCCTGACAGATAAAATCATTGGCGAAAAAGGCATCCGTCCCATGTCTCTCAGCCCATCAGAACGTGCTCAACTACAAGCTTGGAACTATCGCCCATCCGGATTTCGCCTCATATCCGGTACAGAGACAAACGGCAGATCGCTCGATGTGGCTGACTTCGCCGAATCGGCAAACGCGAGTCTTGACTTGACAGACATCAAACTTCGAAGCAGCGCATCCATAACTGCAGGCTTCGAGGCAGAGTGGTTCCTCACTGACAACCTCTTCCTCTCCGCCATCGGACGCTATACGATGTCGCAAGCAAAACTGCAGTTCCCATCAGACAACATTACCGCTTGGGGCGAACAGATACATATATATCATGGAGATCTGGCTGCAGGATGGGTTTATCCTGTTACGAAAGATATGCGATTTGGCGCGCGAACATTGTGGGGAGTCCGTTACAACGAAGGCGTTACATTTCGTCGTGTTGCCGAAGGGATGCAGTTGGGCGATCCTCTCCTCCACATCAATCCACAGCTAAGACCTGCAGGCGGAGCTGGAATTGTCATAGATATGTTGCAAACTCACAACCAAACAGTCGGTTTTTCGATAGATTATCTCCACACTTTCAATACACGTTTCCTGGCAAATCGTTGGGTCATCGCATCCTCTTGGAAAGCCATGTTCTGACCCTTTCCAATGCCTCGAAACATCTCTTTTTGTAAGAACAAGTTAGCAAAAGCGGAAGATTTTGACATTTTTGCATCTCTTTATTTGCACAGTTGACAATAAAAGCATAACTTTGCCAAACTGCATAAACAAAAAGACATGACTATCTTTTCGCGTCTCTTCAATTGGTATTTCACGCGCAGCGCACTTCCTTATTGGTGCATCTTGCTCATTGATTACCTCACCATTATCTTTTGTGGTTATCTTGCATACTACCTCTTCAATGGAGGAGCAGAGGTTACGAGTCATTTCTGGCCCATACTATGGGACCTCTTGATACTTCTTATTCCCTACACAATCGCTTTCCGAGTCTTCCACACCTATAGTGGCATCTTCCGATACAGCAGTTTCGTGGATCTGGGCAGAGTTGCCCTTGCCATGCTGCTCGGCTCTGTAATTGCATACATTGGCTACAAGATCCTACCAGTCAAAAACAATATCTTCCTGCAACACTATCCCAGGTTGATACTTCTTCTGATGTTTGCAACATCCTTTATGTGTGCTGTTCGTGTCGTCGTCAAGAGCGTGTACGACCTCTTCCGCATTGACAATTACAGCAAACGCATTTTCATCTATGGAGCACAAGACGGCGGAATCAGCCTTGCAAAGAGCATACGCAACGAAACTCCTAACCGTTATACCATCAAAGGCTTCATTAGTTCTGATACCAGCCTACAAGGGAAATGGTTGTTAGGACTGCCCGTATATGGCGATAAAGAGAACATCGCTGAACTAATGCGCAAGCAGAATGTCAGCACATTGATGGTCAGCCCTCTACAAACTGCACATTTCCGTGAACAAGAAGAACTTGTCAATTCCCTTATTTCTGCAGGCATTAAGATCATGATGCTACCCTCCTCTGCAAAGGAATGGGACGGAAAGAGCGAACTTCGATATAATCAATTGCACGAAGTGGACATCGAAGACCTTCTTCCTCGCGACAAGATAGTTGTTGATATGCAGGCAATCGGCAGACAATTGAACGAAAGCCGCATACTCATCACAGGTGCTGCAGGCAGCATTGGTAATGAAATAGTCAATCAGGTGGCACGCTTTGAGCCAAAAGAACTGATTCTTATTGACCAAGCCGAAACGCCAATGCACGATGTTCGACGTATGATGGCAAACGATTTCCCCAACCTCTCCTGCGAAACCATCGTTGCAAGCATTACGAACCAGGCTTTCATGGAGAACGTCTTCCGTCAATTCCGACCTGATTACGTGTTCCATGCTGCTGCATATAAGCATGTGCCCATGATGGAAGACAATCCTGCAATAGCTGTTCAGAACAACATCTACGGAACACGCGTCATTGCAGACCTTGCCGTCAAGTATGGGACAAAGAAGTTCGTCATGATATCAACAGACAAAGCTGTTAACCCAACCAATGTGATGGGCTGTTCCAAACGTATCTGCGAGATATACTGTCAAGCGCTCAATAAATTTGTCGAGGAAAAGAAAAAGGCAGGTGGCGAGGACTCTCCCTGCACGCAGTTTGTCACAACACGCTTCGGCAATGTGCTTGGAAGCAATGGCAGCGTCATACCTATCTTCAAGGAACAGATAGCGAAAGGCGGTCCTGTCACAGTCACACACCCAGACATCATCCGCTACTTTATGCTTATTCCTGAGGCATGTAAGCTTGTCCTTGAAGCAGGAACGATGGGAAAAGGTGGAGAAATATTCGTGTTTGACATGGGCAAACCCGTTCGTATTGCTGACCTCGCACAACGCATGATAACTCTAAGTGGCGCTAAGAACTGCCAGATTCAATACACTGGTTTGCGCGATGGAGAGAAACTTTATGAGGAAGTTCTTAATGATGCTGAGCATACTTTGCCAACCGTTCACCCAAAGATAATGGTTGCCAAAGTTCGAGAGTATGATTATGAAAAGGCTTGTCAGGACGAGGAACGTTTGCTCGAGGCAAGTTACACAGGCGACGATATGGCTATCGTGAAGATTATGAAGGAAATAGTGCCCGAATTCAAGAGTCGCCATTCAAAGTACGAAGCCCTTGATTAAACTTTCTCCGCGCAATAGGATTTTCAATTGTCCGACTTGCCAACAAGCATTACCACTCCGCAGACAAGAGCATAGATGGCAATATCCATCAGCACAATGAACGGCATGGGGAAGTGACACTGCCACAAGGCATAGTTAATGCCACATATCAGCAGGAACAAAGACAATATGCAGACCAACGCTGCATGCATTGACAAACCAGCATTCATCAATATGTGATGGATGTGGGTTTTGTCTGGTTCAAAGATTCCATGTCCCGTAATACGTCGCTGCAAAGCCACACGAATGACATCAAGGACAGGGATGAGCAACAATGTAATGGAAATAAGCATCTGCTTCTCTCCGCAATCGTCTGGTGCAATAGGACGCATCAAACTCTTTATGCTCATATAAGCACAGACATAACCTAAGAAGAGGCTTCCTGCATCTCCCATGAATATCTTCATTCCTCCGACATTGCCAAAGACATTGAAAAACCAGAAAACTATCAAGGAACCAACTATTGCAGCATCCAACGATGCAATAGCAGGATTCTTGCTTAACAAAACAGTATAAGCTAAAAGTATCAAGATACAAAGACCTGAAGACAAGCCATCAATGCCATCTATCAAATTAATGGCATTCACGATGGTAAGTATCGCCATCACCGTCAAAACATAACCAATCCAAAATGGGATCTGATGCAGTCCAAAAATACCATTGAGGTCCGTAACAACGAGATTGCATAAAGGCAAAATGAAAGCTGCTATTGTCTGAATAATGAACTTATGAACAGCCTTCATTCCATATCGGTCATCTATAAAACCAATCAGATAAATAGTCAACCCGCCAAAGGTCATGGCAATCGTTGACACACCAAACACAAACTCCTCGTTGCCTATCATGACATTCACCCATGATGCCACAAAGAGCCCCACTACAGCTGCTGGCATAAAAATCAGTCCGCCAAGTCGTGGCACGGGCTTGCTATGCAACTTTCTCTCATCAGGAAGGTCGAAATATTTGAAGTATCTACATGCCTTTATGATGAGTGGCAAGCCTATAGCCGTTATGAGCATTGCCGAAAAGAATGATGCAGCGAGAGGGTATATAGTGTTACTCATGAACTAAGTCTATGCTTAACGAATTCAATACTTTCTGAAGACAAGGACATCATCGCTGTTCGTCTTCAGGCACATCTTGCTTCCTGTCAATACCTGAACCAGAAAGATTCCATCTTCAGGCACACCCACAACTGAAAGCATCGACATGGGCTTAATCACATCATGCCCATTTCCTCCATATTCAATCGGGTTGAAGATGCGTATTTTCTCAGGGCTTGCTTCCAAAGATGTACGGATGAAGAACTTATCTCCATTCATGCGGAAACTGGCCATCTGCAACTGGAAGCTGTAGAATATCATATCTTCCTTTGTTGCCTTAACATTATTGTCCTTATCTCTCCACTCTGTCAACTGCCACATTCCATCAAGGTCCCCGTTGCAGTCCCACTTGTCGCAGCTTATCATGAAAAATACGGCTGCAACAAAGATAAATAATATGTAAATCCTTTTTTTCACGTTCCTTCTTAATTGTATTTGCGTATCCAACCATCAAAAGACACAGTCAGCATAGCACTGTTAGCTTTTCCTAACAGGCTTCCATGATTATGTCCATATGCTGCGGCAAAGCCCCAGCCTTTCAGTTTCTTTGGTTTGTAGGTTGCTTCCAGAAGCAGGAAATGTCCTTTTAGAGGATCCATCACTGGCTTGTCATAAGAGCCGAAGTTCTTCTCATAAGTGTACATGGCTCTCCATGACAACCAAGGGCTTGGATTACCTTTGAGGCCTATATGATGTGCATTCAGGCGATTGAAATAGTTATGCAGCATGCCTTCCATGCCAAGATATCCATTGTACATCGGCGAAATGATAAGAGGATTACCCATGACAAAACCTCCATGTTGCCAAGCACCATAGATATGATTGTTGTAATAAGCATCGCTGGCACTTATCTGTTGAGGATTTTCCGGCGTAGCGTCATGATAGAGGGGACCACTCTGATTCTTTGTGCCATTGTGTTCGTAGACAATATTGCTCACATAGCGATTCTCAGGAAGATTAACCTCAATGCCAAGAAGCATGTCCTTCCAGAAGCCATACTGCATGCCTATCTGGCTATGGTCTTCAAAGAAGTGATCCATATATGCTCCTACACTCCAGTTCTTGCCTGTCCAATCAAAACGAACGTGCCATGAGCCAAGGTGATTGCCTGCTGCATTCGAGAAAGCATCATCATTTACGTCACCTCCACTTGGAACAAAGGCCTTAAAGATATTGCCTCCCAGTTTGACACCATCTGTCAGTCGTTGTCCAGTATAGCTTATTTCATTGTATCCTTTACCCCCAAATTGACATGCCATCTCAAGTCCCCACGTCAATGTCAGCGGGAACTTCTTGACGTTGCCTATCTTCATGAGCAGGGCTTTCGAATGGTAGAGACTGTTCTTTGTATAAATATTGGGAGTCCCATCATTCCAGTTCCTTTGCCATCTATTGTCTGTATATATACCATAGGCAAGATGCGCTTTGACGGCAAACCACCCTTTAGTTCCAGGAACAGTCCAGAACTCTGGCAACTCCAATCTAACTTGAGGCAAAGGGCGAGCGTTTATGCCTAGCGTCATGCCACCTGTCGTCAGTTCTGGGTTCTTTAGTTCTGACGATCTCTCCTTTTGTCCAAAAGAAAGGCGAAGCATCTTCCATTGCACATCCAAATAGAATTGTTGAATGCAAAACTCGCTTTCATTGCCATAGCCTGCAGCCATATCTGCACCATAACCTATGCGCCAAAAACGGAGCGAATCGGCTTCTGCATCACGTTTGATGTAGGCACGAGCCAGAACACTATGGTTGTCGACAGGACCCAGGCCATATCTGTTATTAGTAAACCAGAATGGTGCATTGTCTCCTCCACCGCTTGTGCCACGCAGACTGAAGCCATACTGTATGTCTTCGCCCAGTCGTTCGGTCTGTGCCAAAGCCATGAGAGGCATGAGCATCAGGCACAAAATGACAATTATGGTATTGCTATTTCTCATTCTTCGCTATTCGTTTTCAATGTTTTGAGCAATCGTTTGTTGAAACGTCTTCTGCCGCTATCGTATATCCAGCCCCATTTGTTGAAGTATTTCACTACGCTGATCATGTGCGCTAGCGAAAGTTGCCAATTATGATAAGACAGGCGAGAGAACCTGTGATATATGCTGACAGAGGGGTAGAACAGGGTCTTGTATTTCGCATGAAGGCGGCGTGTAATATCCACGTCCTCCATATACATGAAGAAACGTTCGTCAAAGATGCCCTCGCTCTTCAGTGCATTTACTCTAAAGAACATAAAACATCCTGACAGGAACGGTACATTCATCTCCTTGTCATAGCCGGAATGTCTCAACTCGAAACGGTCATTTCGCTTGCTTATCAGTTTTGCCGGCAAGAAGAATCTGCTAAAGAGATCCATCGGGGTTGGAAGAAGTTTGGCGAGACGCTGTACTGAACCGTTCAGGAAGAGCACTTTAGGCATCACCTGAGCAATAGTCTCATCCTCTTCCATCAGTCGCCAAAGAGCAGGAATCACTTCTGCTCCAAACCATACATCCGGGTTGACAACAAGATGATACTGGCTACCTTCGTCCATTGCCTTATGCAAAGCAATGTTATGACCGGAACCATAACCTTTGTTTACCTCCTTTATATACTCCAGCTGAAAGCCTCTGCCTTCATGTTTCAAGTATTCGTCATCCCTGCGTTTATACTCTTGAAGTTCGCCTTCCAAGCGAGTGAAAGTATCGCTATGGTCTATAATCCAGACTTTCTGGACAGGCGAAATAAGCAGACTTCGCAGTATGCCTTCCAAGTCAAGCAGGTTATTATTATATGTTACTATCGATGCAGTTATCATTCTTCAAACGCGAAATGTCTGGGCTTTAAGGTGCCCACACACCTCGGCTTCTTGTCTTTGTTAGAATCAATTATCGTACAAAGGTACGATAATATAACGGATTTAACAAAAATTTTATTGTTCTACAAGCCCAAAATATTCAACTTGGCTGCATTTCTTGTCATATATCATCTTCCTCCACAATTCCAAGCATGCAAAAAGGTAGGGCTGTCGAAAAATAGGTAATGTCGTAAGCGGACGAAAAAAGGTCAAAGTTTTCGCTGAGATACATGTTGTGGACAAACGTGACAACCACAAATGCCACAAGCATCAAGGCAGAATTTCGGCAGTACCGAAATGCAATCCCTTTGTGAGTCATTGCCAGGAAGACGGCAAGAGGCACAAAGAGAAGGAAATCAGACAGGTTGCCCTGACTGGTTTGCAGTCTCCAAGGATTGTTTTGGAAATAGTAAAACTCCTGCCAATCCCATATTGCAAAAGGAACAAATGTCAATGCAAAAACAGTTATCGCCAATAAGGAAACGCCTAATTGATTGCGCCAATTCATCTTGACGAAATATGGCAGCAATAATATTGTAATGGGAATAAGTACAATCACTCTGGTGCTTGCCAGCAAGCCCACCAAACAGGCTATCCACCATTGATGCCTCTCTATCCATTGCTGACTCAGATTTCGAGAAAATAGATTGAAGATTGATGCCACCAACAACATGTTAGTGATGAGGTCACTTCTGACAAGCACTTCGTACCAAACCGCCACAGAAGAGCACAACAACATACTGACAATGAGAATCTTATCTCTTCCTTGCACCTTCCAACAACTCCATATAAACAATGTTACGGCAGCAAAAAACGAGAGTCCCACATTGCCCAAAAGATAGAAAGGAATATGAAGCAATTGCCAGATTGGGAAGGGCGACGCATTTCCACCCAAATGTGTGCTTGCAGTATAAGGATAGATGCCATCAAGAAGGTTCTGTATTGGGAAGTGCAAAGCAGACCATCGGTCAACCTGAACAGAATAGGGGTCAATACAGTACTGCAAGACAATCATCCCAACAAAACCCATCAAACAGACACAAATTGCGACTCTTTTGTATATATATATATAAGGTAACACCAAGCGCAGCAGGACATAGTAAAAGACTATGGCTAAAAGTGTGGCACATAAGCTTGCCGTTTCAGAAACTCTTGCCGAATACTTCGCAACAAAAAGCACATTGATAACGATGAATAACGCCTCCGCAATAGTCAGTTTGCCTTCAACGAAACGTCTGTATATCAACAGGATAGCAAGGCTCAAGGCAGAGCATGCGAGGAAGGTCGCAATACTCCTGACGTCTGTTATCAAACCTATAAAAGGCATGTGTGCAATGTAAATCTCGAAACTGTAGTTTCCTGCCAACTTCACAAAGCCACTCCTGCCTGGACGAAGCATTGAAAACAGAGGAATGTAAGCCAGTCCGAGAGAAAGCCGGAAAGGACATAGCAAATAATTATACGCGACTGTGCCCTTCAATTCATGCAATTGCGGAATAGCTTTCAGACAGAAAAAAGCAGCTGCAACAAACAAAAGCAGAAGAGTCCATCTTCCAACCTCTTTGTACGAAAGGGCTTCCACCCTATCCTTGTACATAGAAAGGAGAACACCTGTAAGGAAACTGAATGATTGTTCAGCCTCGAGATGGCCACAGGAAGTCCGCAAATTCAAGCATATAAAAGCACAGACGAAGAAGAAAAGAAGTCGTAATCGGCCACTCAGGAAGCGTGTCCCAATCCAGTATACAGCATAGCACTTCAAGATGAAAAACACGAACCAGAACTTCGGCCCACTATAAATCAACTCATCCAAGCATCTATGCATCGCCTCTTCGGCAGGGAATTTATCCCCCAAAGGAAAGAACGGGAACAGATAATTATAGGCACAAACGAAGAAGATGAAAGGCAGGACAACCTTCGTCAATCGCTTCAGCCAAAAGCTATCAAGCCCGTTTCGGCGGAAAGACTCCTCCAATCCGTAACCGCTCAGAACCAGAAAAACTGTCACGAAAGGAGCGCCCCACAAATTGAGGAGCGGAGAAATGTCGAACCTCCACAATATATGGAACACGACAATCGCAATGATTGCAACACCTTTCAGTGCTTGAGTGTTAGTTCTTGAAAGCATCTCCATCGTTATATGCGAAACTTCAAAGTGCAAATTTACAAATTATTTATCAAAAAACCACACGCAACAACAGAAAAGTTACACGAGGCTTACTCAACAAACCTGCCATAAGCCGTTAGCGAACACCCCCAGTGAAGACATCAAACATATAGTGTGACATTGGCAAACATATAGTGTGACGTTTGCAATTGTATAGTGTTACGATTGGGAACGTATAATGCCACGTTTGCAATTGTAACCTGATTCCATATACACAAAAGAAGCCCCGTGGGAGAGCAGACAGCCATATATATGAAGAAAGCCTCTGGAGTTGACTCCAAAGGCTCTCTCGCTGAAAAACGGCGGCTACCTACTCTCCCACGGGTGTGCAGTACCATCGGCGCGGGCGGGCTTAACTTCTCTGTT
>JAGCFN010000156.1 GCA_017650085.1 Bacteroidaceae bacterium | reverse complement strand
TGATGCCGATACTCTTGGCGCTATTGTGGGCAGCATTGCCGAAGCAATCTGGGACATACCTGCTGAAATGAAAGAGAAAGCAATGAGCTATCTGCCAGCTGACATGAAAGCGGTTGTGCAACTTTTCTACAGCGTAATCGTTCCCGAATAAATTGAGAAGTGAGTAGATTCACGATGTGGTACGGTGGATGGGCATAGCTCAGGTGAGAGGTTTGAATCCTCCGCTCACTCCTCTTTCTGAAACACATATGGAGAGTGACCATCAGCGCACTTGCTAAATTGCAAAGAATGACAAAATGGTTACCTCCACATTTACAAGTGATAGAAAAAGAAAAGGGCTTCGGCCTCGTCAGGGAGCAGCAGCACCAACGGCTAGCTGATTTACTTTTCTTCAATTACAAGTCCCGCGAAGCCCGACGTATTAAATCGGAAACTGAAGGGATTTCTTTTATTACAAAAACTTATCGAATCAGCAAAGAAAAAGAAGGATTTTAGTTAAATAACTGAAGTTTCCCACCCTTTGACGTGGTAATTAAAAATGAAGGATTGAGTATAAAATAGTTGTCAAAATATAACAGAAATCGAGAATAATTTCGTAAATTTGTAGTCGCTAAAAAACAAATGCGAAAGGATTCAAGACTTCTGTTATGACTGCAAAATTAGACAAAATTCACGAGATGTACAAGCTTTTGAACGAAAAAGAGCGAGTGAACCACGATATTATGTCCACATTCGGACGTTTCGGGCTGTCCCAGACCCTCCGCCGGCTTGGGTTGGAGAAGCAACAGGGCGTTTCTGCCTTGCAGCTGATTATCTCGTTATGCCTGTTTCGTTTCAACGGCGAGAGCATCTTCGGCATGTACCGCAAGGACTTCCACTCGCTGGTGGAGACAGGAAAGAACTGCTATTATCGCATGATGGGCCGTGAGACGATGGACTGGCGCATCCTGCTGCTCCGCATGTGCGTCCGCTTCTTCGCCATTCTCCGCAAGGAGCATGCTGAGGAGACAGAACAGCCCCGATGCTTTATCATCGATGACACGACGCTTGAGAAGACAGGTGTGTCGATAGAGGGAATCAGCCGTGTGTTCGACCATGTGAAGCACAAGTGTGTGCTGGGCTTCAAGGAGTTGATACTTGCCTACTTCGACGGCCGCACCACGATTCCTGTTGACTTCTCTCTGCACCGTGAGAAAGGCAAGGAAAAGAACTGCGGTCTGAGTGACGAGGAGCGTGAGGGTCAGTTCTCCAAGCAGCGTGACGAAAATAATCCAGACCATGTAAGGTATAAGGAGCTGGATATGAAGAAGACCGACTGTGCAGTGGCGATGATGCGGCGTGCCTGGAAAGCCGGACTCCGTGCCGCATATGCTCTTTGCGACAACTGGTTCACCATTGAGGAGTTTATCCATGCCGTACGATCCATAGGCGACGGCAGTATGCATTTCCTCGGAATGGGCAAGATGGACAACAAGAGATATTATGTACGCGGATTCCATCAGAACGTCTATGAGATGATTTCGCGCTACGAACGCACAGAGGCGAAGAAAGTACCTGGCTACAACAGCCGCTATTTCTATGTGAACGGTTTCCTTGGCAAGGAGATTGTACGCGTATTCTTCATCAAGTACGGAAACAACCAGAACTGGAACATCATCATCACAACCGACATGACGATGAACATCAAGAAGTGTTTCGAGACATACCAGATTCGTTGGAGCATAGAGGTACTGGCGAAAGAGAGCAAGCAGTATCTCGGACTGGGACGCTATCAGGGCAGGGACTTCGACGGGCAAATTGCCGACTGCACGCTCTGCCACATGACATATATCGCTCTGGCTCTTGACAAGCGTCTCAACGACTACGAGACGATGGGCGCGCTGTTCGAGCAGCAGCGGGCGGACTTGATGGCGCTCACACTTTGGCAACGACTGCTGGCTATCATCAAACATTTATTGGAAGTATTGGCCGACATGTTGGGCGTGACCTATGAGGAACTCTCCGCAAGTATTGTACGAAGCGAGAAAATGCTGGAGAAGTACATCGTCATGGCAGAAGCATTAGAAGAACTTGAAGAGGCAGCGTGACATGAGACAAATTGAAAATCAAATATTTAGACCACTCGCAAAGGGTGGGAAACTTAACCCAACTTTGACACTTTGAACTTTTTTCAAAAAAGTTTCGCTTGATTTTCAGCCAGTTAGTTCCCGGAAGTAGCTAAAAGCCCGTTGTAGAACACAGCGGTTAAGAAAATAAGTTGTACCTTTGCGGCATGAATTTCACTTCGCAGATGAGATACAACCCTGAGACTGGCGAGTATGAGAAGTACTACCGCCTGAAGGAGTCCTACCGCAATGCCAGTGGCCGTGCCTGTACGCGCATCCTGCTGAACGTGGGCTTCATCCACGGCCTGCGTCCCGAGGAAATCCGGGACATCTCATGCGGACTGACCTACAAGTACGAGCATCAGGGCGATCGTGAGTTGTGGGATGACCAGATGGCCGTGTACAGTGACGTGGTACGCCAGAAGATGGACGAATACTGGACACGCCTTGTCGAGGAGAAGAAGCTTGACATCATCCATCAGGCATCCGAAGCGAGTAAGGCGAAGGCTGAGCGTCGTATCGACGTTGACACGCTGAAACATACCGATGCCCGTGACATCGGTGCCGAGTGGCTCTGCCTCCAGGCCATCCGCCAGATAGGCTTCGAGGGTTTCCTTCGCTCGCTGGGCTGGAGTGAGGAGCAGGTGAAGCTGGCCGTCGGACACCTCATCGTGCGTACCATATATACGCCGTCTGAGCTAAAGTCTATGCGTATCATGCGCGACAATTCAGGAGTATGCGAGCTGCTTGACCTTGCCATCGAGTCCGTCACCCAGCGCAAGGTGTACAGCGTGGCGGACTGGTTCCTGAAGGAGAAGGCGAAGATAGAGAAGTATCTCTGCCAGACGACCGACGACCTGTTCAAGCCCACGAACCGCATCATGCTCTTCGACCTGACCAACTTCTATTTCGAAGGTCGCAAGGACGGCAGCAGGAAGGCGAAGTTCGGCCGCTC
>JAGCFN010000155.1 GCA_017650085.1 Bacteroidaceae bacterium | reverse complement strand
CTGCATGAACAAAGTGTCCTCAGGATTATAGACGAGGTCGAAGAGAAGGTGCTTTGGAGTGAGGAGTTCGTAAGGAATGGCTGGGGCTTGGTCCACTTTGGGGAACATTCCGACGGGAGAGCAATTGACAATGACGGTATACTCCTTCATCACTTCTGGCGTGAGATCGGAATAGGCGAACATCCCTTCGCGAGGTGAGCGAGTGACGTAAGTCCACTCGATTCCCAAGCGGCTTAGGCCAACCCGAATGGCTCTGCTTGCTCCTCCAGTGCCCAGAATGAGGGCTTTTGTGTGGTGTGGTTGCAAAAGAGGCTTAATGCTTTCGCTAAAGCCGATGATGTCGCTATTGAAGCCTTTCAGCCTGCCGTCGCGAATGCGAATAACGTTGACAGCCCCTATCTCTCGGGCCTCGTCGCTCAACTCGTCGAGAAGAGGAATGACGGCCTGTTTGTGGGGAAGCGTCACATTAAGTCCTCTAAGCTCAGGATTCTCGCGAAGAACGTCCTTGAGCATCGTTGCATCAGGAATCTCGAAGTTAAGATACTGAGCGTCAATACTTTCGCGAGCAAATTTTTCCGTAAAGAAACCTTTGCTGAAACTGTGTCCCAAGGGGAAACCTATGATGCCGTATTTGTCCATTTTTTTAGTTAAGCGAGCATTATTTTTCTGCCAAATACATCGTGCTGATGCCGAATGTGAAGCGTTTCCATTCGATGCGATTGAAGCCGGCCTTGCTGAGAATGCCTTCCATCTGCTCTGGCTGCGGGAAAGCTTCCATTGATGCCGGCAGATAAGTATAGGCGCTATCGTCGTGACTGATGAGTCGTCCGAGAAGGGGCATTACGACATGAGCATAAACCCAGAACAGTTGCTTCATTGGAAAGCGAGGCGGCGAGGTGAGTTCCACGATGAGAAGATGACCTCCAGAACGAAGGACTCTTTGCATTTCACGCAGTCCTGCATCCAAATCATGGAAATTGCGAATGCCATAAGCTGACGTTACGGCATCGAACGAACCATCTGGAAATGAGAGGTTTGTGCAGTCCTCCCATTGAAAGGAAATAGTGTCCTGCAACCCTTCCTTCAGCACCTTTTCCCTTCCTACTGCCATCATGCCTTCAGAGATGTCTGCCCCTGTGATGTGTTGAGGCTTGATGCGTTTGGCAAGAAGCAAGGCGAAGTCACCCGTTCCTGTTGCGATGTCGAGGATCTGCTGCGGGTTAAACTTGCCGAGAGCATCAACTGCGGAGCGTCTCCAACGACGGTCGATGCCCAAAGAAAGCATGTGGTTGAGCTTGTCGTAGGTAGGCGCGATTCGGTCGAACATGCGCCTTATCTGCTCCTGCTTTACCTTTCCTTCAGCCATTTTGTTACGTTCCTCTCGATGCGAGCCGCAAGGTCGCCTTCACTATCGGCAGGCACGAACTTCTTGCCAACGATGTGTTCGTAGAGTTCGATGTAGCGGTCGGCCACGCTTTGAGCGTATTCATCGGTAATCTCAGGCATTACTTGACCGGGCTGATTCATGAAGTTGTGCTCGATAAGCCATTGCCTTACGAACTCCTTGGAAAGTTGCTTCTGAGGCTCGCCCTTCTCGAACTTCTCCTCGTAACCGTCGGCATAGAAGTAGCGACTGCTGTCGGGAGTGTGGATTTCATCAATGAGGATGACCTTCCCGTCACGCTTGCCGAACTCATACTTCGTGTCAACCAGGATGAGACCTTTAGCTGCGGCAATCTCCGTTCCACGCTGGAAGAGGGCACGAGTGTACTTCACCATCGTCTCCCAGTCTTCCTTGCTGACCAATCCCTGCTTGATGATTTCCTCAGCAGAAATGTTTTCGTCGTGACCTTCCTCAGCCTTTGTGGTCGGCGTTATAATGGGTTCTGGGAATTTCTGGTTTTCCTTCATGCCTTCTGGAAGCTTCACTCCACAGAGTTCTCGGCAACCTGCTTTGTACTCGCGCCAAGCTGAGCCAGTCAGGTAGCCACGAATAATCATCTCCACTCGGAAGCCTTCTGCCTTCAGACCAACAGTCACCATCGGGTCTGGAGTTGCGAGTTTCCAGTTGGGAACAATGTCGGCAGTTGCATCGAGGAACGAAGCGGCAATCTGGTTGAGCACCTGTCCCTTGAAGGGAATGCCTTTTGGCAGGATGACGTCGAAGGCCGAGATGCGGTCCGTAGCCACCATTACCATGAGGTCATCATTGATGTTATAGACATCACGAACTTTTCCGTGATACACATTCACCTGTCCAGGCAGGTTGAAGTCAGTTCTTGTTAAGGCTTTCATCTTGTTCTTGTTGTATGTTTTTTTGTGATTCGTAAGCTTCCACGATTCGCGTCACAAGTTTGTGTCGCACAATATCTTTCTTGGTGAGTTCTATGAAACCGATGCCTTTGATGTCTTTGAGGAGGTGGAGCGCCTCGATAAGACCTGAGCGAACACTATGCGGAAGGTCTATCTGAGTTGTGTCTCCCGTCACAATCATCTTGGTGTTCATGCCCATGCGGGTCAGGAACATCTTCAACTGAGCAGAGGTTGTGTTCTGGGCTTCATCAAGGATGACGACGGCGTCGCTAAGCGTTCGGCCTCGCATAAAGGCAATCGGAGCAATCTGGATGATGTTCTGCTCCATCATTTCCCTCAGTTTCTGAGTGGGAATCATGTCCTCGAGAGCATCATAAAGCGGCTGAAGATAGGGGTCGATCTTCTCCTTCATGTCGCCAGGAAGGAAGCCAAGTTTCTCGCCAGCCTCTACTGCAGGACGCGACAGAACGATCCTTCGGATCTCCTTATTCTTGAGTGCTCGAACGGCGAGGGCAATGCTCGTGTAGGTCTTTCCTGAGCCTGCAGGTCCGACTGCAAAGACGAGATCGTTCTCCTGATAGGCTTTGACGAGAGCCTGCTGATTGGTTGTGCGAGCACAAATCGGCCTTCCAGTTACGCTATAAACAATCACGCCTTCAACTCCCTCTCTTTCAGAGCGTTCGCCTCGAGTGATGTGGAGGAGCTCCTCTTCAGTCAAACTGTTATATTTAAGGATGTGCTTCTGGAGTTTATGCACGATTTCCTCGAACGCACACATCTCCAGCTCGTCGCCCATCACATGAATGACGTTGCCTCGAGCCACGATGCGTAGCTTCGGATAGAGTGCCTTTAGCATCTGCATATTGATATTGTTCACGCCATAAAGCAGCAGGGGATCGATGTCCTCGATAAGGATATGTTTTTCTATCATTCGCCAGTATTTTAATGCAAAAGTAATAAACTATTTTGAGATTTCCTCGATTTTGTGTACTTTTGTACGTCAAAAGTATGAGAAGACTCAAGAAAAAGATATTTTTAGGCGTTTTCGGAGGCACAGTTGCGCTGCTTGGAGCAGTTAGGCTGGCATTTCCTGAAGTGACGGGTGGCGCGAGTGAGGCCAAAACGACTGCAGTGACGATGGCAAACGACACGTTAGTCGTTGCCAATCGTAACGTTGATAGTTTGCCATCGTCAAACGTTACGATCGGAACGCAACCTGAGGGTCCTGAATTGCCTGAGCTGAGCCGAGATCCTGAAGGCCGGGTGAAGTGGCATCCCGTACACAGCGTACCCTCGTATACAACCTGCTTCCCTGATGTTCAAGACGTGCAAATCGTGGCTGCCAGAAAGTGGGGCGTCTCTCCTGTTCGCAACAGACAGGAGGCAGAACACCGAAGGAAAGAACTCGTCTACGTGGGGGCCAATCCTCTCTACTGCATCGACAAAGGCATGACTCACAGCATCCCCTACCTCGTGCCTCGAGCCGCCCATCTGCTTTCGATGATAGGCCGCAACTATCTCGACAGCCTATATATAAAAGGTATACCCCTTCACCAGATCATCGTCTCGAGCGTATTGAGGACAGAAGACGATGTGGCCAGGCTGACACAGCGTAATGGGAACGCTTCCACAGAGAGTTGCCATCGCTTCGGAACCACGTTCGACATCTGCTACAACCGCTACTCCACAGTCTCCCCGCCAGGCCAGCCTGAGCGAAGAGCAGTCCAGAACGACACACTCAAATGGGTGCTCAGCGAAGTCTTGCGAGATATCCGCGAAAAAGACTTGTGCTACATCAAGTACGAAGTCAAGCAAGGGTGCTTCCACATTACAGTCAGATAGTTAAAAAAGGTTACGAGCGTTTTTGCCGATTAAACTTTTCGACCTTTGCTTTGGTCAAAAGGGTGTGACAAGAACATAAGTAACATAACTAAATTAACAGAGATGAAAAAAACTATTATTCTGGCAGTCCTGGCTCTCATGAGCAGTACTGTAATCTGTGCCCAGCAGCGTATGAGCGCAGAAGAACGTGAAGCAGCAATGGCTGAACGCATCAAGAGCGTGGCCGATCGCATGGCAGGTGAATTCAAGTTGAAGGACGATGCAAAGAAGACCTTCATCGAGACCTACACAGCCTACCAGAAGGAAATGTTCGCAACCAACCAGTTCCAAGGTCAGCGTGCTGAACAAGGCAACCGTGGCGAAGAAAGTAAAGAACTGAGTGCAGAAGATGCACAGGCAAGAATCAAGCAGAACTTTGAGCGTCAGGAGCAGCAGATTGCTACCATGCAGAAGCGTCTGGAAGTTCAGAAGAAGTATGCCGAAGAGTTCGCTAAAACACTTACACCTCAGCAAGTGCTCAGATTGCTTTCTCCTCAGCGCAATCAACAAGGAGGTCGTGACCAGCAGCGTGGCCAAGGCAATCGTGGCAACTTCGGTGGTGGCCAACGTGGTGGCGGCTTCGGCGGCGGCTTTGGTGGCGGCGGTTTCGGCGGCCCTGGTGGTGGCTTCTAAAGCTATAATCAAATAAAGATAAAGAAAAAGGTCCAAAGTCTTGCTGCTTTGGACTTTTTTTTGTAGTTTTGCAAGCAAAACTAACACATAATATAACTATGGGAAGAGTACTGATTATCGGAGCTGGCGGTGTAGCTACCGTTGCCGCTCACAAGGTGTGCCAGAATCCTGACACCTTTACCGAAGTAATGATTGCCAGCCGTACAGAGAAGAAATGTATCGCTTTGGCAGAAGTTCTTAACAAGAAATATGGCACGAAGGTCAAGACTGCGCAGGTCGATGCCGACAGCGTGGGGCAACTTATCAGCTTGCTTGAAAGCTACAGGCCAGATATCGTGATGAACCTCGCGTTGCCTTATCAGGACCTCACAATCATGGAGGCTTGCCTGCATACCGGCTGCAACTATCTCGATACGGCCAACTACGAACCCAAAGACGAAGCGCACTTCGAGTACTCTTGGCAGTGGGCTTATCGCGAACGCTTTGAGAAGGCTGGGCTTTGTGCCATTCTAGGTTGCGGATTCGACCCAGGCGTGACAAGCATCTTCACAGCTTATGCTGCCAAACATCACTTTGATGAAATCCAGTATCTCGACATTGTGGATTGTAATGCAGGCAACCATCACAAGGCTTTCGCCACGAACTTCAACCCCGAAATCAACATTCGCGAGATTACGCAGAAAGGCCTCTATTGGGAGAACGGCAAGTACATTGAGACAGAACCGATGGAGATTCACAAGCCTTTGACCTATCCCGGCATCGGACCAAAAGAGAGTTATCTGCTCCATCACGAAGAGATAGAGTCGCTCGTCATCAACTATCCGACCATCAAGAGAGCGCGTTTCTGGATGACTTTCGGTCAGCAGTATCTCACTTATCTTGATGTCATCCAGAACATCGGCATGAGTCGCATCGACGAAGTGGAGTATAAAGCGCCCAAAGCAGACGGTAGCGGCGATGCAGTTGTCAAGATAGTTCCTCTGCAATTCCTCAAGGCTGTCCTGCCCAACCCACAAGATCTTGGCGAGAACTACGATGGAGAGACGAGCATAGGCTGTCGCATCCGTGGCCTCAGAGATGGGAAAGAGCACACATATTATATATATAATAACTGCTCGCATCAGGCCGCATACGAGGAGACAGGCATGCAAGGTGTCAGCTACACAACAGGTGTGCCGGCCATGATAGGTGCCATGATGTTCCTCAAAGGACTTTGGAGCAAGCCAGGCGTGCATAATGTCGAGGAGTTTGATCCAGATCCATTCATGGAACAGCTTAATAGTCAAGGCCTTCCTTGGCATGAGATTCACGACGGCGACCTTGAACTTTAAGACATCTTAACTGCCATTCCTATGAAACGCATCTTGCTTGTTTTTGCTGCTTTGCTAGGTGGAACCCTCCTTTGGTCACAAGAAATCGAGGTTGAGTTCTTCACGCCAAGCATTGTACATATTGTGAAATCGCCAAACGGGAAACGTCCCAAAAGCCTCGTTGTGACGGCAAAACCGCAGGATGTGGCTGTCAAGAAAAGCGGCAATACATGGAAAAGCAAGGAGCTGACGGTTAAGCTAGACCCAACATCCAAATGCCTGACCTTCCTGACAAGCAGCGGGAAAGTGTTGCTTAAGGAAGCGGCTTGGACAATTGAGACTGGTGTCGAAAAGAGAGTTCGCCAAGTTTTCAAACTTGATAAGGATGAAGCCATCTATGGATTGGGCACCATTCAGAACGGCAAGATGAACCGTCGTGGAGAGCACAAGCGTATGGAACAGTCCAACACCGAAGACTTCCAAAGCGTCATCCAAAGCATAAAAGGGTGGGGTATCTATTGGGAGAATTATTCGCCAACACAGTTCGACGATGACGAAAACGGCATGTCCTTGACATCTGAAGTGGGCGAAGCCGTCGACTACTACTTTATGTATGGCGGCTCTGCCGATGGCGTGATTGCCCAGATACGTCATCTGACGGGTGATGTCCCCATGTTCCCACTTTGGACATACGGATATTGGCAGTCGAAGGAACGTTATAAGACGGCGAACGAGACGTTGGGCATTGTGCAGCAGTATCGCAAGTTGGATGTTCCCCTTGATGGCATCATTCAGGATTGGCAGTATTGGGGTTCCAACTATCTTTGGAATGCAATGGACTTTTTGGCCGAAGAGTTCGCAAATGGACGTCAAATGATAGATGAAGTTCACAAGTTGGGCGCTCATTTCATGATAAGTATTTGGGCAAGTTTCGGCCCGATGACAAAGGCTTATCGCGAGTTGGACGAGAAAGGTTTGCTCTTCGACTTCGAGACTTGGCCACAGAGCGGACTCACCTTCTGGCCGCCACGCAAGGACTATCCTTCAGGTGTGCGTGTTTATGACGCCTTCAGCCCTGAGGCAAGGGCTATTTATTGGAAGTATCTTAAAACGCTTTTCGATTATGGAACGGATGCTTGGTGGATGGACTCTACTGACCCCGATTGCTTCGATAGTTCTCCTGCTACTTATGCTCATAAAGCGGGCCAAGAAGGCGGCACTTGGCGTTCCTTGCGTAATGCCTTCCCTTTAGAGACCGTTCGAGGCGTCTATCAGGCACAACGCAGCACCCAATACGATAAACGTGTCT
>JAGCFN010000154.1 GCA_017650085.1 Bacteroidaceae bacterium | reverse complement strand
TGTCTTGTATATGCCTATTGTGACGCAGTCGAAGTTGAAGTTGGTCAACTGTCCGTAACTCTCTTTGCCGAGATAAATGCCACCATAGTTGCCGAAGGTGAAGATGTCCATCAGCATGGCATTGTCGGTGTAGTCGATCCAATACGTGTAGGCTTTCTTGCGAACTACCGTATCAATGACGTTTGAATGGAAAGACCGTCCGAACTCCCTCATGTTGGCAGGGTTGACGTGACAATGAAGGATGCGTGGCACATCGGTACAATGCTCGATAGCAATGAACTGACCGCTCAATGGATAACCGTAGCAGTGCTCGAAGAGTATCTGTTCCACATATTGCGGAGCTTTTGTGCGGAAGTCCATCGCAATATATTCCCCATAAAACGACAGGCAGCTCAGGGTGACGCCCAGCACTCTCTGGTCTTGGGCTGCGCGTATCGTAGGCGGATAGGGGATAATGCGACTCCCGTCCTGATGAGTCTGTTCAGGATAGTAGAACTGGATGCCTCGCACTTGAGTTGCAGATTCTACGGTGAGGAAGGGATGCTCTTGGTCGGTAATGACGAAGAGTGAACCCGTCGGACCAGAGCGGTCGGGCAGAGCCGTACCTCGACCTGTAGGACCTTGACCGCCAAGGAGTGTGACGTTTCGCTTGAGGACGAGACCACCCTCCATAGGATAACCGCCTTCGACTGGCTCTACAAACAAGATGCCGCCCAAGGGACTCATCTTGTCGATGGCAGCCTGGAGGTGCTGACGATTCACTTCAGCTGAGTTGGTGGGCAATACGCCAACGGCTTGCACGGAAAGCCAGCCTTGTGCTTGTCCCGTTATAGAAATAAGGACGAAAAAGATGCTTGTCAGGAATAGTTTCTTCATGGTCGTTTGGTTTGTAGCGGTCGATATTGGATGCCCATTGCTTCAAGGCGCTGCAAGTGAGCTTTCAGTCGAGGCAGGAAGTCGTCCCAGTTCTGCTTGTTTCTTGGCGTCCAAGCTTTTTCGGCCAAAGCCAAAGCCCTTGGGAAGACCATCCACTCCAGACGGGCTTCTGTGGGAATGCGCTCGCACCAGATATTGCCCTGCATGCCTTTGATGAGTTTCAACTGCTCGGCTGTGAGGTCAACAGGAACGATGTCGCCGTCGTAGATGTGGCGGAGGGTATTGTCGTCCTGAGCATAGTCGAAATAAAGGTAAGTGAAGGGGCAGAGCACGACCTCGTTGCCCATGGATGTAGACTTCTGCGTGACATCGGGATGGTCACCTCGCCACCAATGAACGGTAGCTGTTTTGGAGAGTCCGCCTTCGAGTATCTCGTCCCAACCAAGGATGCGGCGACCGTGGGCGTTGAAGTACTTCTCCATCTTCTTCGTGAACCATGCTTGCAGTTCGCTGACATCCTTCAAGCCTTCGCTCTCGATGCGCTTCTTGCATTCGCTGCATTCCGACCAGCGACGGCGGTTCACCTCATCGCCACCTATGCTCACGTACTCGTAGGGGAAGAGCTGGAAGACTTCGTCATAAACCTTTTCTGCGAACTCGATGGTCGAGTTGCGACCCAGACAAAGCGGCTCCCGACCGTCTTGTGTGCAACTAAGCCAACGGTAGCACCAGCAAGCCGAGCCGTTGTGTCCGGGCATGTCAATCTCGGGAATCACGTCAATGCCACGAACGGCAGCGTACTGGATGACATCGCGAATCTCGTCCTGCGTATAGTAGCCGCCATAGAGCTCACCAAAGCCAGGCACCTCCTTGAAGAACTTCCAAGGGAGGAGCATCGCAGGATTGTTCTCCTTTGCAGCTCGGTCGAGGCACTGGCGGTCGTGATAGTTGAAGCGACGCCAAGCCATCGACTCACCAGTCAGTTCAGGATAAGCCTTGACTTACATACGGAAGCCCTCGGTGTCGGAGAGGTGCCAATGGAACTTGTTGAGCTTATAAAGTGCCATTTCATCGAGCAATTTCTTGGTTTCCTCGACAGAAAAGAAGTGGCGGACGGGGTCGAGCATCAGTCCTCGCCAATGGAAGTTCGGACTGTCCTTGATGGTGACAGCAGGAACGTCATATTGAACCTTAACTACGGGTGGTAACAGTTGCCTCAAAGTAGCAATGCCATTGATGATGCCGCGATAGCTGTGGGCAGTAATGAGGACGCCTTTCTTGTTGCTCACAAGTTCATAGCTCTCATCGTTATCATCGGGAAGGACAAGGTAGAGTTGAATCTTGCCCTTGCCAAGTCTGGTCTTGAAGTTAAGCCCAGTATCTCGCGTCAGCAATTCCTGCAAATAGGTGGCAGCAGGTTCGAGGCTCGTGTTGTTGTAACCGATAGTGAAGCCTTTCGTGAACACGAACTCGCCTTCTTTCTCAACGAGCGATGTAGGCTTTGGAATGATGTTGACTGTTGCCATTGTTGTGCTGACACACATTAGCAGGCAAGCAGCCAATAAGGAGAGTTTTCTTTTCATAGTAATAGTTGTTATGTTGTAAGTTGTTTATTTGTAAATGGTTTTGCCTTTGGTGACGTAGATGTTTCCCTTTGTGGGGAGAGTTGCCGGCTTGCCGCCGAGATCGTACCAAGCCTCATTCTTCACTCTTAATTCTTCACTCTTCACTTCCTTGATTCCGTTTGGGTCGTCAGTGATGATAGCAGAGAAAGCTGGAGTTTCATCTGTTTTCTGAAAGGTGCCAGTGATGAGGAACCCGTCTGCTGAAAGCGTTTGTGGAGCATCGGAAGTGATTTGAACATGCTCCAAAGTGATGGGTGAGGGGAGAGTATCTGTAGGACGAATACGGAAAGGCTTGCCAGCCTCTATTTGCCCTTCCACCTCTGTCCCCTTTCCGAATATCGTCTCAATATCTGCGGCATTCAGCGAAAAAGGGAAGCAGACGAACTGCCACTCGTTGTTGACAAAGGTCTTGTTCAGCACTACCTTATTATTATACGCGCGAGGGGCAATCTCGTTCTCTGCGGAATTCTCGTCGTAGGTGACAGGCAGGTCGGACACTTTCCAGGCACGAACCAGGTCGACATAAAACTTGCCGTGATTGGCTCCAGCAGTATTGTTGCTTTCTGCTCCGTAACCGCTTTTGACGCCTATCTCCAAGTCCTCGCCTTCGCCAACTTCAACGTCGAGACTCATATCATTCACGCGACCAGAAGTGGTGTTGGCGGAAAGGCCTGCGAAGGTTGCCGTCTCGCCTTCGGTCAGGACATTGGCAGGGTATTTGTTCTCTACGCCATAATATTGCACACTCGTCTTGTCGCCAGCCTGACCATAGAGACGGGTGATGCCCAATTTCGAGGCATATTGCCACATTCGAGCACTCACTTGATAGATGCCAGGCTCGAGTTCCTCGGAAGGTATTGTCTGATAGAGGCGAAAGTCATTGGGAATGGCGCTGTTCGAGCTTGCCACATAGCCTGCCCACTTCCATTCGAGGTTCGTGCCATCAGAGACGCCACCATAGTTGTCCGTCCAGGCGGTACTTTTCCATCCGTAGATAGGGCCGTTGCTGGCCTCGTTGATGGTGGTCTTGAGGTTCCAGTCGTAGCTGATGCCCTGAGGATTCTTCTCGAAATCGTAGTTGGTCAGAACCTTGTCGCAGAAGTCATCTTGGGCAACTGGTTTTCCTGCGAGCTTCTCCACATGGAAGTCGTCCACCATGAAGTAGCCTGCACCTGCTTTGTCGCTCCCCTGATTGGCACTATTGGTACGGATGCCAAGCAAGAGGTCGTCGCCATCTTGCAAGGTGATATAGACCACCATCCGTTGCATATTCTGAGCCGTCGAGGAATTGAAACCGCCAGCATGACGGGCAAAAGTGGTGCGATAATCAGTATAAGTAATGTTGTCGTAGCCTTGTGTGCCGTTGCGATAGTAAGGTTCCGTCGTCCAATACTGCACGTTGCAATTGTCGCCCCGCTGGTTGTCGGCGAAGAGGCAAGCTGTTCCGTAGAAGTCTTTCTCCACCCACATCTTGCAAGTCACCTTGTAGATGCCTGCTCCAAGCTTCTCGGCTGGTATTTGCTGATAGAGTTTGAGGGGTGTGTTGATGGTCTTACCCGAAGCGGGTTTGCAGACGTAGGCTTGCTGACCGTCCTTATTCTTTGCGGTCTTGTTCATGCTCCTTTGCAAAGTCATTCCCTCGGGCGACTCCTGCCATCCAGTTGGAGGCTGTGTGGTCTTTGTGAAGCTCTCCTCAAAAGAGGGATTCGTCAGGACGCGGCTCGTGATATCTACAGAGACGGAGTTCATCACTTCTGGCAGAATCTCGTCGCGTTCAATGCTGAGACCATTCTCCAGTTGTGCGATACAACGGGAAGCGTCAACCTTCTGCACACAGCCATCATGTTCGTCAATGGCTTGTATGGCAGCCAAGGCAGTCGTTTCGCCCAAGACCATATAGACAGGTTCCATGCGGATACTGCCATAGGCGATATGCGAGGCTGAGAGACAGACAGGCACAATGACATTCTTTGCCTCGCTTTCCAAGGGGGTCACGGCTCGGTAGGAGATATTGTAAGGACCTTTTGTCAAGTGTCGCTGCACATCGCCCTCGTTCTTCACCATTCCGTTCACGACATATCGGCCACAGTTGTGCGAGTCCATCGTGTATGCGCCCCAGGCAATCGGGTCGTTGGCTTCCTTGTTCTTGAGGCAATAGTCCTCCGTCATCACCATACGGCCAATCATCCTTCGGGCCTCGCGGATATAGAGTTGTGGCGTGAAGTTTTCGTTGTCCTCGTACTCGTCGAGCGGATAGCCCCAGAGGTTGAACTCGTCGCGAATGTTCTTCGGCACACGCTCGTCAGTCCATAGGATATAGAGGAGGCCTTTTGTGTAGTCCTCGTGCAGTTTTGCGATGGAGTCGCGTTGCTCGTAAGTCGCCTCTGGATAGTCCCAACTGTAGCCAATCATATCTGTCGAGAAAGCGCCGTTATTGTTGTTGTCCGTCTTCATGGCGTTCCATGAATTGGGGCCTGAAGAATCCTTCATATATGTCCACTTGATGCAGTCGCCATAGCCGCTCCAACCTTTCTTCGCCATCCATCGGAACAGCAGCTCGTACTTCGAGGGGTCGTAGTTGTCGGGCACCTTTGCCGTGATGGAGCGGAAAGGTTTCGTCTTGGTGAGTGTCAGGCGATAGTTGTAGGCTTGGATGTGGTTGTCGCCCGTACCTTTGGCAGGCATGGGGTCGCTCATGATGCCCCAGAGCAATCCGCTCGACGGGTCGCCAGGAACGACGTAGGGGTCCACGCCATCATTAAACTGATGCTTGTTGAGGCATTGCGCTCCGTTCTCCGGCTCGCCGTACTTCGACGCAGCCTCGCGGCCCACGGTATAGGTGATGCCAGCCCTTGCCATGAGGTCGCCCTCGTAACTGCAATCCATAAAGATCTTGGCACGGACCGTCCTTTGGGGCGTCACTTTGGGGTTCGTGCCGTCTTCCAAGCTGATGCTCTTCACCTCGTTCCCTTCCTTCTCCGCACTGACGATACGCCACTCGTACCAGATGTCTGTCGAGTCCTTCAAGCCGACTTCCGAGAGGAATCCCTTGAAAGTGGCCAGGGCAACCTTTGGCTCGAAGTAGAAAGTCGGAGAGGACATGCCGTAGTGCTGACCTATGCGACGATAGAACTCGCGGGCAAAGCCTTTGATGATGCGGCGATGGCTCGTGCTGTCCCCGATGTCTGTCCAACCCAAACCGCCAGCCGTCAAGCCTCCGATGCGTTTTGTCGGCGAAACGAGCAGCACACTCTTTCCCTTCAGTTTGGCCGTATAAGCCGCCATGATGCCTGCTGGCGTACTGCCATAGACGCAGATGTCCACATCCTTCACAGTGCCCTGAGTCTCGTCGGCTTGTACGCTCTGAGGGGTCGTGAGGCACATTGCCATGAGCAAAATGGTGCAGAAAAGTTCCCGTAGTCTCATCGTTATTCAGTAGTATTTATTTGCCTGATTCTGTTGGAAAATGTGTCGCGAAGTTAGTCATCTTGGCTGGCATCGTCTTTTTCTTCTTCCTCTTTGTCCTGGAGGAGTGGGGGTAAGGCGTTGAGCGATATCTTATTCTTCTTGCTCTCCTTCGCTCCGAACTTGAGGAGGTTGCGCGCAGCGGTGGTGATGCTTTTGCCGGAGGTGGCGGTGCTGATGTTGATTTCGTTGAAGGCTTTGCGTGTATCGTCGAGGAGTTTGTCGACCTTTGCGAAGCGTTCCGCAAAGAGCTGCACGCGATCTACGAGGGTGTTGGCGCATTGCATCATCTTTTCCTGGTTCTCCACCTGGCGTGTCTGTTTCCAGGAGAGTTCGAGCACGCGAAGCGTCATGTAGAGCGACTGGCTGCCCGAGATGACGACACCTTGGTCGTAGGCTTCCTTCCAGAGCGTCGTGTCGTTTTGCAGGGCGAGTTGCAGGGCACTTTCCTGAAAGACGTACATCAGGACGAAGTCCAGTCGGCCCTTGACATAGAGGAAGTACTCCTTCTTTGCCAGTTCGCGGACGTGCTGCCGCATGCTGGTGATGTGGCGGCGGAGGGCTGCCTGACGCTCTGTGTCGTTCTTGGCGTTCTGGTAATCGACGAAGGCTGTGAAGGACATCTTGCTGTCGATGATGACATCGCGACCGTCAGGGAAGTGCAGGATGGCATCGGGTATCATACTTTGGCCGTCGGCGTTCTTGATGGTGCGTCCCTGCTCGTTGCGCATCGTCACCTGCAATTCGTACTGCAGGCCGCGCTCCAGCTCCATCTGTTCCAGGATTTGTGTCAGCTTGAGTTCGCCGAAGTTGCCCTGTATCTTGTTCTCCCCAGTCAATGCCTGTGCCAGGCGTTCCGTCTGTTCGCCCATCGCCTGCTCGCGTTCAATGTTGGCTTGTATGGCAGCTTTCAGTTGGACCAGCGAGTCGTTGTGGTCTTTCTGCATCTTCTCCGTCTGCGTCCGCATTTGCCGAAGGTCATCCTGCAGCGGGTCAAGTATCTTGAGGAGCTGTTGACTGTTGATTTCCGAGAGTTCTGCCGCACGTTTCTTGAGCACGTCCTCGGAGGTGTTGGTCATCTGTTCGCGCAGGAGTTCCATCTGCTGTTTTATCTGCTCTTGTTGGGCCTCCTGCTGAGTACGCAACTGCTGCTGAAGGGATTCGCGTTGCTCCCGCACCTGTTGCTGCTGCGACTCCTGCATCGCCTGAATCTGCTGGCGGTACGTCTCCTGCTGGTCGCGCATCTGTTGGCGGAGCGACTCTCCTTCCTGCTGTTTCTGCTGTTCGGTCAGGGCGATACGTTCCTTGCCAGCCTGCACTTGCGACCGCATGGCGAAGAAGACAGCCAGTGCTCCCAACGCGATGCCGATGACGAGATACAGAAGATATATGAGTTCCATAGTTGTTGTTTGATGATTGTTCAGTGCAAAGGTACGAATAAGTGAGAGAAAAAACAAATTTATTTGGTTTTTTCCGAGCGCAGAAGTGGCTCGACGAAGTCAAGATACGAAAAAAAGTGAAAAGTGAAAATTGAGATTGTGAAATTAGCATTTTGTTCCAAAGTGTTTAAACAGGACAAGATGAAACAGGATTTATTTGAATGATTAGGGATTTTGTGCTATATTTGCGGGCAGATTGAGTGGTTTTCGGAAGGGATTAGAATTATTTAACGCCAGAAGAAGGACCATTTCGATTTCTCAAAGGTCTATTAGTAAAGATAAGGAAAAAAGAACATGAAAAAGCAAAGCATCATCCTCATTATCGCAGTCGTTTTCGCCATCGTGGCATGTTCTCCCAAAACTTCCAGGCCTACGACTGCCCTTCCATCATGGGAGCGCAAGAGTGACCCTGCTGTTATTCTTGGACGATTTGTTGGCTGGAAGCCTGGCGACAAGTGCTTGCCAAATTTTTGGGGAAACAAGAACTCATTGAAAAACACCATATTCCCTGAAGTGACAGCGGATTCTACAGCTGGCACGTTCACACTCGTATGGGACATCTGCTATCCTCTGTTACATTCATTTCATGGATGGAATGTTATGCTCTTTCCTGGCGATACCGTAAAAGTGGACATTGACAACAACGCATTTGCCGAATACCAAGCCTACAACAGGGAAACGCCACACGACAGCGTCACTACCCAGAAGTTGCAGGAACTCTGGAAGAAGGCCATACACATAGATGGCGGAACCTTTCAGCTACCCTTGCCTGTTCACTTGAAACGTATGGAGCTTGGTTATACTCAGGAATATGGGCAAGCTCATGTGCGGGACACATACGAAGAATGGCGGGATTTTTGTTGGAACGAGTTTCAGGATATTGTGAAGCAGCTGGATTCTCTCGACCTCTCGCCTGCGGAACTGGAATTCCATAGAATGTGCATCGAACAGGATTACATTAGCAAGTTACGCCAATTCTCGTTTGTGAAAAAAGTCGGAGGCATAAGCGATAAGGACTCGCTGGAGATGTTTAAGCAGCAAATGACCTTCAAAGACCCTCATGCTCCCGAATTGACATATTATCGCAATGCTACAGGATTTTACGCCTGTTTGCATAAGAATCTTTTTGATGAGGGAAAGGCTTATATCGAAGCCAACGGGTTGGAAGACTCACCCTTGGGACGCTGGTTCAAGGAGTTGGATGAAGCCAAGGCTGTGATGGCGCGTGCCAAGACCATGCAAGCCATATCGGAAAGCGAGCTGAGCGCCCTTTCGCCAGAGTTCCAAGTACAGATACGAGAAGTGCAGGAGAAGCTGGCAAAGGAAGCGCTGGGCAGCGAAGGTAAGCGCTGCGACCTGCCCAAAGGTGAGCCGCAGGAATGGCTGCCGAAAATTGTTGCCGAGCACAAGGGCAAGATTGTCTTCGTAGATTTCTGGGCTACATGGTGCGGGCCCTGTCTGAAGGGAATGGAGGAAATGGAGAGCGTGAAGGACGAACTGATGTTGAGGGGTGTCGATTTTGTCTACATCACCGATTCCAGCAGCAATACTGATGACTGGCTGAAGCATATCACCAAGCACGCAGGCTCCCATTACATTGTTCCCGATGACAAGATGAAGGAGATGCAGATTCCCGACTTCCAAAGTGCCATACCTCATTACCTCATCTACGACCGCGAGGGAAAACTTGTAAAAACCATCACGGGCTGGTCTGGCTTGGAAGAAATGAAGCAGGAAATAGATAAGGTGAAATAAAGATTTCGTTTCTGGATGCAAATATAAGCAAATGATTTGGTACACAAGTTTGTGGACCACAATTTTGTGTACCGATGTCTTTTTTGCTATTTGACTCGAGGGTTTTCTATGTAAAGTTGCCACAGCAGGGGTATTATTTTTAAGAATGTATGGGTACGTGCTTTTTTGCGTGCTTTTTTTGAACTTTTATTCGTAGACCGCAAAGAGAATGTCGTAAATTTGCGGTACCGCGAGTCTGTTTCCGCTCGGAAAAAGTTTAAGCGAGCTTAACTTTTCTCTTGCTTAACCGTAACCTTGCACCAAAAATCGAGCGTGCTTTTTTGCGTGCTTTTGAGGGGGAAAAAATTGCAGAAATGAAAAAAATGTTGTACCTTTGTGGTGCTTTTACAAAAGAAAAACACTACTAACTTTAAAAACAAAAACCATGAAAAACAAAACCAATCTTATCTCCGATTCATCCGAGGTGATGAACGAGATGCAGGACGTCATCTACCAGGTAGAGGCGTTCCTTAGTGAGAATTATCAATTCCGTCGTAACCTCTTGAGTGGCAAGACGGAGATGGCTCCTGTCAGTTCCAACAAGGAGGCTGAACCTGAGTGGCAACCTGTTACGGCAGAGGTGCTTAACTCCATCGTTCGACAAGCCAAGAAAGCGGGAATCGGAGGTAAGAAATCTCCGAGACAGGAGATTGAGGAATACGTTTGCTCCAACGACATCCCTGCCTTCAATTCTATTCGCGATTATCTGGGTTCGCTTCCAGAGTGGGACGGCAAGAACCATGTTGCAGAACTCTTTGGCCGTATTCCTGGCATTACGACCGAGCAACTCTCTTGGTGTTCTGTCTGGCTGAGGTCGGTTGTTGCGCATTGGATGGGAATGGACCCCTTGCACGGCAATGAGTGTGTGCCTGTCCTGATTGGACCTCAAGGTTGTGGAAAGAGCACTTTTGCAGTAAGGCTTTTGCCTGAACATCTGCGTCAGTACTACCTCGACCATATCAACTTCGGCAACAAGTTCGATTGCGATATGGCCCTCACCCACAACTTGCTTGTCAACATCGATGAGTTCGCCAATATGGGACCTTCGCAACAGGGGAAACTGAAGCAAACACTCTCGAAAGTGAAAGTCAACGGTCGTCCCATCTTCGGCAAGTCACAAGAGGACAGAATCCGTTATGCAAGTTTCCTTGCAACGACCAACGACCCTCATCCTCTCTGCGATACGACAGGAAGTCGTCGTTATCTGTGTTTGCGAATCAAGAAAGGCTCGCTTATTGATAATGTCACGCCCATCAATCATGCCCAACTTTATGCTCAGATGAAGCACGAAATTTGCGATGAAATGGCGCCTTTTTGGTTCAGTAACGATGAAGTGGCTCGCATTCAGACCGCCAATCTTCCTTTCCTCAGAACGGATGATATTGAAGGACTGTTGCACCAATGTTTCCGTCTTCCCGAAGAGGATGAAGAAGGTGTTTGGCTCACTTGCAAGCAGGTTAGCGAGGCTCTGCAGAAGGTTTATCCCTCGATGAAACGTGGCAATTCCACCAACATCCGAATCGGCCAGACGCTGAAGTATCTGGGGTGCCAGTCGAAACGCAACAAAATGGGTATGTTGTATAAGCTTATGGAAATTGCAGCATAAATTGAAAATACTCTACACTCTACACCCGTGCCACTTAAGTCGTTGAGATTCATTCAAATACATGGGTGTAGAGTTGGTGTAGAGTGGTGAAGAGACTCTACACCCTGTTACTTATTGAGAATCAGTCGATTAAAATGGTTTGGTGTAGAGTGCAGAGTGTTTTTGATTTCAATTGCGTTCAACAAAACATACCACAGTTAAATCGCAAACTTAACACGTGAAGTTTGCAATCGTAACACTTGAAGTTTGCCAACTTAACGTGCCGTGTTTCTACTCGTCCCTGGATGTTAGAGTGTCCTCTTTCAGCAGGACGTATTGTCTGGGAACTTTGCGGAGGCGTTCCAGCATCTGATAGCGGCGGCTTTTGGAGGTTAAGATTTCGATGCTTCGGGGAGGATAGATGTCTATGAGGTCGGGAAACTGAGCCTTTCTTGAGGTGGGCTGGAGGCGAAGCGAGGCTCGGCAGGTGGTCTTGTTGTCCATCCACTCGCGGCGTTTCTTCTTCACATCGCTCCACGAGACGAAATGCCTCCCAGACTGATATTGGAACTCCTGGGGCTGACCCTCCTCGGTATAGGCGGCACGCATCAGGATGGTCCAGTCCTTTAGCTGGAGCTTTACAAACCTACCTAACGCCCAGAGGGCAAAATTGTTGATGAATTCGTGCTTTACACAATCCAAACCGCTGTGGCGCTCTGCCTCCAAGACCATGCAACGGGCTGTGTCGAGGTTCAGATAGCCACGATCCAACTGATACTTGGTTGACCAGAAGACGAGCTGCACGACGTTGGGATTCGGATGCTCGAACTCCCCGTTTACAGCAAAACGATGTTGCCTGAGGAAATGCTTGTCCAGGGAGCAGATGAGGTTCTGGTATAGCATCTCGTTGAGGTTATTCCAACGCACATAGGCGCTATCGGGCTGACTTACGCAGGCCGTATCGGTGCCAAAGACAGTGTTTCGTTCGGGTGCTATCTGAAAGACGCTGTCCTGCTTCATCTGCGCCATTGAGGGCGAGAACAGCAAGCCTCGGCTCTGGAACCTATAGGCCGTTAGAGAGTCCGTAACGGTTCGTTGGGAGCCACGCTGGAGGTCGGAGCCTGTGTCTTGGAAGAAGAAATCATACTCGCGAAAGCATGGCTCCTGCTGGTAGTTCTCTTCTCGTTTCTGGATGAAAAGTTTCAGTTTCTCTCTTATCCACGCAGGCTCTTTGGCCTTAATCAAAACCTCCTGCAATGTGCGTACACGGACTATCTGAAAGGTGGTGTCGTCTTCTTCTTGCGCATCAGCCCAAAGAGGGCACAGAAGTAGGAGGCAAAGGGTCAATTGTCTCATCGTGTTTGTCCTTTTTCACAAATTCGACAGCAAAGGTAGGAATAATTCCGCTACCTTCGCCCCCTGCATCGTTAAAGAATCATAATGGAATGTTAAGAGTAAACAAGAAGTTTTTAGGAGCGTTAAAATGAATTGTGAACTGTTAATTATGAATTATGAATTGTGAATTGTGAATTGCCTCCCAGGTCTTTGTCGATGAACTGGATGAGGCGCTCCACGGCTTCTTCCTCGGGGATGTTCTTCTCGATGCACTCCTTATTCTTATACAAAGAGACCTTGCCGCGGGCAGCACCCACATAGCCGTAATCGGCATCGGCCATCTCGCCGGGGCCGTTCACGATGCAGCCCATGATGCCTATCTTGAGCGTGCGGTAGCGCTGGTCGGTCTTGGCTTTCTCCTCGACTGCGGCCTTGATGCGACGAATGGTGTCCTGCAGGTCGTAGAGCGTGCGTCCGCAACCCGGGCAGGAGATGTATTCCGTCTTGTGCATCTGCACGCGAGCCGCCTGTAGGATGCTTTGCGCCACAGGAATCTCGCATTCCGGCTCCTCGCTGAGCGACACTCTGATGGTATCGCCAATGCCGTCAATAAGCAGAGCGCCGATGCCAACGGCGCTCTTCAGCCTTCCATCCTCGCCCTCGCCGGCTTCCGTCACGCCAAGGTGCAAGGGGTAGTCCATGCCCTCTTTTTCCATCTGCTGGCAGAGCAAGCGTACGCTCTGAACCATGACGACTGTGTTCGAGGCCTTGATGCTGACAACCACATCGCGGAACCTTTCACGCTCGGCAATGCGGAGGAACTCCATGCACGACTCGACGATTCCCTCGGGCGTGTCGCCATAGCGCGACATGATGCGGTCGGAAAGCGAGCCGTGGTTCACGCCAATACGAATGGTTGTGCCGTGCTCACGACAGATATTGAGGAAACGGCAAAAGCGTTCGTCCAGCCTGGCGAGCTCTTGTTTGTACTCCTCGTCGGTGTATTCCAGCGTCTTGAACTGGCGGGCAGGGTCAACGTAGTTGCCCGGATTGATACGCACCTTCTCGACAATCGTGGCGGCCATATCGGCCACGTTGGGGTTGAAGTGAACGTCGGCACAAAGAGGGATGTCCCCATAGCCTCGCTCAGTCAAGCCAGCCTTGATGTTGCGCAGGTTCTCGGCTTCGCGCGTGCCTTGAGTGGTGAGGCGAACCAACTGTCCGCCAGCCTCGATGATGCGTATGGCTTGCTCGATGCAACCCTTCGTGTCGAGTGTGGAACAGGTCGTCATGCTCTGCACAGCCACGCGATTCTCGCCACCAATGCGCAGCTTGCCTATCTTCACTTCGTGCGTCTTTCTTCTCATGGTAATATCGGAGAGGGGTCCTAGTTCGTCTTAAATTGATACTTCACTTCCTTGAGTTCCTCGTTTGCCTTGACGATCTTGTCCTTGAGGCCGAGCTTGTAGTCGTGGAGCTTCTGGGCGAGTTCCTTGTCGCTCAAGGCGAGCATTTCAGCAGCGAGGATGGCGGCGTTCTGTGCGCCATTCACGCCGACTGTGGCCACGGGTATGCCGGGAGGCATCTGGATGATGCTCAGCATGGCGTCAAGGCCGTCGAGCATTCCCTTGATGGGCACGCCAATGACGGGCAGAGTGGTGCTTGCAGCCACAACGCCAGGCAGAGCCGCAGCCATGCCTGCTCCTGCGATAATGACCTTCAAGCCTCGCTCTTCAGCAGAACGGGCAAAGGCTTCCACTTCCTGAGGTGTGCGATGTGCAGAAAAAGCGTTCATCTCAAAAAAAATGCCCATTTCATCGAGAAACTTAGCTGCTTTCTCCATAACGGGCAGGTCGCTTGTGCTGCCCATAATGATGCTTACGATAGGTTTCATATTCTTTTACATTAGTATTGTTCCAACGATGCCGCAAACGATGCCGATGAGGGTCCCGCCCAGGACCTGACCAAGGGTGTGCTGACGAAGCACCATGCGGCTGGTCATGACGCAACCTGCGACGAAAATGGCCAGCGAGAGCCACCAGATGGGGTTGAAGCCGAAGATGGCCGAATAGGCTATCAGCGCGCCAATGACGCCACCAGCTCCAGCCGAGTGCATGCTGACTTTCCACCATATATTGATAATGATGCACGTGCATTGGATGAGGAGCGAAATGCCGACAATGGCCATCAGGAAGTGGGGCATGTGGGTGGCGGCGAAGATGTGCATGAGGCACAAATAGCAACAGATGTTGATGATGTAGGGAATGGCCCGCTTGTGACGCTTGCGCAACTCGAATGAGCTCCATCCGTGAAGTTTCCGATAGATGTAGACGCCCAATGTGGGCAGACAGAAAGTGAAGCCATAGACAAGCGCAAGAATCCACAACTTGAATGTCCATGGGAAGAGACTCAAGTAGGTGAAACTCAACAGGATGAATGTTCCGACAGTGGGGTAGTACGACGGTCGGAAGACTGTGGAGAGGATGCGTGCTATGAGAATCGACTGTTTCATTTTCTCATTCTTGCAACAGGGATGCCCATCTGTTCCCTGTATTTGGCGACTGTGCGTCGGGCGATGTTGAAGCCGTCGGCCTGGAGGAGTTGTGTCAGCCGTTCGTCGCTGAGCGGCTGGCGTTTGTCTTCTTTCTCGATGTGTCCTCGCAGGGCGGCCATTATCTGTCGTGCTGTGACGTCTGTGCCCTCGTCGTTCTGCGTGGCTTTGTGTGTGAAGAACCACTTCAGGGAGTAGGTGCCAAAGGTGGTTTCGACGTATTTGCTGTTGGCGACGCGACTGATGGTACTGATGTCGTAGCCTGTCTGTTCTGCCACATCCTCGAGTTTCATGGGGCGCAGCAATGTCTCGTCGCCCGTTTGGAAGAAGGGTTTCTGCAGCCTGACAATGGCCTGCATGGTGCGCATCATCGTCTCTGAGCGTTGCTGCAGGGCGTTGATGAACATCTGTCCGCGTTCCACATACTGGCGGACGAAGGCATCTTGGCCATTGGCATCCGGACTGATGATGAGCGAGGGTTGGTTGCCGTTGCTCAGGGTTACTGTGATGGTGCCATTCTCGTCCGTATCGACCAGAAAGTCGGGTTGTATGGTCTGGGCACGGTCTGAGGTCTTGGCTCCAAGTGTTCCTCCAGGACGCGGATTGAGTTTCAGTATCTCGCGTTGCAGCTGTTCCACCTGTGCCTGATTGATGTGCAGACGGGGTCCCAACCGATGCCAGCGCTTGTGGATGAAGTCGTCGAAGTACTTGTCCAGCACTTTGATGAGCAGTTCGCGATGTGGATTGTTCTCGTCTCTGCGAACCTGAATGAGCAGACATTCCTGCAGGGAACGTGCTCCGATGCCTGGCGGGTCGAACTGTTGCAGGACCTTGAGGACGTGCTCCAGTTCCTCTGCACTCGTGTTGATGCCTTGATAAATCTCCGCTTCGTCGGCCAGGATGGTGAGTGACCTCTTCAGCAGTCCGTCTTCGTCGAGCGAGCCGATGAGGTACTCCATCAGTTCCTCCTCATGGTCCGTCAGTTCGAAATCCGCCATCTGTTCGCGCAGGCGGTCGGTCAGGGAGAGCGTGTCGTCGTAGGCAATGAACTCAGCGGCATTGTTGCTGTGGCTGGCACCCGTCAGGAAGTCGGGGATGTCGTCTTCGCTGCGATAGTCGAAGGAAGCGTCATCAGCCCCATCTCCGCTTCCCCTTTGGGGGAGAGTTTCCTCTTCGCCTTCCTTTCTTTCCAGCCAAGGGTTCTCCATGCATTCCAGTTCCACACGGTGCTGCAGCGCCTCGACAGGCATTTCCATCAGCCTGACGAGCAGAACCTGCTGGGGCAACAGTTGCTGCACCTGCACTTGTCCTTGCGTCTGTTCCTGAATCTGTATGTTCCTTTGGCTCATGGCTTATTGTTGTGCGCTCTGTTATGCGTCAGCGAAGATTTTCCCGTCGTCCAGTGTCACTTGGAGTTTGGCATACTCGCTGTGGAAGTCGTTCCTGAGGCGGTCGAGGTAGCGCTTTGCCTCCCACTTGCACATGGGCAGGTCGTGGAGCAGACAGTTTCCGCATGTTTCCGGCTCTGTGGCTGGCACTTTCTCCTGGGTGAGCATCCATTCCAGGCATTGGATGGTCAGCTCGCGCATGTCCTGTACGGAATAGTCTCCCGTCATCACGATGTACATTCCCGTCAGGCATCCCATGGGACCCACGTACACGACATCATCTTTCACTCGCGAGTTGCGGAACCAGGTTGCCATCAGGTGCTCTATGCTGTGGATGGCGGCAGGAGCGACGGCAGGCTCCTTGTTGGGCTCTGTGATGCGCAGGTCGAATGTGGTGAAGCCCTTGTCCTGTCTCGACACGTAGATGCCAGGTTTCAGTCTCGTATGGTCGATGGTAAAACTCTGAATAACTTCCATATTGCCCTATTATCTTCCTTTTGTGTGCAAAGTTACGAAAAAAAATTGAAGTCACAAGCAAATTGCGAAAATAAGCTCTTGGGATTCAAAACGCAGGCAAGGTAAATCGCAATCGTAACACGTTAAGTTGCCCAACGACACGTGTGAAAGTGGGCGACAACACTGGCGAAACTCTGAAATGCGAAACGGGTGGTATTGTCCTATTTCCCAACAGGCTCGAGGCCCATCTCCGAGGCTTTCCCCAACATGAACTGGAAGGCGGCATCGTGGTCGTTGGGGATCAGTGAGTCCCAAATGGCGTCCTTGACGGCTTGCTTGAGCAGTCCGATTTCGCGGCAGGGCTGCAGTCCGAAGGTTTCCATGATTTCCTCGCCTGTGATGGGGTTGTGCCAGGTGCGGTAGTTGTCGCGAGCCTGCAGGTCGACAAGCTTCTCGCGAACGAGTTGGAAGTTCTGGAGGAAGCGCTGCTTCTTCTCGCGGTTCTTGCTGGTGATGTCGGCTTCGCAGAGGCGCATCAGGTCGTCGATATCCTCTCCAGCCTCGAAGAGCAAACGACGGACAGCGCTGTCAGTCACCTCCTCGTCGGCAATGGCGATGGGTCGCATGTGGAGCCCCACGAGTTTCTCGACATACGCCATGCGCTCGTCCATCGGCAGCTTCATTCTGCGGAACAGAGGCGCCACCATCTTCTGCCCGATGTAGTTGTGGTTGTGGAACGTCCAGCCTGCCACGTTGTCCCAGCGCTTGCTGCGAGGCTTGCCTATGTCGTGCAGCAGGGCAGCCCAGCGAAGGAAAAGAGGAGCCTCTTGCTCCTGACACACGTTATCCAGCACCTCGAGCGTGTGGTAGAAGTTATCCTTGTGGGCGCGTCCATTCCTCGACTCGACGCCTTCCAGAGCTGCCACTTCCGGCAGGATGATGGGCAGCAGTCCGCTTCGGCTCAGTTCGATGAAGCCGATGCTGGGCACGGGTGCCATCATGATCTTGTTCAGTTCGTCGATGATGCGCTCCTGCGAGATAATCTTGATGCGCTCAGCATTACGACGGAGTGCTTCTGCTGTCTCTTCCTCTATCTGGAAGCGCAGTTGTGTGGCAAAACGGATGCAGCGCATCATGCGTAGGGGGTCGTCGCTGAACGTAATGTCTGGGTCGAGTGGAGTGGCGATGATGCCATCCTCCAGGTCGAGCAAGCCGTCGAACAGGTCGATAAGCTCGCCATAGCGTTCTTTGTTGAGGCAGACGGCAAGGGCGTTGATGGTGAAGTCGCGACGATGCAGGTCGTCGTCGAGTGAGCCATCCTCCACGATGGGCTTGCGGCTGTCCCTCTGATAGCTCTCGCGACGGGCACCAACGAACTCAATCTCCTGATCTCGCCATTTGAGTTGTGCTGTGCCAAAGTTGCGGAAGATGCTGACGTGAGCGCCTCTGCCAAGCTCCTTTGCAAGGGCCCCAGCAAGACGGATGCCACCTCCCTCGCCAACGACTAGGCAGTCGATGTCCTTCGAAGGCCGTTCCAGAATGATGTCCCTCACATAGCCGCCTACGACATAGCACTCCAGCCCCATCGCATCGGCGGTCTCTCCGATACGATGCAGGAGTGGGGTGTCGATGAGGCTGAGCGAATCCGTCTGGCGAGTGCGCTGCCTGAAGTTATCGTATTCCTGTATGGCCTCCTGTATGGTCATTTCTGCTTTTTGATGTCTTCTTGCAGTTTGCGCTCGAAGAACTGCCTCTTGACGTCGAGCCGTTCCCATTCCTCGCCAGTCACCAGCTTGAGGCTGTCGGCAGCGGCATTCATCTCGATGCTGTCGAGCAGCAGGATGGCTTGGCGGCGAGCCTCGATGGCTGTGGGGCAGTTGCGGCGAAGCGAGAAAATGGTGTCGCGTGCCTCGTTATAGAGATGATGATGCAGGGCATAGCGGGCATCCCTCAACATCAAGGCTGCACGCTGTTCAGGCGTCTCCTTAGTACAACTCGCAAACGCGATGGCGACTATGATAGGAAAAAGATACTTTTTCATAAGCCGAAGAGGGGTAGGATGAAGTTGCGGACATCATTGCTCAGGGCAAGCACCATGAGTGCGATGATGATGAAAATGCCTATCTTTTCTATCCATTCCATCGCTTTGTCCGAGGGCTGACGGCCTGTAATGCCTTCGTAGAAGAGGAGCACGATGTGGCCGCCATCGAGACCAGGAATGGGCAGGATGTTCATGACGGCCAGGATGATGCTGATGAAGGCAGTGAGCATCCAGAACTGCTGCCAGTTCCATGCGGAGGGGAAGATGTTGCCAATGGTGATGAACGAGCCAACGCTCTTTGCTCCCTCAGCACTTGCAACGTATTTCAAGTCGTTGACGTAGCTCTTAAGCACACGCCAGCCATAGCTCAAGCCGGCTGGGAAGCAGTTGGCCAGATTGTAGCTGAGGTGGACCGTCTTGTAATCAGGAATGTGTCGTGTGACGCCCATCATGTATTTTTCGTCGAGCTGCAGGCTGACAGTATCCATGCGTGTCCCATCTGCTGAGGCAAAGACGGCGTCGAGTGTGCGCCACTTGATACTGTCCTGAGCCGTACAATCTGGCGAGGAGAGCACGTCTTCGCGACGAAGCGTCACTTCGTGGTCGAAATCTGCCCAAGTGCTGATGTCTTTTCCGTTGACTGCCATCAGGCGCATACCTTTCTCAATGCCTGCTTTGTCCGCTACAGAACCAGGTACAACAGAGTCGATGTATGCTTCAGCCAAAAGTTGAAGGAACTGTGGCTGCGACTGCATCATCTTCAGCATGGAGAGTCCCTCTTCAGGCATCGTCAGTTCTACCTCCTGGCCTTGTCTCAAGACGGTGACGGTCTTGGCGTTCGAGATGGTGCGCATCACAGCGAGGCTGTACTCCTTGATTTCGCCTTTGTTTGTGCGGATGGGAATGTCGCCATCCTGAAAGCCGATGTTGTGAGCCTGCTCGTTATACTGGAAACCCTGTTCGATGTTCGTCATAGGGTAGTAGTCACGTCCCCATGCAAGCAGGACAAGGCTGTAGATTACCCAAGCCGTGATGAGGTTCATCAGCACGCCACCAAACATGATGAGGAAGCGCTTCCAGACCTTCTGCGAACGGAACTCGTTGGGTTGCGCAGGTTGCTTCATCTGCTCTGTGTCCATGCTCTCGTCTATCATGCCTGCAATCTTGACGTATCCGCCAAGGGGAATCCATCCGATGCCGTATTCCGTCTCGTTGTCCTTGAAGTGGGGGAAAAGACGAGTGAACCACTTGCTCTTCGTGCTGAAGAGGTGGAACTTGTAGTCGAAGAACATGAAGAACTTTTCGACTTTCACGCCAAAGAGTTTGGCAAAGCCGAAGTGGCCGCCTTCGTGCAGAACGACCAGCAGACTGAGGCAGCAAAGCAGCTGCAAGGTTTTTATGAGTACTGTTTCCATAATCTTGTTAAATCAATTCATTTGCGACGATGCGCGACTCACGGTCGCAGTCGAGGTAATCTTGTAGGGTTGGCTTCTCTTGATGTGGCACTTTCCCTAATGTCTTTTCGATGATGTCCGCCATTTGGAGGAAGCCACAGCGTTCCTGACGGAAGGCAAGGTTCACCACTTCGTTGGCGGCATTGACGATGCAAGCTGCATTACCGCCCAATCGAATCGCTTCGTAAGCCATATGCAAACAGCGGAACTTCTCTGGGTCTGGCTTTTCGAAGGTAAGGTCCTTGAGGTTCCACCAGTCTATGCGAGGGAAGCTGCTCTTCAATCGATAAGGATAGGAGAGGGCCAATTGGATGGGAACTCGCATATCTGGCATTCCGAGTTGTCCTTTCACAGCGCCATCCTCGAACTGGACTGCACTATGCAGAATGCTCTGAGGATGCACCACGACCTGTATTTTGTCTGGCGTGACATCAAACAACCAGCGGGCCTCGATGACCTCGAAGCCTTTGTTCATCATCGAAGCACTGTCGATGGTAATCTTTGCGCCCATGTCCCAGTTGGGATGCTTCAAGGCTTGGGCTGGTGTGACACTCTTTAATTGGTCGAGCGAGAATGTGCGGAAAGGGCCTCCACTAGCCGTCAGGATTATCTTCTCGATAGGGCTCTCTTCCCCCATGAGGCTTTGGAAAATGGCGCTGTGCTCGCTATCGACGGGTAGCAAAGGCACCTTGTGCTCCAAGCAAAGTTGGGTGATGAGTTCGCCAGCAACGACGAGTGTTTCCTTGTTGGCAAGGGCGATGGGTTTGCCTGCCTTGATGGCACTGATGGTGGGGCGCAGTCCGCTGAAGCCCACAAGGGCTGTCAGTACGATATCGACTGGCTCCATCTGCACCACTTGGCAGAGAGCATCAGCTCCAGTATAAACTTGTACAGGCTCGTCCTTCAAAGCTTCACAAACATAGTCGTATTTGCTCTCGTCTGCAATAACGACGCATTGTGGCTTGAAGTCCTTTGCCTGCTTGATGAGCAAGTCGGCTTGTGTGTTGGCAGTCAGCACGTACGCCTCAAAGAGGTCAGGGTGCTCAGCGATGACTTGCAAGGTCTGTGTGCCAATGCTGCCAGTAGAGCCTAATATGCAGATTTTCCGTTTCATAAGTCAAGTAATCCTTCAGGGAGCGACATGAGGATGGTCCGCTCTTTGTGGTTGATGTCTTTTATCCAGTCCTCAGCAGCAGGGATGAGACGTTCGCCTACTTGGAACAGGACGTTCTGTGTGGAGTCGTCCACACGGTCGATAGTGCCGATGTGGCCTGCAATCTCGTCGAAAAGTTCGAAGCCTGTAAAGTATCGCCAGGTGTATTCGTCGTCCTCTCCCACTTCTGGAGTCAGGGCGTGAGGGAAGAAAACTTCGCATCCGATGAGGAACTGAACGTCGTTTGCAGAATCGTAATCGAGGAACTTCAGGAGTGCTGTCGAGTCGCTTCTGAAGCGATATTCTTCAAGGAAGAACGGCACGAGAATGCCCTCAACACGAAGGAAAACGTATTCACTCTCAGCCCTGTCCCACACATCATCTGTGAAGTTGAACGTCACCTCACCCTTGATGCCATGCGTCCTGCCGATTTGTCCTATCTTATATACGTCCTGTTCGCTGATCATTCCACTCTCGTTATCTTTGCACCAAGCGCGCAGAGGCGTCCTTCAATATTCTCGTAACCACGGTCTATCTGCCCAATGTTGTCGATGCGACTTGTGCCTTGAGCACTCATGGCAGCAATGAGGAGGGCAATACCTGCACGAATGTCTGGGCTTGTCATGCGTCCAGCATGAAGTTGTCGCTCGTGGTCGTGCCCAACCACAACTGCTCTGTGTGGATCGCAAAGGATGATTTGTGCGCCCATATCAATAAGCTTGTCGACGAAGAAAAGTCGGCTCTCGAACATTTTCTGATGAATGAGTACAGAACCTTTGGCTTGCGTGCTGACCACAAGCAAAACGCTCAACAAGTCAGGAGTAAAGCCAGGCCAAGGAGCATCACTAAGCGTCATGAACGAACCATCTATGAAGCTCTCTATTTCGTAATGCTCTTGCTTCGGAATGAAGAGGTCTCCTCCATCCGTCTCGATGCGTATGCCCAATCTTCTGAAGGTGTTTGGGATGATGCCCAAATGCTCTGGAGCAACGTCGCGAATGCGAACGCCATCACCTACCATAGCTGCCATTCCGATGAAAGAGCCGACCTCAATCATATCGGGCAGGATGGTGTGTTCTGTGCCATGAAGAGTCGCAACGCCTTCTATGGTGAGCAGATTGCTGCCAATGCCTGAGATGCGTGCTCCCATCTGGCAAAGCATACGACAAAGTTGCTGGATGTATGGTTCGCAAGCAGCATTGTAGATAGTTGTTGTGCCCTCAGCCAGAACAGCTGTCATAATGATGTTCGCCGTGCCAGTTACGGAAGCTTCATCCAAGAGCATATAGGCTCCTGTAAGCCTTTCAGCTTCAACATTATAGAGGTGTAGTGTTTCGTCGTAAGTGAAGCGGCCACCTAACTTCTGTATGCCGTGGAAGTGTGTGTCGAGTCTTCTTCTGCCGATTTGGTCGCCACCAGGTTTTGCTACAATTGCTTTTCCACGACGAGCCAAAAGCGGACCAAGCATCATCACGCTACCTCGCAATTGTCTGCAACGTTCTATGTATGCCTCGCTGCATAGGTATTGGTCGTCGAGTCTGGTGGCAAAGAATGTGTAGTCGTGAGCATCGTGCTTTGTCACCTCCACACCCATATCTTCCAGAAGCTTTATCTGGTTCTTTACATCGACAATGTCAGGGATGTTTTTGATGTGGACAGGCTCGTTAGTGAGCAGAACGGCACATAGCACTTGCAGAGCTTCGTTCTTTGCACCTTGCGGCACAATCTCGCCTTTCAACCTGTGTCCGCCTTCTATGATGAATGATGACATACTTATTTCTTTCTTTTACGTTTCTTCCCACCATCGGAAGGCTGCAGTGGAGATTCTCCCACAGCCTCGAAAGTGAAGTTGTCGAGGTCAAGGTTGAGCTTGCCGTTGGTGTAACGTTCGATATCTTGAGCCACAAGTACATTATCCATCGAGTCGCGGTTCCAAATGAAGAGATCTTGCTTCATTTGGTTGGCCACGCATTCTGTGATGTATTGGCGCATCTCGTTGTCTTCTACCGTCTTGGCATAATCCAGCGTTTGTTCAACGAGGTAGCCGTAGTGGCGACGTTTGATGTCCTTCATCGGATAGGGAAGTGGAGCAGGATGTGCCTGCACCTCTTCTTGCGGAACGATGTTTACAGGATAGTCGATGTCGAGCTTGTAGTGGCTGATGCGTGCCAAATGATTCCAAAGACGATGTTCGTTGTCTTCCTTGCTGGCAGTGGATGGCAACAGGTTCGACATAATCTTTACGATGGCATTGGCGCAGCGCTGACGTTCTTCGCGGTCTTCTATTTGCATAGCCATATCGACCATCATCTGAATGCCGCGACCATATTCCGGCATTACAAGCTGTTCTCTTTGTGTGTTGTATTGCATTTACAATAGGTTTTTAGATTTTATGGCGACGAACTCCTTCAGATAAAAGGGCTCGAAGTATGCTACGTCTCTCTTCTCTCCAAGGTGGAGGGAACGCTCTGCCAGAGGGAACATCCACTTTGCTAACGGCATGATTCCATCGATGAAATGGGCGTTTTTGTGCTGAATGACGCTTTTGCACTTCTCAGCTCCATTGCCGAAGAAATAGACTGGATGTGCCTCGAGGTAAGACATGTAAGTGTCTGCATCCACGATATCTGCCTCAATAGGACGGACTTCGCGAAGGGCTCTGTCATAGACGGCACTATAGACCTCCATCCTACGAGCATCTATCATTGGAATAAGGAGTGCATCTTCTGGCAATTCCTCTTTGCCGAGAAGAACTGGAACGCACAATAGTTTGAGCGTAGGCACACTCAGCAAAGGAAGGTCGCGCCCATAGCAAACGCCTTTTGCCAGCGAGACTCCGATTCGCAAACCTGTATAACTGCCAGGACCTTCGCTTACTGAAACGGCATCGACTGGAATGGCATGAGAGTTTGCAAAGGAGAGGGCTTCATCCACAAAAACACCACAGACGACTGCGTGGTTTGGCCCCTCAAGGTCTTCCTTGTGGAAGATGAGCTGGCCATTCTCGCTCAGGGCCACAGAACAGGCTTTTGTGCTTGTTTCTATATGCAGGATGCAGGACATTCTTTGCTTCTTCTTTATTTTCGCGCTGCAAAGATACAAAAAAGAATAGAGATTAGGGAATAGAGGATAGAGTTTTTTTGTTTTTCCGAGCCTAAAAGGCTCAAATCCCTAATCTTTAGTCCCTAATTCCTTTTCGTAGTAGGCCTTCATCGCGTTAAAACCGTAATCGAGCAGAATCGTCGATTCCTTGAATCTGGATGACCTGCTACGACTGTTCAGAAGCACAAGATAGAGCGTAGTTCCATTGCAAGTTGCAGTAGTAGCAAGGCAACCACCAGCTTGACGGGTATAGCCTGTTTTGATGCCGTTGCACCCTTCGTATGTGGTAAGCAAGACATTGGTGTTCATGCAGGGCAGATGTCGTCCGTCAACCAGCGGAATGTCTTTCTCTTCAGTTCCTACAATCTCTGCAAAAGTGCTATCGTACATACAATATCTTGACAACTTGATGAGATCGCTCGCACAACTGTAATTGTCATTGTTTGGCATTCCATTAGGATTGGCAAAATGTGTGCTGTCCATCCCCAGATACAAAGCCTTTTGATTCATCATCTCGTAGAAAGTCAGCGTGTCGCCCCCAATATGGTTCGCTACTGCATAAGCCGCATTATTATCGCTCATCAGCATCATCTCGTAGATGAGGTCGTCCAATCGGTAGCCGTCACCAGGCCTTACCCACGAGTCCCTGACAACACAAGCACTGTCTGTAATGGATATTGTGTCAGACAGATTCCCGTTTTCGAGGGCCAACAAACAGGTCATCATCTTCGTGATGGAGGCGATGAAGAGCTTTTTGTCAGCATTTTTCTGACTGATGATGAATCCAGTAGAGTCATCTACAAGCATCCACGCCTCGGCTGTGAGTTCTGCAAGAAGGTCGTAGCCTTCGATGGAGTCGAGCCTTACGTAGCTCGAGAAAGCGGAGTCCATTAGTGCTATCTTCTGCAGTCGCAGCTCTTCGTGGGTAAGCGTGTCTCCGTTTTCGCAGGCAAAGCAGGACAGAAGCAACAACACCAGCAATAATCCATTAGTCTTTTTCATGCTGCAAAGGTACAAAAATGTGAGGACATAAAAAAACAATCAATTACTTTCGCATTTATATTGTGCCTTAAGTTTGAAAAGACTCAAATTAATTTGGTTTTTTGCTTGCTTTTTCGTACCTTTGCACGAAATTGATTACAAAGATGATACTATCGATGACTGGATACGGCAAAGCCTCGGCCGAATTCCAAGGAAAGAAGATTACAGCAGAGGTAAAGTCACTCAATAGCAAGGCGCTCGACCTTTCGACACGCGTCTCCTCCATCTATCGCGAGAAGGAAATGGAGATACGTGCTATGATTACTCAAATTGTAGAGCGAGGCAAAGTGGAGTTCAACCTTTGGATTGAGCAACAAGACCAGGCGAATGCCTGTCCCATCAATGGCGACTTGGTGGCTGCTTATCGCCGTCAAATGCAGGAGATTTCGAAGAAATACGACATTCCTGAGCCTGACGACTACTGGCCCACCATCATTCGGATGCCAGATGTCCTTTCTCGAAACGAAGCCCAGCAGGAACTCTCTGAAGAAGAGTGGGTTGTGGCTAGAAATATTGTGCAAAGTGCTATCGATCAGCTTGTTGCATTCCGTCGTCAGGAAGGTGAGGCTTTGCAGCATAAGTTCGAGGAGAAGCTGGACAATATCGCAGCCCTTCTTGCCAGCATCGAGCCCTTCGAGAAGCAAAGAGTGGAGAAGATTCGTCAAAGGATTATCGAAGGATTGGCCGCTATTCCAGATGTTCAGTACGACAAGAACAGACTCGAGCAAGAGATGATTTACTACATCGAGAAGCTGGATATAAACGAGGAAAAGCAGCGTCTCGCGAATCATCTGGAGTACTTCCGCAAGACGATGGAAGAGGGTCATGGACAAGGAAAAAAGCTCGGTTTCATCGCTCAAGAGATGGGTCGTGAGATAAATACAACGGGTAGCAAAAGCAACTTGGCAGAGATGCAAAACATCGTGGTCAAGATGAAGGACGAACTTGAACAGATTAAGGAACAAGTATTAAACATATTATAACATGGGAAGGCTTCTAATCGTTTCAGCTCCAAGCGGTTCTGGGAAAAGCACAATCGTGAATTTCCTGATGAAGGAGCATCCTGAGTTCAAGCTCGCTTTCAGCGTAAGTGCCACCAGCAGGCCGCCGAGAGGCAAGGAAGAGAATGGTGTGGACTACTATTTCCTTTCGCCAGAAGAGTTCCGCAGCCATATTGAGAACGACGATTTCCTCGAGTATGAGGAGGTTTATGAAGGTCGTTTTTATGGAACACTCAAGTCGCAAGTCGAGGAGAAACTGGCTGCGGGCATGAATGTGGTGTTCGATGTCGATGTGAAGGGCGGCATAAATATAAAGAAGTATTATGGTGAGGATGCCTTGAGTGTCTTCATTCAGCCTCCTTCAATTGAAGTTTTGCGAGAGCGCTTGATACGCAGAAATACCGATGAAATGGCGCAAATTGAACAAAGATTGGCCAAAGCGGAGTATGAAATGACGTTTGCTCCGCAGTTCGATCGCATCCTGATTAATGATGACCTGAATGTCGCAAAACAGGAGGCAGTTGCCTTGCTGAATGAATTCCTGCAAGGTAATTCACAAACATAACACTATACGATTGCAATCGTCGCACTATACAATCGCAATCATAACACTATACGTTTGCCATCATAACACGCCACATTTTCACTTTACCCTAAATGACTAATTCAGAGCGACTTGTAACGGGCATATATGGAGGCAGTTTCAACCCCATTCACGAAGGGCATCTTTCCCTGGCGAAGGCTTTGGCGGAGAGCGG
>JAGCFN010000153.1 GCA_017650085.1 Bacteroidaceae bacterium | reverse complement strand
TATAGCCGGACCTTTTCTCTCAAAAACAGGTGTTGCTTTTGTTGCTTTTGTTGCTTTTGTTGAAAATGCGAAAAATCGACTCTTTTTAATGCCAGGAAGAATTGCCTGTCTCGGCACGAAATCCAGAACCCCCGAAAAACCCCTCTAATTTACCCCAGAATCGCCTCAAATGTCTCCGACGTACATTTATACCACCGAGGCAAAAACTTGCGCTCTACGGCGCCTTAAAACGAGCCGTTAAAATTCTATGAATTTTACCCTGCCGAAATCTCCTGCAAACTTGCTTTGTTATCACATAATTCCTTTTCGCTCTGAAACAAAAGAAAAACCTTGTTTTCCTTTGTATTTCGCTCGCTTATTCGTACCTTTGCAGCGCGAAAGAAGAAATATATAATAAGGTAAGAAAAGATATGTTGAGAATAGCAGTTCAGTCGAAGGGACGTCTCTTCGAAGATACAATCGGTTTGCTCGCGGAGGCAGGCATCAAGATCAGCAGCAGCAAACGCACGCTTTTAGTGCAGAGCAGCAACTTCCCGATCGAGGTGCTTTATCTGCGAGACGACGACATTCCACAAAGCGTGGCTAGCGGTGTGGCCGACCTCGGAATTGTGGGACAGAACGAGTTCGAAGAACGGGCAGAGGATGCGAAAGTGGTGCGTCCGCTCGGTTTCAGCAAGTGCCGTCTCTCCCTCGCCGTTCCCAAAGGTTGTGGCTATTATGGTTTGAAGTGGTTCGAAGGCAAGAAGATTGCCACTTCCTATCCTGCCATTCTGCGCCGCTTCCTGCAGAAGAACCGCATTGCCGCAGGCGTTCACGTCATTACCGGCAGCGTTGAGATCAGTCCTGGCATCGGTCTCGCGGATGCCATTTTCGACATTGTCAGCAGTGGCTCGACACTTGTCAGCAACAATCTGGTCGAAGTGGAAACCGTGATGCAGAGCGAAGCCATTCTCATTGCAAACAAGAATCTTGACGACGAGAAGCAAGCTGTGCTCGACGAACTCCTGTTCCGCATCGAAGCCGTCAAGGCTGCCGAGGACAAGAAGTACGTCCTGATGAATGTCCCGACAGATCGCGTCAAGGACGTGGTGGCTGTCCTTCCAGGCGCGAAGAGCCCCACCGTAATGCCTCTTGCAACAGAGGGGTGGAGCAGCGTTCACACGGTCATCGAGGAGAAACGCTTCTGGGAAATCATTCGCGAACTGAAGCAACTGGGAGCGGAAGGCATCCTTGTTGTGCCTATCGAAAAGATGATACCGTAATGAAAACATACATTTATCCGGCTAAAGAGGAACTTGATGCGCTCCTGAAACGCCCTGTTCGCGATGCTTCGGAACTGGGTGCAACGGTTTCTGCGGTATTGCAGGATGTTCGAGAGCGCGGAGATGCTGCCGTCAAGGAATACGAGGAACGCTTCGACAAGGTTTGCCTCAACAATTTGGCTGTCAGCGAGACGGAAATGCTGGAGGCAGAGACTCTGGTCAGCGAAGAACTGAAGGAAGCCATCCGCATAGCGCATCAGAACATTGAACGCTTCCATGCAGCGCAGCGCTTCGAAGGCGAACATGTCAAAGTGGTGGAAGGTGTGGAGTGCTGGCAAAAGTCCGTAGCGATAGAAAAGGTTGGGCTCTACATCCCGGGTGGCACGGCTCCTCTGTTCAGCACAGTGCTGATGCTTGCCATTCCGGCCAAGATAGCAGGTTGTCGGGATATCGTGCTTTGCACGCCTCCCGCCAGAGACGGAAGCGTCAATCCGGCCATACTCGTGGCTGCCAGAATTGCTGGCGTCAGCAGAATCTACAAGATTGGCGGTGTCCAAGCGATAGGTGCGATGGCTTACGGCACGGAAAGCGTCCCCAAAGTCTATAAGATATTCGGTCCTGGCAATCAGTTTGTGATGTGCGCCAAGCAGCAGGTAAGTTTGCACGACGTTGCCATCGATATGCCTGCAGGTCCCAGTGAAGTGGAGGTTCTGGCAGACGAGACGAGCAATGTCAGTTTCGTTGCAGCCGATCTTCTCAGCCAAGCAGAGCACGGCGTTGACAGTCAAGTTCTCCTCGTCTGCAAGAGCGAAGAGACGGCTCAAAAGGTAGAAGTCGAAGTGGAGCGTCAGCTTGCACTCTTGTCAAGAAAGGAAATCGCCGCAAAAGCCCTTGAATACAGCAAAACAATAGTGGTTCGTGATGACGACGAGATGATGGAAATCACCAATCGTTATGCTCCGGAGCACCTCATCATCGAGACTTCGAACTATATGGAACTTGCGGAGAAGGTCGTCAATGCCGGCAGTGTCTTCCTCGGTTCGCTCACGCCTGAGAGTGCCGGAGACTATGCTAGCGGTACGAACCACACTTTGCCCACAAACGGCTATGCAGTCGCTTATAGTGGCGTGAACCTCGACAGTTTCTGCCGTAAAATAACCTTCCAACACATTCAGCCAGAAGGTATTAGGTCTATTGGTAAGGCTGTAGAGCTGATGGCCGAAGCGGAAGGACTGGATGCACACAAGAACGCAATGACTTTGAGAAAGGAAAGCCTATGAAGACTCTGGAATCATTAGTTCGCCCTAACATTTGGGCACTCGAACCTTACAGTTGTGCCCGCGACGAATTCAAGGGTATGGATGCTCACGTCTTTCTTGATGCGAACGAGAATCCCTATAATGACCCCATCAATCGCTATCCCGATCCGCTTCAGGAGAAACTGAAAGAGCGCCTCGCTCCTCTGAAAGGAGTGCGTCCCTCGCAGATATTCCTTGGCAACGGAAGCGATGAAGCCATCGATCTCGTCTATCGTATTTTCTGCAATCCCAAGGTGGACAATGTCGTTGCGATTGCCCCCACTTACGGCATGTATAAGGTTTGTGCCGACATCAATGATGTTGAGTATAGAAGTGTCCAATTGTCAGAGGATTGGCAATTCGATACTAAAGCTTTACTTGATGCTTGTGATGCCAACACGAAGGTTGTTTGGATTTGCTCTCCTAACAATCCGACAGGCAACGATTTCCCTCGCGAAACCATTCACAAAGTGTTGGTCGGGTTCGAAGGAATCGTGGTGGTGGACGAGGCATATTGCGACTTCTCGGCAAATCAGCCGTTCCGCAGTTTGCTCGACAATTACCCGAATCTCATCGTTCTCAACACCTTCAGCAAAGCTTGGGCTTCCGCTGCTATCCGACTTGGAATGGCGTTTGCCAGCGAAGAGATTATCGGCTTGTTCAACAAGGTCAAGTATCCCTACAATGTCAACTTGCTGACTCAGGAGAAGGCATTGGATTTGCTTGGCGACTTTGCTGCGATAGACGGTTGGCTTGCACAGATCAGACGCGAACGGGAACATGTTTTGCCGGCTTTGGCGGAACTTCCCATCGTGCTGAAAGTCTTCCCGACTGATGCCAATTTTGTGCTTGTCAGGGTTACCGATGCCAACGCCATCTATCGCTATCTCATTGAGCAAGGCATAGTTGTGCGCAACAGAACGCGTGTTCAGCTTTGCAAAGACTGCCTTCGCATCACGATAGGAACGCGACAGGAAAACAACGAATTGCTTGGAGCCTTGCGCTTCTTCAAATAGCCTCAAATCATGAAACAGCGAATTCTTTTTATCGATCGAGACGGCACAATACTTCGCGAGCCATCCGACGAGCAGATTGACAGCTTCGAGAAGTTCAGCTTCGTGCCTGGAGTCATCAGTGCTCTCCGTTTCCTTCGCCAACATACTGATTTCCTTTTCGTTATGGTGAGCAATCAGGACGGGCTTGGTACGGACAGCTATCCCGAAGATACATTCTGGCCGACACAAAACCTGATGCTTGACATACTGAAAGGTGAGGGCATCTGCTTCGACGCAATTCATATCGACAGGAGTTTTCCGAAGGATAACCTGCCGACTCGCAAGCCCGGAACAGGCATGCTAACTGCTTACATGACTGAGGATTATGACTTGGCTGGAAGTTTCGTCATCGGCGACAGAGAAACGGATGCCAAGCTTGCGGAACACCTTGGTTGCCGCAGTCTCATACTCTCCGAAGACCTTGACTGGCAGAAGATTGCGGAACTTCTCTTTGCTGGAGAACGTACTGCAAGCGTGAAGCGTACCACGAAAGAAACGGATATAGAGGTGACGGTGTGTCTCGATGGCAACGGAAAGAGCGACATCCAGACAGGCCTTGGCTTCTTCGACCACATGCTCGAACAGATCGCAAAGCACGGAATGACAGACCTTTACATCCGTTGCAAAGGCGACCTTGAGGTGGATGAGCATCACACCATCGAAGACGTAGCACTTGCCTTGGGCGAATGTATCCGCAAAGCTTTGGGCGACAAGCGTGGCATAGAGCGTTACGGCTACTGCCTTCCGATGGATGATTGCCTTTGCCAGGTTGCCATCGACTTTGGCGGAAGGCCTTGGTTGGTATGGGATGCCGAGTTCCATCGCGAGAAAGTCGGAGAGATGCCTACGGAAATGTTCCTGCACTTCTTCAAGAGTCTGTCCGACAGCGCCGCTATGAATCTGAATATCAAGGCAGAAGGCGAGAATGAGCATCACAAGATAGAAGGCATCTTCAAAGCCTTTGCCCGCAGCCTTAGAATGGCTGTCCACAGAGATGTAACACATTTCCAACTCCCATCAAGTAAAGGCGTTCTGTAAAGATGTTGCAGTCACATTACTCTTCACAGCTTCTTGAGAAAGCCGTAATGGAAATCAACCGTTTGCCAGGAATAGGCAGCAAGACGGCTCTTCGCCTGGCTCTTCATTTGCTTCGACAGGATGAAGAAAGGGTGGAGGCGTTGGCCGAAAGTTTGGTTGAAATGCGTCGAGGAGTGCATTATTGCAAGGTCTGCTACAATATCTGCGATGATGAACGATGCGAAATCTGCAGCAATCCGTCTCGAGACGCCAGTCTGGTCTGCGTAGTGGAGAACGTTCAGGACGTGATGGCTATCGAGAACACGATGCAGTACCGTGGCCTCTATCACGTACTTGGCGGCGTTATCAGTCCTATGGATGGCATCGGTCCGAGCGATTTGCAGATTGAAAGTCTAGTGGAGCGCGTCAAAAAGGGTGGGGTGGAGGAAGTCATCCTTGCTCTCAGTCCCACGATGGAAGGCGATACCACAAACTATTATATCTATCGGAAACTGGAAGAAACTGATGTGAAAGTGACCGTCATAGCTCGAGGAATCGCGCAAAACGATGAGTTGCAATATACCGACGAAGTGACTCTCGGCAGGGCTCTTGCAGGACGTATCCCGTTTGGGCAATAAACGTCACACTATTCAAATGCAAACGTCACACTATTCAAATGCAAACGTAACACTATTCAAATGCAAACGTAACACTAGTAAAATGCAATCGTCACACTAGTAAATCGCAAACGTCACACATGAACTTTTCTATTTAACCACGTCACATCTAAAAACGACTCTATGATAACCTACATTCTTACCCTGATTTGTGCAGCTTGCATCCTGCTTGCAGCATTTCTCGCCATTCGTTACAGGAAGGTAAATGCCTACATCCGTTTGGCAGCCATCGCGCTTGCGGCACTTTTCGTCCTGTTTCTCTACTTCAAGTACGACAACACTTCGCAGCTCTACGGACTTGGCATTTTGGCTATCGCCCTAGTGTTCCCCTTGATAGACATCAAACGAAATGCTAAAGAGTAACAAGCTGAAACTGAGAGCTGTAGAGCCCGAGGACCTCGACTTGATGTATCTCGTTGAGAACGATACCGAGTTGTGGCAGTTCGGACAGGCTTCCGTACCTTTCTCGCACTATGCCCTCAAGCAATATATCGCCGAGAGTACAAATGACTTTTTCCACGACCGCCAGCTTCGTCTCGTTCTTGAGACTGCCGACGGAAACAGTGTCGGTTTTGTCGATTTGCAGAAGTACGACCCTCAGCATCATCGTGCCGAAGTGGGGATTGTAGTTGTTCCGGAAAAGCAGCGGCAAGGTTTGGCAACAGAAGCCCTACGTCTGCTCGCAGGTTATGTCTCGAATCATCTTGGCATTCATCAGCTTTACGCACTCGTTCCAAAGAGCAACAAGGCTTCAGTAGGGCTTTTCAAGAAGTGCGGATATCAAGAGACCGCCACCCTTCAGGATTGGTTGAATAGTCCCAAAGGATGGCAGTCTGTAGTTGTCTTTCAGCAGATTCTCTAAATCTTTACTTGCCGAAATAACGCTTCAGCAAGCCTGCGAAACCTGCGCCATGACGGGCTTCGTCCTTTGCCATCTCGTGAACTGTGTCGTGAATGGCGTCGAAACCTGCAGCTTTAGCGTTCTTGGCGATGCGGAACTTGTCTTCGCAAGCACCAGCCTCGGCAGCAGCACGCTTCTCCAAGTTAGTCTTCGTGTCCCAAACACATTCGCCAAGCAGCTCTGCGAAACGGCTTGCGTGGTCAGCCTCTTCAAATGCATAGCGCTTGAAAGCCTCAGCAATTTCGGGATAGCCTTCGCGATCAGCCTGTCGAGCCATTGCCAGATACATGCCAACCTCGCCACATTCTCCGTTGAAGTGGTTGCGGAGGTCCTGAATCATCTCCTCGGAAACGCCTTCGGGCTTGCCGTCACCAATCTTGTGAACGGTAGCGTAGGTCATGTCGGCATCGTCCTTCAACTCGCTGAACTTCGAAGCTGGAGCCTTACAGATGGGGCATTGCTCGGGAGCTGCATCGCCTTCATAGATATATCCACAAACGGCGCAAATGAATTTCTTCTTCATAATTGTAATCGTTTTTAGTTAATAATATGAGAATGTATGTGTGTCAAGTCACTTCTTTTAGGTACAAAGATAGACTTTTTCTTCATACAATGAATGATTTTTATCAATATTTTATCATCTATTAACTATTTTTTCGTACCTTTGCAGAAAGAATGAATGCGATAGTAGCTCAGTTGGTAGAGCTTTGGCTTCCCAAGCCAAAGGTCGCGGGTTCGAGCCCCGTCTATCGCTCAAGATGTTGCGTAAAAGCCATATTCCCCTCGTTATCATAGTTTTTGTCGTTCTTGCAGCCTTGGACTTCGTACCTTTGCATTTTCCTGCACGAATGATATTCCCCCTGCTTTGGCTGTCGATTTGTGCCTTGTTTCAAAGGTATTGGGCGTTGACGGCAGCACTTTTCTTCTCTTTCCTGGGCGATGTGATGGGGTGGAAGAACGAGCTTATTCCGCAAATAGGTTTCTTCGCAATCGCACAAATCACATATATTATAATGTTCAGTCTGTTGTTCCCGCCCAAACCGACATGGCCTAAATCCGTCAAGATAACCCTTTTCGGACTTGTTGCAGTCGTGTATGGATTGACGATGTGCTGGATATTTCCTCGAGTCGAAGAGAGCGTCATTGCCTATGGAATAGCAGTTTATGCCATATTGTTGCTGGGAATGTGCTATTCTGCCATGCAACACAAAAACGTTTGTCTGATTCTGGGTTCCGTTTTGTTTGTCGTTTCAGACTTCATTATAGGCATTAACTTGTTTGTTGAGCGCGTTCCGCATGCCCATCAATGCATCATGATTCCATATTATGCGGGACAATTGCTGCTCTTCCTTGGCACTCGGAAACTCTACCTTTCGAACTGCACAAATAAAAAGTAGGAATGCAAACTGGTGTTGCATCCCTACCTTCCCTAAATGTTATCCTGTTTTCGGTTACTTCTTGCTCGAGTAGTTGTAGTAAGCAATGCCACGTCGAACATTCTCGATAACTGCTTCGGATGAAACAGTTGCTCCTGTTACGACATCAACTTTGCTCTTCTCTGCTGTCTTGACTGGCAGTCCGTTCCATTTCTTCAATAAGCCTTTCACAACCATGTCGAAGTACTTGGGTGTCTCTTCGTTCTCGAGCGCTTCCACTTTCAGCACTTTGCCGGCTTTAATGTAGACCTTGACCGGTGTTGTGCTGACATAACCTTCAATGTCAGTTGCAAGGGTTGTGGTGTTGATGATGGTAACGTCTTTCTGCTTTGTCACAATAGGTTCAGTCGCGGTTTGACTTGTCAGAAAGAAGAATGCTCCGAGAAGAGCAAAGGTTTTCAATATTGTCTTTTTCATCTTTTATTTCTTTCTTTTATTCGTTCTTTAGGCTTGTTTCTTCCTTGTCATCTCAACGAGTCTGCTCAGATGCGTTGGGATGGGAAGTTCTTGAGGACACTTCGGCAAGCATTCTCCGCAGTCCTGGCATCTGTTTGCACGAGCCTTGCTAGGGATTGCAGCCTGATATGCTGTGAGGTAAGCCTGACGCTTTTCTTCGAAATCGGCAGCGGATGCATCAGGAAGAGGCAGGCGTCCATCCACGACAGCCTTATTGTAGAAGGCGAAATTGCCAGGAATGTCGACGCCATGCTTGCAAGGCATACAGTAGGCACAAGTGGTGCAACCGATGGTCGGCATGCCCGACATCTTGTCTGCAATGCGTTCCAAAAGTTCGTTCTCAACATTTGTGCAGGGGTCAAGAGGCGAGAACGTTTCCAAGTTCTCCTTGAGGTGTTCCATGCGATTCATGCCGCTCAATGCTGTCAGCACATTTGGCTTCGAACCTACCCAACGGAAACCCCAACGAGCTGGCGTGTCGTCTTTGCGTGCACGGGCAAGCTGTTCGCGTACATCGTCTTGCACATTTGAGAGTCCTCCACCTCTAAGCGGTTCCATAATGACAGCTTGGATGCCCAACTTCTCGAGCCTTCCATAGAGATACTCGGCATTTGCATCGCCACGACCGCGCCTTCCACGTCTTTGTGCATGCGTCCAGTCGAGGTAATTCATCTGGATCTGAACGAAATCCCAATGATATTTGTCGTTGTTGTCGAGCAGCCAATCGAACACTTTCACATCACCATGATAGCTGAAACCAAGGTGACGGATACGTCCTGCCTTACGCTCTTCCAGAAGGAAATCCAGCAGCCCATTATCAATGAAACGTGCCTTGAGGTTGTCTATTCCACCGCCACCAACGCTGTGCAACAGGTAGTAGTCGATGTAATCCACCTGTAACTTGCGGAACGAGTTCTCGTACATCTCCTTCGACTTCTCGAAGGGCCACAAACCTTCGTTCTGGTTGGACATCTTCGTGGCAACATAATATTTGTCGCGGGGATGACGGCTCAGGGCATTTCCAGTTGCTATCTCGTTGTTTCCGCCACCATAGATGGGAGCTGTGTCGAAGTAGTTCACGCCATGGGCAAGTGCATAATCGACCAGCTCGTTTACCTGTTCCTGTTCGCGAGGCAAACGCATCATGCCAAAGCCAAGTAGCGAAATCTTTTCTCCTGTTCCGTTCTGAACGCGATACGTCATCTTCAAAGACTCGGGAGCATCATCGCCAAGAGCATTCGCTATTGTACGAGGCGAACCTATCACTTGCAGGCTTCCCAGAGAAATCAATGATAATGCCGTTGCCGAACCAAAACCTAATCGCTCCAAAAATTGTCGGCGATTCATCTCATGTTGTTGCTTGTCGTTCTTTTTCATGTCAAAGAGGGTTTATATGTATTTGACACGCGCACATGAAAAAAGTTTAATCCGAGAGTGAATAAGGTTTGCCGGTCTTGATGCAGCGCTTCTTGTTTGGCGTACTTCCCATTTTGAAACTGAGAACACCACCAGCCATGATGTCTTTGTGGGTGATGTAAAGCTTGTCGTAGGGCTTGCCGTTCAATCTGACTTCCTTGACATAACGGTTCTTGTCGCTGACTCCTGGAGCCTTGATGAAAAATTGCTTTCCGTTCGGCAAACTCAGTTTGCAACTGGGAACGTAGGGCGCTCCAAGCACATACTGGTCGCTTCCAGGACAAACGGGATAGAAGCCCATTGCCGTGAAGATGTACCAAGCCGACATCTGTCCGCAGTCGTCGTTGCCGTGCAGGCCGTCTATGTTGTTGACATACATGCGGTTCATGATTTCGCGAAGCCAGTATTGAGCCTTCCATGGCTGAGAAGTCCAAGCATATAGATAGGGGACATGATGGCTGGGCTCGTTTCCGTGAACATAGCCACCAAGGAGACATTCTTCCTCGATGTCTTCGTTGTCCTCATAATACTTCTTGTCGAGGGGTTCTGCAAAGAGGTTGTCGAGGCGCTCGATGAACTTCTTGTCGCCGCCAAAACATTCAATCATTCCCTTTACATCGTGAGGAACGTGGAACGAATAGTTGGCGCTATTGCCTTCGATAAAGCCTTCGCCATAGGTCTGGAGAGGTGAGAAGTTCTTCTTCCACGAGCCGTCCTTGTACTTCGGGCAAGCAAGTCCCAGAGCGGGATTGAAGACATTCTTGTAGTTCATGGCGCGCTTCTTGAAGGTTTCGGCCATTTCTGTGTCTCCGGCATCGAGAGCTGCCTGATAGATGGTCCAGTCGTCATAGGCATATTCCAGGGTGTTCGATGCGCTTGTGCCACAACGGTCGTAGGGAACATAGCCGTATTGAATGTAGTCTGTCAAGCCTTCCATCCACTTGGAGGTGGCAGTAGCTTTCATAGCTTCGAGCATGGCCTTCTTGTCCTTTATGCCGAGTTTCTTTGCGACGTCGGAGAGGACGGCAACCGAATGGTATCCGCTCATACACCAGCCTTCGTTGGCCATCAAGTACCATACAGGCAAGAGGTGGAGTGCGCTCTGTTGCTGGATGCGAATCATGCTTTCTGCCATGTCCTGTCCCTGCTTCGGTTTGATGAGGTTAAGCAGCGGATGCTCAGCGCGATAGGTGTCCCAAAGCGAGAAGATGGTGTAGTTCGTGAAGTTCTTCGCCTCGTGGATTTCCATGTCGTTGCCGCGATACTTTCCGTCAACATCCATATAGACGCTGGGGTTTATCATGGTGTGGTAGAGCGAAGTGTAGAAGAGTGCCTTCTGGTCGTCTGTTCCCTCTATCTCGAGGCCTGTCAGTTCCTTCGTCCATTGCTGGATTGCGTTGGCCTTTATCTGTTCGAAAGAGAGACCTGCTGCCTCGGCTCTGAGGTTGGCAATGGCACCGCTCTGGCTGACTGCGGAGAGCGCTACCTTGATGGTAAGCTGATGGCTTGCGGGTAACTTGAGTTGGAAGTAGGCTGCAATCTCACGACCTGCCATGTCTGGGAAATTGTGGTGGATGTCGTTCTTGCGCCAGAAACCAGAGTACTTCATCCGTTGCTCGTCCCTGTAGCCATAGTTCTGAATGGGTTGTGAAAGCGAAATGGCGAAGTAGGTGTAGTTCTGCCGGGCCCAGCCGTTCGTGATGCGATAGCCCGTCAGCAGCGTGTCATTTTCCACGCGAAGATACGACCAAAGCGTCTTGCCGTCGTAATTGTAAATGCCGTGACCTAGGTCGAGGATGAACTGGGCATCTTCCGTCGGAAAAGTGTACTGATGCACGCCAACGCGTTGTGTCGCAGTGAGTTGGGCCAGAATATTGTAATCATCGAGCTTGACTTCGTAGTAGCCGGGCGAACACTTTTCCGTGTCGTGTGAGAAGCGAGAGCGATAGCCTCCTTCCGGGTTGTCTGCCGTGCCGGGATTCGTACGGATTCTGCCCGTAGTGGGCATGATGAGGATGTCTCCCAGATCGGAGTGGCCAGTACCGGATAGGTGCGTGTGGGAGAAGCCTACAATGGTCTTGTCCTTGTGCTGATAGCCAGCGCAGTACTCATAGACTTTGCCCTGATAGCGACCGTCCACATTGTGGGGGATGGTGTCGGTTTCCGGAGAGAGCTGAACAATGCCGAAAGGCGCACAGGCTCCTGGGAACGTGTGCCCCATGCCGTTCGTGCCAATGATGGGGTTGACGTAGTCGATTATGTCGCCAAACGCGGAAAGACAGAACGCGAACAAGCTGCTTATGATGAGTTTCGTTTTCATAACTCAATACATTATCTAGAATAAACAAAAAAAGCTTCCCGCCAAGAGGGGAAGCTTCAGGAAAGTCTCCCCTCGGGGAGATTTAGAAGGGGTTGTCTTTATGCCTTAGCTACGGCTTCCATGAAGTCCTTGCAGGGCTTGAAGTATGGAATGTCGTGAGCGGGGATGACGATTGTAGTATTCTTTGTGATGTTGCGGGCAGTCTTCTTTGCACGATGCTTGAGTGTCCAAGTGCCCCAGCCGCGAATGTAAACGCTCTCCTTGTTGATGAGTGATTCCTTGAGCACGTCGATGACGCCTTCCACTGCAGCCAATGCTGTGGGTTGGTCGATGCCGGTTCTTTCGGCAACCAGCTTTACTAATTCAATCTTTGTCATATTGGTTTGATTTTTATGTAATTATGTTTGTTTTTGTCGAAAAGTGTTGCAAAGGTAAGAAGAAAAATGAAAAGTGAAAAGAGAAAAGAGAAAAATTATGTTTTTTTTTGATGAAATTTCATTTATAGTGTCGTTTTGGGTGGAATCGCACCTCACTTTTGACGGACAAACCCCAAACATAGGCAGGGTAAATCGCCATTTTGGCACGTGTCATTTGCAATCGTCACGTGTGTCATCGGGCATCGTCACGTTAGTCGTTGGCCATCGTCCCTTGCAGTGAGGATTGTTTTACACCCATTTCGCCTCTTTTTTAAGCATGTTTATTTTGCTTATTTGCTTAAACACGCATTGGACGCGCGCATGTCGTCGATTTTCAAGCAAGAAGGAAGGTTAAGCATTTTAAGCAAGTTAAACATTGCTTAAAGAGCCAAAGGCGGTTCTGCAATATTATATATTTAAGGAAATAATTACTTATTTATATAATAATATATAGTCGACGCATTTCTCTCAAATTTCGTTGCTTAATTTGCTTAAATGCTTAAATCAT
>JAGCFN010000152.1 GCA_017650085.1 Bacteroidaceae bacterium | reverse complement strand
GACGCCATCATCGTGGGTGCCTACGATGCCCTCGTCAACGTCAGTGGTGCCATCAAACGACCTATGTTCTACGAAATGAAGGAAGGCGAAACGCTGAAGTCCTTGCTGGATTATTCTGGAGGTTTCAAGAGCGAAGCCAACAAAAGCACTATCAGCGTCGAACGCAAGACCAACGAAGGTCTGACCGTACACACAGTCGAGGAATGGGACTTCGCATCCTTCGTCGTCCAAGATGGAGATAGTGTTAACGTCAGGGAAATCATCGACCGATACAAGAACATGGTTGAAGTCAGTGGTGCTGTCTTCTATCCCGGACACTATTCCATCTCCAACGAATGCAACAGCGTTCGCACCCTTGTAGAGAAAGCTGGTGGTGTATTGGAAAATGCCTACACCAACCTTGTCGTCCTCTTCCGCATGAACGAGAATCGAACACGTAAAGCGATGAGCATCGACCTTGCAGGCATCATGAGCGATAATGCTCCTGACGTCATCCTGGAAAACGAGGACTCACTGGTTATATCGTCCGAAGAGGAAATCAACAGAACTCGCGTTTACCACATTTATGGTCCTATTGCGAAGCCCGGCTCGTATGCCTATGTCGACAACATGACTTTGGAAGACGCCATTGTGGCTGCAGGCGGACTGCGAGAAGAAGCCCTGCTGAGCAACATCGAGATTGCACGTCGTCTGCAATATACAGATGAACGGGACAGCACATTCAACAGGAAAGCAAAAATCTTCACTTTCAACATTCAGGACGGACTGATAGCAAAGGACGGACAGAACTTTGCCCTGAAACCCTTCGACGTGATAACCATCAAGAGGAACCCAGAGTTTGCCGACGTTTCCATTGTCCGCATTACTGGTGAAGTCAAATATCCTGGCAACTACAGTCTCGAGGGAAGAAACGACAGACTGAGCGACCTGATCAAACGTGCCGGAGGTCTGACCGAAGCAGGCTTTGCCGAAGGAACGCGTTTCACACGAGCCTTGATGCCGAACGAAAGGGAACGCGCCTTGCAATTACTGGAAATGGCTCATAGCGCAGACACGGTCGACATTGACAAGATAACCATAAAAGACCGATATCCCGTAGGTGTTGACCTTCCAACGGCAATGAAGAAACCTGGTGGTGACAAAGACATCATCCTGAGAAACGGAGACCAGATTGTCATTCCACAACGCATCAATACAGTCCGCATCAGTGGCGAAGTACTGTATCCCAACACAGTTCCATACGTCGAGGACAAGTCCGCTTCATACTACATTAACCAAGCTGGTGGAACAAGCAGTAACGGACAACGCAGCAAGGCTTTCATCATCTATGCCAACGGACAAGTGAGTCGCTTGTATCACGGTCGAATCCAACCCGGATGCGAAATCGTCATCCCCACAAAGCCTGACAAGCAAGTCGACACACACAAGGCATCCATAGCTCTGGCTGGTGTCAGCGCACTCTCCACTGTTGGTGCCGTCCTCATTAGTGCTCTCAGGAGATAACAAAGTTCAATGTCTATCGTTATGGAAGAAAGGAAAGAAAACATACTGGACTTGACGGAAATCGTCCCCATGCTATTGAAGAGATGGAAGCTGTATGCCATTTGTATGGCAGGCGTCCTCATCTTTTCTCTGATATTCGTGTTCACCATACCTCGCTACTATACCTGCCAGGTCATGCTGGCTCCCGAAGCTGGTGGAGGAAGCATGAACTCGATATTGAGCTCATTCGGATTTGGTGAGTCGCAGACAACCAGCGATGCCATCTCGCCCAACCTCTATCCCGACCTGATGAAATCAAAGGATTTTATCGTGTCCATGTTCCCCGTCGAAGTCACCACTCTGGATGGCTCAATCAACACAACATACTATGACTACCTGTTGAAACACAATAAAAGCTCATGGTATATGAGCCTCATCGGAAAACTGAAGAAGTCGATGAAGCCAAAGAAGGTCGAGGCAAACACTTCCGGAGCTAAGGGAAAGAAATATTCCAACAGTTTCCTGCTTTCCGAGAAAGAATACAATATTGCCGGAGCAATTGGTGGAAAGATTCAGTACGGCTACGACAAGAAGACAGGAGTCATCTCCGTCATCGTCAACGACTTTGACCCATTGGTTTGTGCTCTGATAGCAGATACGGTCAGCAACAAGTTGCAGGACTTCATCATGGATTATCGCACAAAGAAGGCACGCAACGACTTGGAGTACGCTCAGCGCATCTACAACCAGGCAAGAGCCGATTACGAGGTAAGCAACGGCCAATATGTGGCTGCTGTCGATGCCAATTGGGACATCATCAACGAAACGGCTAAGGCACATCTGGAAGCGCTCAACAACGACAAGACAATGAAGTACCAGACCTTTGCTGCTGCGACTCAGAAGTTGGAAGCGGCTAAGGCCAAACTGCAGGAAGCCACCCCTGTCATCACCGTTCTGCAAGGAGCATCCGTCCCTCAGAAGCCTGCAGGTCCCAGAAGGCTGTTCATCACCCTGGCACTAATGGTTCTGGTGGGCTTCGTATGCACAATATATCTCGTTGTAGTGTATAACAGTAAGAAAGTGAAAGAACAAGCATCTTAATCCTCATATGCAGTTGATGGATATACTGATCCTGTCCATATTTGCCATTGTGGTAGTAATGTCCTTTCTGGAGGACTACATGCCTTCATGGCAGAAACTGCTTATTCTTTTCACCCTTGGCATCGCGATGATATGCATCTCGACATTCAAGCCGATGACAACGACTGATGCCAAATCATATGAATATTACTTCTACAACAACGACGACATCATCATCGAAACTGCTACAGAGCCGACATATATTCAGTTGAGTCGTTTGGTTCTGTCCTTTGGTGGTGGAGTGATAGTGATGTTTTTCATTTATGCTGCGTTGGCAGTGCCTTTGAAACTCACAGCTTTCTGGAAGATAACGCCTTACGTCTTCACAGCACTGCTGCCTTATGTAGGCATCTATTATCCCCGACAAGATGTAGTGGCGATTCGTTGTGGCGTGGCTGCAGCTTTTCTGCTATGGGCGTTGGTACCTTTAGCGAAACGCAAGTATTTTCTTGCAACAGTATTGACCATTGTTGCGACGATGTTCCACTATTCCAGCCTAGCGTTTCTGCCAATACTGATTGTCGGAAACATGCAAGTGGGAAAGTTCTGGAAATATCTTCTCGGAGCGGCAATTCCCATCTGTCTTGCGTTGTATATGGTGGGCATCAGTGCTGTCTCATTGATTCCTGCTGCCATCATCGAGGGAAAGCTGGACATCTACAAGGAGATGAGTGAAAGTGGTGGATGGGAGGAATACATACCATACAAGCAGCTGACCTTCTTAACAGAGTTCGTGCTGCTCTACATCTTCATCTTCTACTACGAGACAATCAAGAAACATTGCATCTATGCTCCCATTCTCATCAAGATACTGGTCATGAAGATGGGAATCCTGATCATGTTTGCCAAGATACCTGTTTTAGGTGGCCGTCTGGATGACCTGTTGGGAATATTCACTGCAATTTCCCTGACTTGCTGTTTGTATTGCATCAAACCCAAATATGTGGTGAGACTTGGTATATGTGTGTTCTCTTTAAGCTATTATATCATCTACATGCTTAGTCATTCATATTTTAATTAGATGAGCAAGAAACGCATCATATTCCTATTGCCAGGATGCGATGTTGATGCAATCACTCGCAAATGTGTTCCTGTTGGCGGCTACAAGATTGTGTACGAGTACGCAAACCGACTTGCCGACGATGGGTTTGATGTGGTCCTTGCTTTCTCGCATGCAAGATGCACATACCAGAATCCTTTCCGACACATCTACAGTTTTGCAGGATATCTCTACAGAAAGTTCAGGGGACAGATGCGGGCTGGAGAATACTTCCCCCTGAATCCTTCAATCCGCAAATGGTTCCCCTATTGCTACCATAAGCCCTTCATCACTTTTAGCGACACAGACCTTGTCTTTGCCACAGCCTACGATACTGCCGTAGAGTTGAACAAGTTCTCCCGGATTCCACTAGACAACAAATACTATCTCATACAGGGTTACGAGGTCTGGCGAGACAGTCCAGAAGCAGTCAGGGCATCATATCGTTTCGGTTTTCACAACATTGTCATCGCCCCTTGGCTTGGAGATATTGTCAGAGAGAGTGGAGCGGAGTCAACCCTGATAACAAACGGACTGGATTTCCAACGATTCTCTCTGAAGAAGTCCATCGAAGAGAGGTCCCCATTCGAAATCGTTCTGCTGAACCACACCCTCGAGCACAAACGAGTGAAGGACAGTCGTGCTGCATTGGACCTTGTCAAAAAGCAGATTCCCGAACTTCATGTCACGATGTTCGGCACTTGTGATGCTCCCAAAGACTTGCCTTCGTGGTATACCTACCATTGCCAGCCAACAGGAGAGGAACTCTGCGACATATACAACAACGGTGCCATTTATGTGGCTGCTTCAGACTTCGAGGGATTCGGGCTCACGATTGGGGAAGCCATGATTTGCAGCTGTGCCGTGGCATGCACGGACAATGGAGGATTCCGTTGCATGGCAGAACACGGGAAGACTGCACTCTTGTCACCCGTTTACGATGTAGAAGCCTTGGCAAAGAACATCATTCTCCTCATCAGCGACAACGAATTGAGGCACAAGATAGCCCACAATGGGAATCAAGACATCAGGCAATTCTCGTGGGAGAATTCCTATCACAAACTAAAAACACTTATACAAAGATGAAAAGACTTCTTCTGATTGCTCTCACCCTATTGTCCCTTCAGACACTCCGAGCAGATGGGCCAGACGGTTTCCCCATCATTGCCGACATCATGCATACCGAGCTCTACGATGCAGTGCGATTCCGCGACATCCACAAGGCCGGGTTCAATGCTTGCATTTGCTTATGCAAGACTCCCGAGAAGATGCAAGCCGCACTTCATTATGCCGGAATACATGGCATAAAGGTCATCATGTTCAGCAACCCCATTTATGACAATCCGGAAAAGAATGTGCCGCTCGTCAAGGGAAACGAAACACTGTGGCAATATCATCTTGCCGACGAACCTAAGATGAAGAGCTTTACAAAGTTGAAAGACCTGCAAACGCGCATCAAGAGGGCAGATCCCAATGCCCAGTTCTTTATCAACCTCTGTCCCAACAGCAACAAGGAGGTGCTCAAGTCCATCGGAGTGGAGAAATATCCCGACTATCTGAGAGAGTACAGCAAGATTGAACAGCCTCAGATTTCCTACGACTACTATCCGGTCAGGGCAAACGGAAAGCAGGGAAGCCAATGGTACAACATCCTGACAGACGTCAGGAACGAGAGCCTTCGCACAGGAAAACCGTTCTGGGCTTATATCCTTTGCGTACCCCATCTGGTCTATCCCACACCCACAATCGGTCATCTTCGCCTGCAGTGTTATGTCAACCTGGCCTATGGAGCCCAAGGCATCGAGTACTTCTCCTACTCCACTCCAGCTCCGACCAAGCAATACGACTTCCGCAATGGTCCGCTTTTGCGCAACGGAAAGAAGAGCAAGACCTACAAGCTGGTCAAGAAGATGAATGCCGAGCTGAAACCCGTGGCAAGTCTGTTCTGGAAGAGTCAGGTGACAGGAATAGAACATCGCAAATGCGAAGACGGAGAGGTTGTCGTATCGCACTTCAAGAAGGGAGAAAAGTACTACACATGCTATGTCAACAAGAGTGCCGTGGAGAATGTGACGGTCAGTCTTCGTGCCAGCAATCACATCATGCGGATTCGGAAAGACTTGACCACCGAAGCCGTGAAGACACGCTACAAACTCTCTGCTGGAGACATATTGATCATGAGAGACAGATAGAACATGAGTTGTGTAGTTGTCATACCTGTTTACAAAGATGTGCCATCCCCTTCGGAGCGTGCATCCATTCGCCAGACATTCCGTGTCCTGGGCAAGCACGACATAGTGTTTGTCACGCATAAAGACTGCCGACTTGACGAATACAAAGCGATTGTCGAAGGCGAAGAAGGTATGATGCGAACGGAGTTCTTCGATAAAGGTTATTTCGATTCCGTTGCCCACTATAGTGACCTTTGCTTCTCGGAAGAGTTTTATCTACGTTTCCAGGACTACAACTTCTTGCTCATTTGCCAGACCGATGCTTGGGTGTTTCGCGATGAATTGAACTATTGGTGCAGTCAGGACTACGACTACATCGGGGCTCCCATTTATTTCCCTTACAACGAGATGCGGTTCACCCAGATCTTCTTTGGCATAGGCAATGGAGGGTTCTGCCTGCGCAAAATATCGCATTGTCTCAGGGTTGTGCGACACAACAGGAAGAAAGCCTTCCTGAAACCCTGTGCTCTGATGCGAATGTACTGGTACTATTTCCTCTATAACGAGAAATTTACCGTTAACATCCTCAAGCGCTTGGCCTTGGTGGGAAAAGTGTTTGCCAAATGCTTCGGCATAGGCAATACGACAGGATACTTCATCCAGAACCATATCAACGAGGACATGCTGTTCGGAACCTGGGCTGCACAGTCTTGGGGATTGGCAGACTGCAGGGTTCCTGATGAAATGACTGCAGCACGCTTCTCGATGGAGGTGAATGCTCCGATGCTCTACAATCAGCTGGGAGACAAGCTTCCCTTTGGCTGTCATGCCTTCGAGAAGTGGAACTACCCGGACTTTTGGAAAGAACACATAACGCTGGAATAAGAGATGATCAACCTGATAATAAAAGACGGGCTGGGAAACCAGATGTTCCAATATGCCTTTGCCAGACTGCTTGCCGAGAAACACAGGCAGATTGGTGAGAACGAGGGCATACGCATTATCACGCAGTTCATCAATTCCAGACAAGATGCAGGGAACGATGTGCGAAGAATGTCCTTGCAGCACTTCATGCTGGCCAACGATGTGACCATCATGTCCGAACAGGAACAAGCGAGAGCCATGAGACAATTCAAATGGCGCACTCTGTGGACTTCGGGCTTATGGGAGCTCGTCAAATGGCGTTTGCTGCGCAGATACGAGAGCACAGATGCGTTGGCAGCCCGTCGTGGGAAGCACGGCATCTACTATCCCTACGGCCCCTATACGGACCACCCTATCACCCTGAGCAAGTGCCGCGAGAAGTTCGTTTTCGGCTTCTTCCAAAGCATTCGGAATGTGGCTCCCATACGCGAGATTCTGCTGAAAGAGCTGAGGGTGAAGACCGAACCCTCAGAAGCGAACCTGCACATACTGCAGACCATCTCGAGCAAGAATGCAGTCTGTCTGCACATCCGACGTGGAGACTTCCTGAATCCACGTTGGAAGAACCTGCAGATCTGCGACTTCGACTACTACAGCAAAGCCATCGACATCGTACTCGGGAAGGTGGAGAAGCCTGCTTTCTTCGTCTTCTCGAACAGTCACGAGGACCTCGAATGGATAGCCCAGAACTATCGTTTCCCACAGAAATATCCTGGGACAGACCAGACCATCGAAATCAACTATGTTGACCTGAACAATCCCGACTACGAGGAATTGCGACTGATGGCAGCCTGCCGACACTTCATCATCAGCAACAGCACTTTCAGCTGGTGGGCTGCATGGCTTTCCGAGAACGCGGACAAAGTGGTGTGTGCTCCAGAGCGCTGGAACCTGGAATACGATGACGATTACAAGATTTACGACCCATCATGGATAAAAGTCCCAAGATAACCGTCATAACTGTCTGCTACAACAGTGCCCAGACCATCGAGAAGACGATACAGAGTGTTGTCAGCCAGGACTATGCCCATCGCGAATACATCGTTGTAGACGGACTTTCCACGGATGGGACCCTGAGCATTGTGGACAAGTATCGCAGCCAGATTGATGTCGTCATTTCGGAGAAGGATGAAGGCATCAGCGACGCGTTCAACAAGGGAATCCTGCGAGCTACTGGTGATCTTATCGTCATGATCAATTCCGACGACATTTTGCTCAAGGGAGCCCTCTCGAAAGTGGCAGAGGCCTGGACACCTGAAGTGGATGTCCTCGCCACGAATGTCATCATGCGGGACTGCCAGACAGGCTACGAATGCCGCGAAAAGCCTTCCACCACCTTCCCCCTGATGCCGTTTTTCCGCCATGTAGCCCATCAGGGAGCCTACATTAGTCAGGAATGCTATAATAAATATGGACTCTACGACACCAGAATTCGCTGGCCGATGGATTTGGAGCTGCTGATGAGGGTCTATACCAAGGGTGGCACATTCAGGTATGCCGACATCGACACAGCCGTGTTCACGAGTGGCGGAACGACCAATGCGAACAGCATTTTCCGAAAGAAGGACGACTACCTCTACATGGTTCGGAAGAATGGAGGAAACGCCTTTCAGGCCTGGACTTTCTATCTGTTTCTAGTGGCCACTCAGATGGCGAAAAAGGTCCTGTCGGTCTTCGGAAAGAACTTTGCACAAAAACTGAGATACACAAAATCATAGATTATGAAAACCATACTACACATTTCCAAGTACTACTACCCCGACCTGGGCGGCATCGAGACCGTTGCCATGTATCTGGCCGAAGGGATGACGAACTACCACAATGTAGTCATCTGTTTTGCAACGGACGGCATGTATAGCGAAGAGGACATTCGTGGCGTGACCGTCTATCGCGTGCCTGTGAATTTCTCGTTCATGAGTCAGGATGTTGCCCTCTCCTATCGGAAAGTGCTCAAGCAGGTCATCAAGCAGGAGAAGCCCGAAGCCGTGCATGTACATTGCCCCAATCCGTTCGTCTATCCTCTGGTCTGCTCTTGTGTCGACAAAAAGACGAAGGTCGTGCTGCATTGGCATTCCGACATCCTTTCCAAGGGACTGATGTACTATCTGGTCAAGCCTTTCGAGACCGCCATCCTGCGTCGCGCCGATGTAATCATCTCCACCTCACCCAACTACATTCCCGACTCCAAGCCCCTCCAGCGCCACATCGACAAGGTACGTATCGCGCAGAACGGCATCATCTCCGAACGTTTCTACCCCCTGTTGGGTGACGAGGAGAAGGTCAAGGAGATTCGGGCTCGCTACAAAGGAAAGAAAATTGTCTTCACTTGTGGGCGTCACATCCCCTACAAAGGCCTGGACAACCTCATCAAGGCCGATGCCTTCATCAAGAGCAATTGCGTCATTCTCATCGGAGGCAAGGGCCCCATCGACGGTGAACTGAAGCAGATGCCACACTCCGACCGCGTCATATTCCTGGGCCGATTGCTGAACGACAGACTTCGCCAGTACCTCTATGCTGCCGACATCTTCGCCTTCCCCTCGAACACCAAGGCCGAAGCCTTCGGAATTGCCTTGGCCGAGGCCATGTATTGCCGTTGTGCTTCAGTCTGTTGCGAATTGAAAGGCTCGGGTGTAAACTGGGTGTCGGTCGATAAGGAAACGGGCATCGTAGTTCCCCTGAACGACATCAAGGCTTTTGCCGAAGCCATTGATACCTTGGCCGAAAACGACCAGTTGCGCAAGGGGTATGCCGAAGCGGCAAAGAAGCGCATCGAGGAGAACTTCACCAGAGAGAAAGCCGTTGCCGTGATGGAGAGCATCTACAAGGAACTGCTGACGAATGAATAAGTAACGAATATGGCCTTATAGAGAAAATAAATCACTACAGGGCCGTTACAGTTATTACAGTTATTACAGTTTATTTTGAGGTATAGTTATACTTCTATTCCTTCTTGTATTATTATCTAATTAATTAATATATAATTAGTTATATATAATATATTTAAAAAAAGGAGGGAATACAAGTACCCTTAAAAAATAACTGTAACAACTGTAATTGTAACGCTACATCCCATCATTTCTCACCTAAGAAGCAGATTTACAACGAGTTAGGTCATTCGCTTGGGCTCCGAGCGAAGGACATTAATCACAAAACTGTGACAAAAAGTGCTCAAATTCTGCCTTTTTAGGCCTCGGAAACGTGCAAAAACCACTCGTTTCGGTGCTTTTTCCCATACATTTCGCTCAATTTGGTCGTTCGCATTTTTAATGGTTTGACCTCAAAATGAAGGCCTTTTATATAGAAACGGTACATCATTTTGCAGAAAATGGTGGTGAAGAGGGTAGATTTTCACACTTTATTGGGACAATTGTACGCAGTTAAACTGGCAAACGCCACACTAGTAAAAGGCGAACATCACACTAGTAAATCGCGAACATCACACTAGTAAATCGCAATCGTATAACGTCATGTTCTGGGACGACCTTAGCCTGAGTGGCTTTACTTGACCAGAATCTTTCTGGTGAAGTTGTGCTGGCTGTCGGTGGCAACAAGGATGTAAAGACCTGAACTGGGAGCCGTCAGGATGACTTCGGAACCTGAAGAAACTATTTGCTGGCTGCCGTCCACCGAAACGAGTCGGACCGTCAAGGGCCTCTCTGCTTTGACAGAGATTTTCCGTCCCATAACATCGATATCGGCAAAAGCCTCATCCGTCAAGCGAATACCGTCGGGCATTTCCGCACCCAAATATTCGCCCTCGATGGTTTCCTCGAAGACATTGATTCTGATGCGATAATAACCATCGCCGGAGATGCGCCATTTGTAGTCTTCCGAACCGTTATACCATACCTGCTTGGCTGTCAGGATAGAGGCATCCTGGGTGAAGGGGTGAAGCACTTTGGGGCTCCATCCATACTGGCCGTTAATCTTGAAGCGTTTGGGTTCCTGGTTGTAGGTATAGTTCTTCAGGTAGCCCGTCCACTCGAAGACGTTGGGATCCTCCCAATTCTGTTCCATCTGCTTGCCAGAAGAGATTTGCCAATGTCCTTCCTGACCGGAGATGCCTTTGCCTTGCTCATCTTCGACACAACCGCCACAAATCCAAGCCTCGTACCAACGGACAAACAGTTCGCCCGTGAGTTGCTTGTTGTAGGTGTCGACAGTAAAGCGGTAATTGTCTGCCTCGAAGAGAACCGCCCATTCCGATCCGACGCTGTCTCGCTTCTGAACATAGTCGGCCTTGTCCGTTACGATATCCGTGTCAACAAGTTTCGGAGCATAGTAGGTGGAGGGCGTCTCTGAGTTGGTGGTGGTGATATAGAGGTTGCCGGGAAGCAGTTTGCCGTGGAACTTGAAGGTGTTCCTGCCGCTCACATTCGTTGGGAACTTGGTTAATTGCTGAATGCCTCCAGGCACAGCGGAACCTCGGACATAAAGACGCGTTTGGGCAAAAACGCCAGAAACGGAAATCAGGGAGCAGAGAAGATATAATAATGTGTGTTTCATCGTTTTATGCCATTTCGCTAAGTGGAACATTGATTGTGATGGGAGCAGAAAGGTCGGTTGTGCTGACGGTAATCGTGAGTATGTGTTTGACCTCATCGTAAGTGACGTCCGATTCTGACACAGGTTCTCCGTTGACCGTTATGCCCTCCTGAATGAAGGAAGATGGTGTGCCAAGGAATTCGACCGTCCATTTCCTTTCGGTCGGCATCCCTTCGAAACTGCCCTCACGACCTCCGATGGTCAGCAAGACATTACTTGCCGAGCGTTCTTGCGTGAAAGTCGTCATAGCCCAAGCATCACCTTTGTACTCCTGTCCTTCGCCTTTGTCCTCGTAGAATCGACCTGTGCCATTCGCTCCAGGCACAACCTGGAGGATAATCTCGCCAGGGTCGTTCACAACGGTTCGACGAACGGGATAGAAGGGAATGATACTGCCTGCACGATAGAAGACGGGGAACTCGTCGAGGGTGTAAGCGCTATAGTAAGCCTGAGCGCCACTCAGCAGTTGTGCCCTCGTCACATCCCACCACTTCTCGTCTGCACCAGGAAGCCATACCATTCGACAGGAAACTCCGTTCTGCTGAGGTGTGTAAATGGGTGCGACAAGCATGTCGTTTCCGAACATATACTCGTCCTCGTAGATGTACGCATTACCGTCTTCGGGATAATCATAATAGAGAGGACGGTTCATGCCGACGCCTGTATCGTAGGTTTCCCTTGCCGCCGTATACAAATACGGGAAGAGACGATAGCGCAGACGGACTGCTTCGCGAAGTTGCTCGAAATTGCTATACTTCCAGATGCGGCGTTCCAACTTGCTGTCGTTCGTGGCGTGTGTGCGGAAGATAGGCGTGTAGGCTCCGAACTGCAACCAGCGAAGCAGGAGTTCCGGATCGTTGTTGCCGCCTTGATGACCGCCGAGATCATGTCCCCAATAAGCATAGAGGACATTACTCGCATTACTCGTGAAGAAGATTTCATACCCTAGCATCGACCAAGCGGCCCAAGCGTCGCCAGAGAAGCAGATTGGGTATCTGTGCGAACCAAGCCCGCCCCAACGATGGTAGATTACAGGTCTGAGTTCAGGACGATTCTTCTGCATGTCCTCGAAGAACGTGTGATTGCACCAGAAAGTCTCGCCCAAAGTTTCCGATCCGGCTGCTGGAGTGTAGCTCTTCTCCTGTCCGTGTTTGCCTACGGTAAGCGCTTGCTGCCAGTCCAACCACCAGAAATCGACTCCTTCTTGCTCGTGAGGACGGATGACGTCCTTGAAGAAGTTCTTCATGAAGGTGTAGTCCTCCACCTTCCACAGAATGGTTTGTCCGGAATTGTCGCCAAGGTCATTAGCCAGAGCTCTGTAGTAGTCTTCATGAGTTCCCACGCCATCCGAGGGATGCAGGTTGAGTGCAGTACGGACGCCATGCTGGTGCATATAGTTGATGAGCGACTTTGGAGAAGAGATGAGGTTCTTGTTCCAGCTCCATCCAGTCCATCCGCTTTTGTGCCAACCCATGTCCATAATGAGGACATCCATCGGGACATCGTATCTCTCAGCATCCTTAATCAGTTGCATGAACTCGGCTTGCGTGTAAGACCAATAGCGGCTATACCAATACCCCATAATGTATTTCGGGGGAAGAGGGACGCGTCCACCCACCTTCGTATAGTCCTGCAGGCACTCTTTATACTCGTGACCATAGCCGAGGAAATACCAGTCGATGGCCGACTTATCTACTGGATTTGCCCACCACGAAATGCCTTCGTCTATCGGTTCAAGTGCGTAAGATGAGCTTCCATCACCCCTCAAAGTCGAAGGGCTCTCGTCTATGATGCTCCAACCGGCTCTGGAAAGGAGGCCTTTCTCCAAGTTATGTCGCTTATTGTCGCCCCAAGCCTGGTCCAAAGTGCGACAGGTTCCGAGCAGATTCATCGAGTCGTCTTTGCCCGGATACCAAGTGACATTCCTTCCGTTCATCTGGAAAGTGACCATCAGATTGTCGGGCTTCTTGTCCGTAGCCCTGATGACGGAACCTTCTTTGTAACGGAGAGTGATGTCTTCCGTCTTGATATAGAGGTATCCGTCGCTCGTCTCAGTCGTGAACTCAGGCACAGGCAAACGGCGGTTCACAATGCCGAAGGTGGCTCTGTCCTCAAACTGAGCGCTCGAGCTATACTGGATGCGGATCATCCTGCTCGTGAGAACCGTGAAGCGGGCATTGCCCGAAACGACTACTGCAGCTGGATCTGCAACTGGATCGAGCACTTCCTCAGCACTCAAAGAGGGTGAAGCGAGGAATAATGCGAAAATGAGAAAATGAAAGAATGAAAGCTTAGGACTGGTCTTCATATGTATTGTGGGCTTTGCTTTATTTGCTTGCAAAGTTACACTTTTCTTGCAAAACTGGCAATAATTGCAAGCTTTAAATTGCATTTTTCCACTTCGAAGCACTTTGGGACTGCTATTTTATGGCGTTTTCTTTGCTCATCTCGAAGGAAAATCGTAACTTTGCGCGAGATAATATAAAATTAATAAGGTAAAGAAATCATGTTCCGCACATTCTCACTTTTGCTGACGATTCTGTGGTCGAGCCTCGCTTTGGCACAGAACATAACCAATCCCGTTTGGCGAGGAAACTGGCCAGATCCGACTGTTTGGCTTGGCGAAGACGGTCGCTATCACTGCCTCGCAACCAATCCCACCCGCTCTCTTGTGAGCGACGACCTGTTCAATTGGGAGATTAGCGAGGTTGCCCCAATCGACATCGAGTCGTGGAATCAGATGCACGCCATCAGTCGCAACTACTGGGCCCCAGATGTGGCTACCGTCGCAGGCAAGCGAAACCTCTACATATCGCTCTACAACAGTGCGGAAGACAGCAATATCGGGGTCTTTCAGGAGTATGCTCCAGGTCAGTTCCGCTATGTCGGCATCATTACAAGAGGCCGGGAGACGGGCATTCACGACACCATCGACCCTGAGGTGGTGACCGATCCGAAGACAAAGAAAGTGTGGCTCTTCTTCGGTTCCGTAGGCGGCATCCATCGCATCGAACTCAACAAGGACGGACTTTCCCTGAAAGAGGGAGCGAAATACGAACATGTGGCTGGCCTCAAGGTTGAGGAGAACCCCAACCGCTCGAAGGTCTTCGAGGGCTCATATCTGCACAAACACGGCAAATACTGGTACCTCTTCGTCAGCTCAGGTTTTTTCGGAGACCACACCTATCAGCTGAAAGTGGGTCGCGCAAAGAAGCTGACCGACGACTTCTTCGACAGAGAAGGCCGTCCCATGAAGGAAGGCTTTGCCACAACGGTACTTCATAGCGATGAAGGCGACCATTTCTTCGGACCTGGACATTGTGGCGAGATCTTCAAAGCAAAAGACGGGAACGAGTATATCTTCTACCATTGCCATGTTGCAGGAGGCAGAAGACAAGGAAGCCGACCACTCTTCATCTCCCAGATAAAATGGGACAAAGAGGGCTGGCCATACGTGGAAGGAGGAAAGCCACAATGATGCATCAAAAAAGTTAACGTGGTTAAATCGAAAACTTAACACGTCAAGTTGGCAAAGTTAACGTGTT
>JAGCFN010000151.1 GCA_017650085.1 Bacteroidaceae bacterium | reverse complement strand
GTTGATGACAGTGTAGTAGTTGTTTCGTGTGCTGTTGGGGTTCGCACCTTGATGTATGCTGCGAGGGTCGCCGAGAGGATAGTGGCTGTGACCACAGAAGGCGACGACTTGCGGGTATTCGTTCAGGACGGGGTTCAGCACCTTCATTGCCCAGGCTGCACCCTCGATTTCGCCCCAAGAACTATAGCATGTCCATCGTGGAGCGACGTGAGTGAAAACGAAGATGGGTTTGCCGGGAGCTTCCTCAGCGGCTCTCTTCAGATAACGCTTCAGCGTAGTCACTACTGTGCTCGGGTAAGAGGTTGTGCCGTTGCTGACATTATCGTCGTTGTTGGCGCTGCCGCGTTGACTGATACTGATGAAGGGATAGCCCTTGATGAGGATATATTGGTCGAGCGGATAGCTGCGGTTCCCATTGAAACTCCTGAGTCCGCTCTTGTAGTTGTTTTGTCCGTTGCTGTCATAGTTGTCGTGGTTGCCCATCATGAAGATGAAGTTCTCCACGGGATTGATGATATTGCTGTTGCTTCCGAAGAACTGCACGAACTCCTGGTACTGGTCTGTACGACCGTTGTCTGTCAGGTCGCCCACAACAGCCATTGCATCGAGCTTTCCATATCCTGTCAAGTTCTGAAGTGCTTGTGGAATCTTCACTTTGTAGCCTTTTCCAGAATTGTTGCCGACATGCACGTCGGAGATGACTGCAAAGACCAGACGGGACTCCTGCTTGACGGTGATGAGCAATGGATGGAAGTCCTTGCTGCGAACCTTAAGGATTGTGGTACGGGCATCTTCTGTGGAATTTTCGGTAACGGTCAATGTGAGTGTACTGTCAGCAAAAGACGCTTCACACCAATCATCATCGCAGCTGACCGTTGCGTTTTGGTTTGTCTCGACTGGAATGGCGTGAGTCCCTGCTGCAAATGGAAGGGTGATGACGCCGTCCTGAATCTTGTCGGAAGTGAATGTGGCAGCACCTGGTGTTGCAAGAGAGCTGACAACATAGTTCTGTGCCTTAAGCAGAGGCATGCACAGAGCTGCAAAGAGCAAAAGGAGAATATGCTTTTTCATTGTCTTCATCTTTTATATTATGGAATAAGGACCTTAACTGATTTCTGTGGCATCTTGACCAGATAGACACCTGTTGGCAGCGAAACGGTTCGAGGCATCTCTTCGCCTGAGAGGCTGAACAACTGCCAGTCTGTGCTTCCGCTTACGGAGATGCGTTTGTTCTTTACGCTGATAACAATAGGACGGCTTGCCTTTGTTGAGCTGATGCCTGTCTCAATTTCAACGGGGAAGAATTTCCAACCGACGATGGATGTGCTTTCGTCAGTTTCCGGATAAGCAAGTGCTTCGCCATCTCGGTCAGCAAAAGCAAGACAACGGTTCACGCCATCGTCCTCCGTTCCCTCGAGTTTGAAAGCATAATTGCCAAGAGGAGTGATGGTGAAGCCTTGTGCGTGAGAGGAAAGGTTAAACCCCGTCAGATTGAGGTTGCCGATGTTGTTGGAGGTGTTGCCAATCTGAGAGCCTGTGGCGCGATTGGTGATGATGACTTTTCCGTCTTCTCCTGCTGTCAGTTTCCATTGCGAGTGGTGGTTTTCGGTCTCTGTCGGGAGCAAGGGGATAAAGATTCTGAGTGCGTCGTCCTGGTCTTCGTCACTCTCTTCTCCAGCGTTGAGGTCCGTCATCGCATAGCTGTCCATACCTGAGGAGGCGTTGCAAATGCGATACCAGCAAGTGGTTTCCTCGTCGCTCAACTGCAATTCCGAGTCGAACTCCTGAGCGGCCAGCGAGAGTGGTGCCAGCATAGCTATGCCCATAAAAACTCGTCTGAGAGTTTTGTAAATCATAGTTGTCAGTTTTATGAAGTTAATAATTCCGATGCAAAGGTACGCATTTTCCACATTTTGACAAAGGGATAAGGGAAAAAACACACGTCAAACCTCAAAACATCAAACGTGAAGTTGGCAAACATCAAACGTGACATTTGCCAACGACACACTATGCGTTTGCAATCGTAACACTATATGTTTGCAATCGTAACACTATATGTTTGCAATCGTAACACTATACGTTTGCAAATTACCTTAGTTGTGTTTTCCCACTAGCAGGCCTAAGATTCCCGATACTCCTTGGGGGACATGCCTGTGTAGGTCTTGAAGTAGCGCGAAAAGGTGGTTTGTTCCGTGAAGCCGAGCTGGTTGCTGACTTGCTGGATGGTAAGGTTGGTTTGGTGGCGAAGCAGGAACTTTGCCTGGAAAATCACGTAATTCGCTATCCATTCGCCTACGCCGATGCCTGTTGCTTCGCGAATGACTGTGCCGAAGTACTTGGGTGTGAGGTTCTGCAGCTCGGCATAGAAACGCACTTCGCGACTCTCGCGATAATGCTGTACGATGTCTTCGTGAAAACGACTCAGCATTTGCTGGACGGCAGTCTCTTTGTGAATCATCTCCTTCCCGTTCTCCCGTATGATGTTCCTCACGATTCTGGCTGTGATGTCCATCTGCATGATCAGCATCTCATCACGGCCAGGATAGTCCAACTGGCTGAGGGTTTGCAACATCTTGAAACACGTCAGCATCGTCTCGAACTGCTTGTTTTTCAGGTGGAGCGACGTGTTGTAGTGATACTCGAAGAGATAATGTTTGGGGTGTAGCTGGCTCAGTATCTTCAGAAAGTTTGGCGAGACGACAAGCAGGGTACAGAGATAGTCGTCACTCGTTTCGTGAGCCGTCAGGATGTGATTGGGATAGACGACTGCATGATCGTGTGCTTGGAACTTGACGGGCTGCATGTCATAATCTGCTTTCACCCAGCCTCGATGGTTCAGAGCTATGACAAGATTAGGTGAAACGTATGGCTCGTCATAGGAAGGCATGCGGGTCACGTTGTCCAGCACAGCAATTCCCCGTTCTTCCAGCCATTTGTTAATTGTCTCTAAAGGGTGTTTCTCATGTTTCATAATGGTATTATTTAGGTAGTTTCAATGGTATTATTTCGAAAGTTTCCATAGTAGGTTATTGGCTTCGCGAAGCAATCCGACGGCATCCGTATCGTCCTTGTAGACGTTAGGTGCGAAGTATCGGAGCATTTCATCAAGGTCTTTGGCTCCTTTCAGATTAAGGGTAGGACGGAGCAGTCGTGCTTTCTCATACGCCTGAATGCCTTCCACAAGACGTTCGAAACGAATGCTGCTGCCACCAGGATAAACCAGATAACAGTCGCCTGAATACCAGCTTTGGGAGCGATAACGGCTGTCTTGATTGGGTTGTTGGGACCAACTGTTGTAAGCCCATCTGAGGTAGCCGTCGTATCCACAAGCAAGAGCGTGCCATCCCAGATAAGCCGACTCTGCAGGAGGCGAGAATGTGAAGGTGTTGGGACGGTCGGGACTGCAGCAAGTATAGAAGGTTATCTTCTGTCCCTTCGCAGCACGACGGGCCAATGCCTCCTTCTTGAGGAGGTTGTATTGGAAGCCAACGCTGATGTCATCCACGCGGTCTGCAGCCTCGCTGTCAACACTATAGTTAGCGGCACCTTCAATCTTGAACTCAGGGTCGGCATCCTGAATGGTCTGCCAAGCCGCTTCCATTTGATCCTTGGGACGTTCGTCCATCGCAATAAAGGTTCGGCTGAACCATCCTTTTTGGCGGAGATGACGGCTGAAGTCCTTCAGGAAAGGAACGATGAAATCGTGGTATTTCTGTTCACCAGGCTTGCAGGCAAGCTGCTTCACACTGTTCGTGGCACAGTCGTAAAAGTCGAATTGGTAGTGCCAAGGAACGAGGGTGTAGCAGTCGATTTGTTCCGTGATGCCACACGACATCATGAACTCCACCCACTTGTCGAACACTGTGTAGTCGTACTTCCAAGTGCCGTCGAGTTGCTTCATCTTGGCAATCATGCTCTCGAAGGGGTCGAACGTCTGTCCGTTCCAAGGCCGACTGATGACGGAACACGTGATGACCTTCTGACCGGCGGCAGCGAGGAGTTCCATCGTGGGTCGCATCAGGTCGAAGTGTTGTTGGCTCCAGAGAGGCACATCATAATAGCGGGCTACGGCATAGGGATTCTGCCAAAGGTCGAGATGGAAACTCCATTCGCTTGGTTCGGGCAATACACGGTCAGCCACTTGCAGTTGCAGGGGCAAGGACAACTTCTTGCCGTCGCAGTTTACAGTCACAGTTCCTTGATAAGTGCCGGGTTTCGCTTCGGCAGGAACGTGGATGTCAAACCAGATGGGGCGAGTCGTGTTGGCTTCAACCTTCATCGTCTCGACTGGGTCTAGGCGGTCGGCCATGAGGAAAGAGTCCTTTCGGTTATTGAAGATATCCGTCAAAACATAGCGCACGAAGTACTTCTTCACGGCCGAAGCAGGGATGGTGTTTCGTCCACTTTTCAGGTCGCTGATGGCAAAGGAAACGTTCTTCAGTTCTTTCGGAGAAGCAAGGACAGCCTGAGCCGAAACCCTCTCTCCTCGCCAAGCACGAAGCAAGGGCGATTTCTTTGTTGTTTCAGGAACTTGTGAACGCGAATAACGAACGTCAATGCTGCCCCAACCGAGAGTCGGTTGCTTTACTTGTTGCCATACTTCTTGAGAACCTGGCTTGGGGTCAGGCAACTCTGTGTCGTTGACTTGAGCATTAATGGCAAGGCAACAAAAAGCGATAAAATGAGCAAAAATAAAGCGTTTCATAGTTTGTTGGTTATAATAGTCCTTTGTTAGTGAGCTCGTTTGCAATAATGCAAAGTTCGTCGTACCATTCACGGCCAAAGCGTCTGATGAGTGGTTCGCGCAGGAACTCATAGAGCCGGATGCCGCGTTCTGTGCCGAGCTGGATAGCATCCTCGCAGATGTTCCAGCGGTGGTAGTTCAGTCCTGTCAGTGTTCCCAACTTCTTCTCGCGAATAGGGTATAGGTGACAGCTGATAGGTTTTTGTTTCAAGAGGCAGCCTTGTGAACCACGGAAAGCACAGTTGCCGCCGCAAACAATGCTTGTCACGAGTTCTCCTTCAGGGTCAGGATAAGCAACACCTTGCTTGTCGATCACTGCCTGAGCACCTGCCGAGAGCTGCGGCCACAGGTCGTCGAGTTGATCCTCGATGTCTGCTATCTCGTCCAACGTGACTGGCGCTCCTGCATCTCCTTCTTCGCAACAACGTCCGTGGCAACTTTCGATGTCGCAGCAGAAGTACTCCGTCAGGATATCCGAGTGCAGGATGACATCGCCCACCTCAATGAGGTTACCAAACGATTGGTTGTTGCCCATGTGCTGTGAGGTATTCGTTGCACTTCAGGAAATGCCCGTTGCCCATGAAGCCTCGCATCGCGCTGAGCGGGCTGGGGTGTGCACTCATCAGGACGAGGTGGCGACTCTGGTCGATGAGGACAGCCTTTCGTCCTGCCGGAGCGCCCCAAAGCATGAAGACGAGACCTTCGCGACCTCTGTTGAGGGCAGCAATGGCAGCGTCCGTGAACGTTTCCCAACCCTTGCCACTATGGCTGAAAGCCTGATGCTCCCTGACCGTGAGGCAGGTGTTGAGCAGGAAGACGCCCTGCTTTGCCCAGCGCGTCAGGTTGCCGCTTTGTGGAATGGGCGCTCCCGTCTCTGCCTTTATCTCCTTGAAGATATTTTGGAGCGAGGGCGGGAACTGTATGCCGTCGTTCACGCTGAAGCAGAGTCCGTGCGCTTGTCCGGGGCCGTGATAGGGATCTTGACCGAGGATGACGACACGAACCTGGTCGAATGGCGTTGTATCGAATGCGTTGAAGATGAGCCTGCCAGGAGGGTAACAGGTACCCGAAGCATATTCCTGCCGCACGAACTGCGTCAGTTCCGCGAAGTAGGGCTTGCTGAATTCATCGGCAAGTTGCTGCTTCCAGGAAGGCTCTATCTTGACGTCCATTACTTAATCAAGCACTTGCCTGTCATTTCTTTTGGCTGTTCCAGACCCATGATGTGCAGGATGCTGGGAGCCACGTCTGCAAGGACACCGTTCTCTACGGTGACGCCCTGCTTGTCGGTGATGTAGATGAAAGGCACGGGATTGAGCGAGTGAGCGGTATTGGGAGTGCCGTCGGGGTTGATGGCATTATCGGCGTTGCCGTGGTCGGCAATGATGATAGCCTCGTAGCCAGTTGCCTTTGCAGCATCGATGACCTCGCCGACGCACTTGTCGACGGCTTTCACAGCAGCCTCTATGGCTTCGTAAACGCCCGTATGTCCCACCATGTCGCCGTTGGCGAAGTTCACCACTATGAAGTCGTACTTGTCAAGCTTGATGGCCTCCACCAGTTTGTCCTTCACCTCGTAGGCACTCATCTCAGGCTTCAGGTCGTAGGTCGCAACCTTCGGACTTGCCACGAGGATGCGCTCCTCGCCTTCGTAGGGAGCCTCTCTGCCGCCGTTGAAGAAGAAGGTCACGTGCGCGTACTTCTCTGTCTCGGCTGTGTGGAGTTGCTTCAAGCCTTTGCTGCTGATGTACTCGCCGAGGGTGTTCTCGACGTTCTCCTTGGGG
>JAGCFN010000150.1 GCA_017650085.1 Bacteroidaceae bacterium | reverse complement strand
TGGCGTACGATCCTTGCCACTCACGGCAGCTCCATATGCCAAGTAATGTTTCAAGCAAGCCGCCACATTGTTCATTCCCAAGTTGTTAAGGTCCTCCCCCTGCAAGCCACGCGTCAACTCGGAAGCCATGATACCGTTCAGCAACACGTCTTCTCCGAAACTTTCCCACACTCGAGGCCAAAGCGGAGAACGGGAGATATCCATCACGGGCGAATAAACCCAGGGAATGAGGCAAGCCCTTGTCTCGTAAGCCGTTACCTCTCCTATACGACGAGGAATGGCAGGATTGAAACTGGAACCTTGTCCCACTTCCTGTGGAAAGAGCGTCGCTCCCCAAGTATAGCTGGCACCATGGATCTGGTCGACACCATAAATTTCAGGTACACCACATTGCTCGAGGGAAGCAAGGTTGAGGGCACGGATGATGTCCGACCACTTCTCGGGCGTCTGGGCTGTCCCAAACGGGACATTCAAAATGGAACCTACCTTGTATTGGCCAAATACATTGTTCACCGCATCAGCCGAAAGCAATCCTCCTGCTAAGGTCTGCGAGGCATTACCGGCCATCGGATTCCGGACCACCTTATCGATAGCGAGTTCACACATCTGCCCGACCTTTTCACGGAGGGACATCTTGGCAAGTAAAGCCTCCACTTGCGCTTCTACTTTCTCATCGCGAGGAATACATTGCGAACGAACTGGTAATGCAATGGCAGTACACATAAGGACTGAAATTAAAAGACTCTTTTTCATGGTTTCTTTCTTATCTGTTGATTTTCAAACGTTGGTTACCTACTTGGATGACATATTGACCGGGCAGGATTCTCATGGCATTCGACTTCACATCCCACCATTCGAAAGCGCTATCAGGCAGAGGAATACTGACTGCTTGAGTGCTTCCTGCCGGCACTTCGACACGCTGGAAAGCTCTCAAAGTGCGGATAGGTCCGTCCGTATCTCCTACCTTATTTAAATATACAAGCACGGTTTCTTCACCATCTCGCTTGCTCTTGTTGCTGACGGATAGTGTCAACTTGCCGTCTGCAAAACGCGGCTTCCCATAAACGAACTTGCTGTAACTGAGGCCATAACCGAAGGGATAAAGCGGCTCGCCACGGAAGAAACGATAAGTATGCCCTTCCATATTGTAGTCCTCGAAGTCGGGCAGTTGGTCCACATTACGATAGAACGTGATGGGCAGGCGGCCACTCGGATTGACGCGACCGAAGAGGACCTCTGCCACGGCCTGTCCACCAGCCTGACCTCCATACCAAACTTGCAGGATGGCATCAGTCGATTGTTGCTCTGGAACAAGTCCCATCGCACTGCCAGAGCAGATTGCAAGGATGACGCGCTTGCCTGCCTTATGGAGTGCGGCAAGGATATCACGCTGATTTTGCGGCATTTCTATCATGGTTCGGTCGCCTCCTTTGAAGCCCGGCTCATTAACATTCATCTCCTCACCCTCGAGACGTGGTGAGATGCCGCCGCAAAAGATGACCGTCTTGGCGTTTGCTGCAGCCTCAACCTGCTGCTGGACATCTCTCTTCCAAGGTATTAAGGTTGCTGACGGATTGATGGTCTTGATGCCTTCTGCCAAGGTGATTGTATGAAGAGGGAAGCCGTTGTAGTTGCCCCACTGCATTTCCTCGTCATTAGCATTCGGGCCCATTATGTAAAGACCTTGTGTGTCGTTCTCGGAAAGCGGCAGGATATTCTTCTCATTTCGAAGCAGAACTATGCTCTTTCGGGCAGCCTCAAGCGCCAAATCGGCAAATTCTTTGCAGCAGAGACGCTCTTCGGGAATCCTGTTCCAAGGATTGAGATGAGGGTCGTCGAAATCGCCAAGGCGGAAACGTGCCTCAAGCAATCGGCAAAGACTCTTGTCGATAGTTTCTTCCTTGATGCGCCCCTCCTTTACACCATCCACAAGGCTGCCATAGCTGCTGCCACATTCGACGTCCGTTCCAGCTATGACTGCCTGACTGGTTGCCTCGGTCTTGTTTTTGCTGTAATGATGTCCGTAGTCTTTCCAGAAGTCGTCGATGGCACCACAATCGCTGGTAACCAAGCCGTCAAAGCCCCATTCCTCACGCAAAATTTGCTGCAAAAGGCGGTCACTTCCGCAGCAAGGTTTGCCTTCGAAACGATTGTAAGCGCACATAATCTCAGCCACTTTCGCTTCTTTCACCAAGGCACGGAAGGCATAGAGATAGGTCTCATGAAGGTCCCTGAGCTTGATGTTCTCGGCATTATAGCGGTGACGGCTCCATTCAGGACCGCTGTGAACGGCATAGTGCTTAGCGCAAGCCAGCAATTTCTGGTAATGAGAATCGGCAGGTCCTTGCAGGCCTCGCACCACACTCTTTCCCATAACAGCCGTCAAGTACGGGTCTTCTCCATAAGTCTCCTGTCCCCTGCCCCATCGCGGATCACGGAAAATATTGATGTTCGGCGTCCAGAAAGAAAGACCTTGATACATCTCTCTTTGAGTTCCGAGTCGATGTGCCTTGTTGTGCTTGATGCGAGCCTCATCGCTTACAGCCGTGAAAATCTTTTCCACAAGTAGCGTGTCGAACGTCGCAGCCATACCCATCGTAATGGGGAAGACTGTAGCATTTCCATTACGACCTACGCCATGAAGAGCTTCGCTCCACCATTGGAAGACGGGCACATCGAGTCGCTCGACAGGTCTCGAAAAATTCATCATCAGCCCGACCTTTTCCTCAAGCATCAGTCTGCCACAAAGATTTTGGGCACGTTCCTTGGGACTAAGGTTGGGATTCTGATAAGGATACTTTTGCGCTTGCAAGGAAAAAGAAGCAACTGCCAAGCAAGCAAACATCAATACACGTTGGAAAGGGTGATTTCTTGTCATAATAATATGTTTTTGTTGCAAAGATAGCAATTAATCTTCACATTGTTTCTGTTTTCGGCAAGAAAAGTGTAACTTTGCGAAGGCAAAGGTAAAAAGTTTCGTTTTATGGCACATCTTCAGTCAAAGTTAATGCTTGTATGGGGCTTATGCCTTGCAACAATATGCTTGCAAGCACAGGAAAAGTCGGAACGTTCCGACTCTACTCTGATGCAAGAAGTCAGTGTGAACGGGCAAAGGCAACGCATCAGTTATCGACTTGACCGCCAACGCATTGATGCTTCGCAAGTGCTTACGGCTCAAGGTGGTACGGCTTTCGATGTACTTCGAGCTGTGCCTGGAGTCGTTGTGGATGCTGACGGAAGCCTTTCCTATCGCGGCAGTCAGGATTTTCTCGTTTATGTGGACGGCAAACCATCACCACTTTCAGGAACCGAGGCGTTGCAGATGATTGGTGCTGCCAGCATCAAGGACATAGAGATCCTCACCACCCCATCTGCCAAGTACAAGACCGATGGGGATGTTGGCATCATCAATATCATAACGAAACGCAGCGAGACGGACGGCTGGGACATTGCCGTCAACGGTACTGCCTCGACTTGGGGCACACTTTCGCTCGACACGAAAATCAACTACAGAACTGGTCACCATAATATATATGTAGGGGGACAAGGTTCCGACATACACAACAAGAGCCAGTTCGAACAAGAGAAACAGACCTCGGCAAACGGCACGACAATTACCTCTTACGCCGACGGAACCCGTTTCCGCGACTTCCGTACTTACATCGGACAAGGCGGATATAAGTTCAACAACGGGCTCCATCGCCTCAACATCGACCTGCAAGGCGGCAGAACCATCAATCCAAGAGGTGGTGACATGATGTACGAAAGCACAGGTTCCCCACTACTCGACAGTCACGACCGTTACAAGTTGACGAAATACCTCTTCCAAACTTCCATCGACTACACTTGGAAACTGAACGAACGGGGCGATGAAATCAACATCTCGAACCGTTTCCGCTACGACCGCTTCTCGGAGGAATACACGGAGAGCAATATGTTCGACCTGAACGGAGCACGACAAGAAGGCACGCGAGGCTATGAGACTGAGCATCATTGGGATTGCGACGGAGCCTTCTCCTACAAGTTGCATTACAGACAGACCGGCACCCTTGAACTAGGCTATCAGTACACGACCTATAGCGAACATGGCGACTATCGCATCTGCTATTGGGACTTGCCGCAACAAGCATTTGTTTGGCAGGATGATCTCTATGCTCCTTTCTACTATCGAAGGCAGACACATAGCAAATATGCTCAAGTGAACGACCGCATCGGACCTTTCCAGTTCGATGCAGGACTACGCATCGACCACCTTTTGGACGATATGGACTTGCCCACCATCACCAGTCGTCACAAGAGATATACTGAGCTCTATCCCTCGGCACACCTCGGCTACACGACCGACAAGGCAGGCACTCTTACGCTTGGCTACTCGCGTCGGACAAACAGGCCTGGCATATGGAAACTCGAGCCATACATTACTTATGAGGATTATCACACGCGAATCATCGGCAACCCTGACTTGAAGTCAGAGTACATACACTCGATGGAACTCTCTTGGCGCAAGATGTTTGGGCAGACTCAAGTGACGGCAACAGTTTATGCAAGGCGCCGAACGGGAGTTGTCGACTACATCCGTCGTGCTTATGATGCAGGCGTGACACTCGACAGCATCATCAATGCAGGCAATGGATGGCGCAAAGGTTTGGAGATGCAAATCACGACGAAGCCCACCAAGTGGTGGCAACTCACGGCAAATGGCGACCTGTCCCTCCACAACTTCCGAGCCAAATACGAGGGCTGCACCAGTACACACAATACGACTGGAACAGTAGGATGGATTAACAACTTCCGTCTGGCAAAGAACACGGCCTTGCAGTTCGACGGACATTTCGTGAGTGGACACCACCTCACACAAGGTTGGGAAAGGGCTTATGTCTATTTCGACCTCGCGGCTCGCCAGTCGTTACTTCAAGGCAAACTTCAGTTGGGAATTGTCGCCCATGACATCTTCCACACGGCTCGCTACCATAGTCTCCGCACCTCGGAGTTCCTGAGCAGCGAGACATGGGTGCGTCCCACCTACCCCAATATCGTATTCAGCGTTTCCTACCACTTCCGCCAACCTTCGGCGAAGGCGAAAGAAGGAGCGATAAGCAAGGAAGCTGAGTTCGTAGGAAAAGACTTTTAGATTAACCATTTACAATTTAATTCCTCATTATGAAAAGAGTTATGCTTCTGTTTGCGTGTCTGCTTGTGTCCCTGCTCACAATGGCAGACAGCCCTCTGCGAATCGGTGTGTCTGGAGTGGCACACGGTCATCTATGGAACCTCATTAATGCCATGAATCGAGGCGATTTCGTTATTGTTGGTGTGGCTGAAGAAAATGATGATTTTCGCACACATAACAATCTCGTAGGCCGTCTTCCAAAGGAGAAATTCTATGCTTCGATTGACGAAATGCTCGACAAGGAAAAGCCCGAAGTGGTGGTCGACTACGGAAGCATCCTGCACCACATGACCACGGTGGAAGCTTGTGCCAAGCGTGGCATTCATGTCATGGTGGAGAAGCCACTCGCCACGACCTACAAGCAAGCACTTCGAATGCAAGAATTGGCGAAGAAATACGGCATAAAAATCATGACTAATTACGAAACGACTTGGTACGCGACGAATCATCACCTCAAGAATCTTGTGGAACGTGGGCAGTTTGGAAAGGTTCATCGAATCGATGTCTATGACGGCCATCAAGGACCAAAAGAGATTGGTTGCGACAGGATGTTCCTCTCGTGGCTGACCGATCCGAAAGAGAATGGCGGTGGAGCCGTGATTGACTTCGGCTGCTATGGTGTCAACCTGGCCACTTGGCTGCTTAACGGAGAGAAGCCCAAGAGCGTTTATGCCGTCCTACAACAGAATAAGCCAAATGTTTATCCGAAAGTCGATGATGATGCCACGATTCTGCTCGAATACGAAGGCTGTACGGTTCAAGTGATGGGTTCGTGGTGCTGGCCGATGAATAGGAAGGATATGTACGTCTATGGTTCAAAAGGTTACGCTTACCAACGCAATGGGAATCGCATGCAGCTCCTTGTTAATGACAAGCAAGGCCGCGAGTTCAACGCGCCAAGACTCCCTGCACCTTATGACGACTCGTATCGCTACTTGAAGGCTCTCGTCCGAGGTCAGATAGAGGAACAGCCCTCCGACCTCTCTGCCTTGGAGAATAACGTCCTGGTCGTCCGAATCCTCGAAGCCGCCATTCGTAGCGCCAAAACAGGAAAGGCTGTGAAGCTTTAGTTCGAACGTAAAAAACACAGCCTAGTTAAATTCCAAACGTAACACTATACGATTGCAAACATAACACTATACAATTGCAAATGTCACACGTGATGTTGGGTAACGACACTGGGGTTGTCTGGCCCTAATAACAAGAGGAGAGACTTTTGAGCCTCTCCTCTTTGGTAACCCGCTTGGGGCTCGAACCCAAGACCCCCACATTAAAAGTGTGATGCTCTACCAACTGAGCTAGCGAGTCAACCTAAATGCAAATTTTTCATTTGCGGCTGCAAAGGTACAACATATAATTCAAAATTCAAAATTATTAAATTCAAAATTATTCGTTTTCCTTCACTTTTTGTTCTACATCGGGTTGTTTTTGTATGTCCTGATCCGTTTCTTTGAGGATAAATCGACGATAATATGAAATCAGCAATGTGGTGAGAGGCAAGGCGATGATGAGTCCGATAATGCCCAACAAACTGCCCCAAATGGACAGGCTCAACAGGATGATGGCTGGGTTCAGACCCATGACGTGACCCATGATGCGAGGGGTCAGAATGACATCCTGAATGGTCTGCACGACGGCAAAGACGGCAAGGGCACAGAGCATGATTATCCAGAAGTTCTGTCCCGTATCGGCAGCTTTGACGAGAGCCAATATGATGGTGGGGATGAAACCTACCAGTTGCAGGTAGGGAATCAGGTTGAGCACCCCGATGAAGAGTCCCAAACCTATTGCCATCGGGAAGTCGATGATGAGGAAGCCGATGCTGAAGAGGATGCCGACAATAAGTGCGATAAGCGATTGTCCGCGGAAATAAGCGTTCATACCGCTTTTGACATCACCAGCCACCATGCTTGCAAATCGTCTTTGGCCTGCAGGAATGAAGCGAATCCAGCCTTCGGATATCTTCTCGTAGTCCATCAGGATGAAGAAGAGATAGAGCAAAACGACCAGACTTCCCAATAGTCCGATAGCGAAATTGATGGTGCCGGAGAGGAACTCCCAAGCCTTCATGACAAGATTCTCAGCAACATCCATCACGCTACTGTGCTGCAGAAGTTTCATCAGGGAATCGTCGCTGGCATAGCTCTGCAACATGTTCTGAATGTTTGCCATAAACTCGGACGAAGCAAGGGTGTCGTTGAAATAGACAGTTATCAGCTTGGCCATCCGAAGGCTCTCCTCGATGATGGGAGGCACGACGAGGAAGGCTGCGAGAGTAAGGACGGCATATACGACGAACAGGGCAACGGCAATGCTCAGGACGCGATATTTCAGGCGGCACTTAGTCTGCAGAAAACGCACAAAAGGATAGATCATGTAAGCCATAATCCAAGCGATGAAGAATGGCAGCAACACCTTGGAAAGGCGGTTGATGAGCAACACGAGTCCTACTGCTACAAGTGTTGCAATAAGCCATCTGACAACACGATCGAAGGTTATCTCTTTCTCTAACATACCTGTTCCTCCTCTTTCTTTTCATTCATGGCTTGGGCGTAGCACTCTCTGCAAAGCGGTTCGTACTCCTGTTTCTCGCCAAGCAGGACCTGTTTCTCGCCTGCCACAATACGATGGCTGACGTAGGCCAAAGCTCCACAACGGACGCAAATGGCATGCACCTTCGTCACCTCGTCGGCAATGGCAAGGAGAGCTGGCATCGGTCCGAAAGGCTGACCTTTGAAATCGAGGTCAAGACCTGCGACTATCACACGTATACCCCTGGCCGCCAACTCGTTACAAACCTCCACAATATGGTCGTCGAAGAACTGTGCTTCATCAATTCCGACCACTTCACTCTCTTGCGCCATGAGCAAGATGCTTGCCGAGGAATCGACAGGCGTAGAGGGAATGCTGTTGCCTTCATGACTGACAACCTCTTCCTCGCTATAACGGACATCTATGGCAGGCTTGAATATCTCGACCTTCTGCTTGGCAAACTGAGCCCGACGAAGACGGCGGATGAGCTCTTCCGTCTTGCCGGAGAACATCGAGCCGCACACGACCTCCACTCTGCCACGACGCATCATCTCGCCATTGCTGGAACCAACGTCTTTCATCTTTACTTTGTCTTTTTCTGGGACAAATATACAAAGAAATTAAAAATTAAGAGTGAAGAGTTAAGAAAAATACTAAAAAAGCCAAAAACTATGAACTATGAACCGTATACTATGAACTTTTTTCGTATCTTTGCAGACGCGTTATAATATAATAAGGTATGGGAACACTCTACTTGGTACCGACGCCTGTCGGCAATCTCGAGGACATCACGATGCGAGCGCTCAAAGTGCTTCGTGAGGCTGACCTCATCCTTGCCGAAGACACGCGGACAAGTGGCAACCTCCTGAAACACTTCGACATCAAGAACGCCATGCTCTCGTACCACAAGTTCAACGAGCACAAAACGGTGGAGAGCATCGTGGAGCGCTTGTTGGCTGGGCAGACAATTGCAGTCGTCAGTGATGCTGGAACGCCTGGCATCAGCGACCCGGGCTTCCTTGTGGCTCGCGAAGCCATTCGGGCCGGCATAGAAGTCATCACACTTCCTGGAGCAACAGCCTTCGTGCCTGCATTGGTGAGCAGCGGCTTGCCTTGCGACCGATTCTGCTTCGAAGGTTTCCTTCCGCAGAAGAAAGGACGGCAGACACGACTTCAAGCCCTTGCAGAAGAAACGCGAACCATGATTTTCTACGAGTCGCCACATCGTATCGTGAAGGCTCTGACGCAGTTCATCGAAGTCTTCGGACCAGAACGGCAAGTCAGCGTCTGCCGAGAGATAAGCAAGATTCACGAGGAAAGCGTTCGCGGCACCCTGCAGGAAGTCCTCCAGCACTTCACGGAGACAGAGCCTCGAGGCGAGTTCGTGATGGTTCTGGCAGGAAAAGACGCATAAACTGGAAAACATATAAACTTATAGACTAAGGATATGAAAAAACTTTTATTTTTTGCTGCTTGTGCTCTCGGTTTGAGCGCTTGTAATATGACAGGTGAACAACAACAGGATGCAGTTCAGCAGGAACGCGATTCTCTGCAACGCATTATCAATGAGAAAGATATGGAACTGGACGACATCTTGGGCGTCTTCAACGAAGTGCAGGAAGGCATTCGCCGTATCAATGAGGCTGAAGGACGCGTAACGATTGCAGAAGGCAACCCAGAAAGCGCCAGCAGCAAGGATGTCATTCGCGACAACATGGACTTCATCAAGCAAGCCATGCAGCAGAATCGCGACTTGATTGCACAACTGCAGGAAAAACTCAAGAACAGCAGCATCAAGAATACCAAGATGCAGAAGACCATCGAAAGCCTTCAGGCACAGATTGATGCGCAGTCCGCCCGCATCCAGGAACTCGAGGCAAGCCTTGCCGAAAAGGACGCACTCATCGAGGCTCAGGGTGATGCAATCGCAGGATTGAGCAACGATGTAGCTTCGCTGACAGAAGAGAACAAGCAGAAGACTGAGAAGGTTCAGCAACAGGACAAGGAACTCAATAGCGCCTGGTTCGTTTTCGGCACCAAGAGCGAATTGAAGGAACAGAAGATTCTGACGAGTGGAGACGTACTCAAGAGTGGCGATTTCAACAAGGACTACTTCACAAAGGTCGACATTCGCTACGACAAGGACATCAAGTTCTACAGCAAAAGCGCCCAATTGCTCTCCTCCCATCCATCTGGAACCTATCAGTTGGCAAAGGACAAGCAAGGTCAGTATGAACTCCACATCACCGATCCACAGAAGTTCTGGAGCGTCAGCAAGTACCTCGTCGTATTGGTTAAATGAGGACATCCAGAAGCAAGCACTACAACTCTTCGCGCTCGTCTCTGCCCTTCGAGGAAGGCATGACCAGCACAAAGTACCACAATGTCGTCGACGATTCCCCTGAAACGGCTGTGCTGGTAGGCCTCATCACACCCAATCAGGACGAGCGAAAGACGACGGAGTACCTCGACGAACTGGAGTTCCTTGCCGAAACGGCTGGAGCCAAGACGGTACGCCGCTTCACCCAACGTCTGGGCGGCCCTAACAGCGTCACCTACCTTGGCATAGGCAAGTTGCAGGAAATACGTGCTTATATACAGGCCGAAGAGGATGCCGAAAGGGAAATTTCGATGGTCATCTTTGATGATGAACTCTCTGCCAAGCAGCTTCGAAACATCGAGAACGAGCTGAAAGTCAAGATATTGGACCGCACGACACTCATCCTCGACATCTTTGCCATGCGAGCACAAACGGCAAACGCCAAGACGCAGGTTGAGTTGGCACAATACCGCTACATGCTGCCTCGTCTGCAAAGGCTCTGGACACACCTGGAGCGACAGGGCGGCGGCTCTGGCAGCGGTGGCGGCAAAGGCTCGGTAGGACTGCGCGGACCTGGTGAGACGCAGCTCGAAATGGACCGTCGTATCATTCTCAACCGCATGAGCCTGCTCAAACAACGCCTGGCGGAAATCGACAAGCAGAAGACCACTCAGCGAGGCAATCGCGGCCGCATGATTCGTGTGGCACTTGTGGGCTATACCAATGTTGGCAAGAGCACCCTCATGAACCTGCTCTCCAAGAGTGAGGTGTTTGCCGAGAACAAACTCTTTGCCACCCTCGACACAACCGTTCGCAAGGTCATCGTCGACAATCTGCCCTTCCTGCTCAGCGATACGGTCGGCTTCATCCGCAAACTGCCCACAGACCTCGTAGACTCCTTCAAGAGCACGCTCGACGAGGTTCGAGAGGCTGACCTGCTGCTACATATTGTGGACATCAGCCACCCCGATTTCGAGGACCAGATAAAGGTTGTTGACAAGACGCTTGCCGACCTGGGTTGCAGCGAGAAGCCCCAGATGATTGTCTTCAACAAGATAGATGCCTACACCTGGGAAGAGAAGGATGCCGACGATTTGACGCCTGCCACCAGTCGGAACGTCTCGCTCGACGAACTGATTCACTCCTGGATTTCGCGACTTGGAGGCCAATGTCTCTTCATTTCTGCCCAAGAGCGTACGAACATCGACACCCTGAAGCAGGTATTATATAATAAGGTAAGGGAACTGCACGTGCAAAAGTATCCCTACAACGACTTCCTGTTTGAAAAATACGAAGGAGACCAAGACTGATACGGTCTCAATTCGGTCGCGCAATAGCCTCGAAAAGACGAACTGTTTGCGTAAAAACTGTACCCCCAAGGTCTCAAATGCCCCTTGTGACTGCAGAAATCATGTTTTTGTTGTCATTTTACGAGAACATTAATTCCGTCAAGTGAACAGAAAAAACATGAAAACCCAACCAAAACTGGCGTCTCAAGCATGCTTTTTGAGGCTTTTTAGAGGGTAAATTTGCAGAAAATTGCACCTTCTTTGAGACGGAAGGCACAGCTGAGTATGTTGTAACTCTTTGCTTTTTAGAAAGTTAAATAGTTTGCTGATACTATCCGCAATCACAGTCACAGTATCACAGTTGTTTTTTTATGTGGTATCTACATCCTTCTCTTATATATTATATATATTATAATTAATTAATTATTAATAAGTTATAAGTAATATAAGAGAGAATTTCCCGATGTGGAAGGTACTTTTTTTTTAACTGTGATACTGTGATTGTGATTGATAATTAGTTCTTCACTCAGTCTTCTTCTCCAAGGCCTCTAAAAGAAGACAAACCCATTAGGGAAATCAGACACCCCGCAGAACCCCTCTATTTTGCCCCAGAATCGCTTCAAATGCCCTTGACGTACATTCTTGCCTCCGAGGCAAAAAGAAGCGCTCTACGGGGCTTAAAACGAGAATTTAAAATTCTTTGAATTTTACCTTGAACTTCTCTACATCCTACACAACAACCTTGGGCGACAAGGAACTGTGCGTTTTCGCTTTCTATTTACGTTTATATTGGTGCAAAGTTTGGTGTTGTGAAGAAAAAACTTTATCTTTGCACACGAAAGCCGCCCCATAGGAGAGGTTTTGAAGGATTCGTAAATAGTTAAAAAGAAATACATAATACAACTGCCCAAGACCCTGCAAAGCAGTTCCCTCGCTCTGGGCGAGGGTTAGGGAGAGGGTCCACTTATGGCTGAATTCAAGTATGCCCCAATGTTCCAGATGGGCGAGGACAAGACCGAGTACCGCCTCCTCACGAAAGAAGGCGTCAGCGTCAGCGAGTTCGAAGGCAAGGAGATTGTCAAAGTCTCTCCAGAAGCCCTGACTTTGCTGGCTCAGCAGGCTTTCCACGATGTGGAGTTCATGTTGCGCCGCGAACACAACCTGCAAGTTGCACAAATCCTGAAAGACCCCGATGCCAGCGAGAACGACAAGTACGTCGCACTCCAATTCCTGCGCAATGCCGAGACGGCATGCAAAGGCATCCTGCCTTTCTGTCAGGACACTGGTACCGCTATCATTCATGGCGAGAAAGGACAGCAGGTTTGGACGGGCTTCGAGGACGAGGAAGCGCTCTCTCGTGGCGTCTTCAACACCTTCACGCAGGACAATCTGCGCTACTCACAGAATGCCCCCCTCAATATGTACGACGAGGTGAACACAAAGTGCAACCTGCCCGCACAGATTGACATCGAGGCTTGCGAAGGCGCTGAGTATCGCTTCGTTATGGTTGCAAAGGGAGGTGGTTCTGCCAACAAAACCTACTTCTACCCGATGACAAAGGCCACCATTCAGAACGAGGGCACTCTGCTTCCCTTCCTCGTTGAAGAGATGAAGCACCTCGGCACAGCAGCTTGTCCGCCTTACCACATCGCTTTCGTCATTGGCGGCACATCGGCTGAGAAGAACCTCTTGACCGTCAAGCTGGCCAGCATCAAATACTACGACTCGCTGCCCACTACTGGCGACGAGACGGGCCGGGCTTTCCGCGACATCGACCTCGAGAAGAAACTCCTCGAAGAAGCCCATAAAATTGGTCTTGGCGCACAGTTTGGCGGCAAGTATCTCGCCCACGACATCCGCGTCATCCGTCTGCCTCGCCATGGTGCCAGCTGTCCCATCGGCATGGGTGTGAGCTGCTCTGCAGACCGCAACATCAAGGCGAAAATCAACAAGGACGGCATTTGGCTCGAGAAGATGGACGACTGCCCGAGCGAACTCATCCCCGAAGAACTGCGTCTTCCTGGCGAAGGCGGCAAGGGTATTGACATCGACCTCGACAAGGGCATCGATGCTGTTCGCGCAGAACTCAGCAAATATCCCGTCTCCACTCGCGTCAACCTTCGTGGCACCATCATCGTGGCTCGTGATATTGCTCATGCAAAACTCAAAGCCCGACTGGATGCAGGCGAAGGTATGCCTCAGTACTTCAAGGACCATCCCGTTCTCTATGCAGGTCCTGCCAAGACTCCTGCCGGCTATCCTTGCGGTTCGATGGGCCCCACCACGGCAGGCCGTATGGACCCCTATGTTGATGAGTTCCAGGCAAATGGCGGCAGCCTCGTGATGATAGCAAAGGGCAACCGTAGCCAGCAAGTCACAGATGCCTGCAAGAAGCACGGCGGCTTCTACCTCGGCACTATTGGTGGTGTGGCTGCAGTCCTCTCGCAGTCGAGCATCAAGAGCATCGAGTGCGTGGAATATCCCGAACTCGGCATGGAAGCCATCTGGAAGATTACTGTGGAGGACTTCCCCGCTTTCATCCTCGTGGACGACAAGGGTAACGACTTCTTCAAGCAGCTCAAGCCCTGGTGCCCAGGTTGCAATAAGTAAGCGTAACTACATCTTTAAAAATAAGGCACGCGGCATCTCCAAATGTCGCGTGCTTCGTTTGCAATCGTATAGTGTGACGTTTGCGTTTTTAACGTGTGTCATTTACAAACAAAACGTGGAGCATTTTCCAACACTCCACGTTAACTTTTGAACATTCATTATCTGCGACCACCACGGCTGCTGCCTCCGCCACCACGGCTGCCACCCATGCTGCTGCCACGACTCATGCCCATGCTGCTGCCGCGAGAAGAACCTCCGTAGCTGGGAGAACTGCTGCGACTGCTACTCATGCTGCTGCCGCGAGAAGAACCCCCGTAGCTGGAAGAACTGCCACGACTCATGCCCATGCTGCTGCCACGAGAAGAACCTCCGTAACTGGGTGAACTGCTGCGACTGCTACTCATGCTGCTGCCGCGAGAAGAACCTCCGTAGCTGGAAGAACCGCCACGACTCATGCTGCCGCTCATGCGAGAACTGCTGCTATCGAAGGAGTTTCCACGATTCATGCTACCACGACTCGTGTTACCGTGATTCATGTTGTCGTGATTGCCTGAGTTCATGCCACCACTGCGATTGCCACCTTCAGGACGAACGTTGCCGTTGTGACCAACTCCGCTGTGATTGCCGCTGCGACCATCAGAACGATGATTATCCAAATCGATATGATAACCATTGCCGCTGATGCGACGTCCTCCACCACGACTTCCCGAATGTACTACAGCCGGACGATGCATGTCATGACCTCTCAGACCTCCGTTCCAGTGAGGACGACGATTGCCATAGAAGCCGTCGCGATAGTAGCTACGACCGTGACCACCATAATAGGTTACCCATACGCTGGGACGGCTATAGTAGAAATAACCGCGATTGTAATAGCTGTAGATGGGGAAGTACCAACCGCCAGCACGCCACAGAATAGGACGCAGGAAGTAGTCGGCTGCCGTCAGAAGGCTGTACTGCCAGTCGTGCAGAATGCAACGAAGGTCGTACAGACGATAGGTATAATAGCTGCCATAAAGGTCGGAAGGAGAATCAATCCTCAGGAAATAGTCGAGGTTGATCTCGTATGCGTCATTATACTGTTGGTCGTTGAGGTTGAGCTCATACGCCATCTTGTCCGTCAGGTAGAGAGCCTCTGCCTGAGCACGCTCGAAACTCATTGCGCTGACACCCATCCAGGCTGCCATCATCATCAGGGAAAGAACTAACTTTTTCATAGCTTTATCGTTTTATTCGTTGCACATTTATTTCTGATTCACAGTGCAAAGGTAAGGCATAAAACAACAAGAAAAGGAAGGGTTTTCCCTAAACGATAGGGGAAAATGCCTAAAGCTAATCCATACGGTCCCTATAGTCCTCGTAAGTGTAGGTGCGGAGGGTTTCGCGAGTGCCGTCCTCGTGCTCCAGGACAATCGAGGGGTGCATGATGCCGTTGAACATCGTGGTCTTGACCGTAGTGTAGTGAATCATGTCCTCGAAGATGATTTCCTGCCCCACTTCGAGCGGCTTGGGGAACCGCCAACTGCCCATATAGTCGCCACTCAGGCAACTGTTGCCGCCCAGTCGGTAGATGTTCTGAGCCTTCGCATCAGGCCAGGAAGCCGCTTCAAAAGGAAGACTCTCAGCACCACGGACTTCCGGCTGATAAGGCATCTCCAGGCAATCGGGCATGTGACAAGTGAAGGAAACATTCAGGATGGCTGTCCGGATGCCATGATTCTCAACGATATCGACCACTTGAGCCACTAATGGGCCTGTCTGCCAGGCAAAGGCACTACCAGGTTCCAGGATGATGTGAAGATGCGGATAACGCTGGTGCAAACCCTTTAATATATTAATAAGGTGTTCCACATCATAGTTTTTGCGAGTCATCAGATGTCCTCCACCAAGATTCAGCCACTTGAGTTGTGGGAACCATCGGGAGAACTTCGCTTCAAGATGCTCAAGTGTGTGCTCCAATGCAGAAGCAGGACTCTCGCAATGGCAATGGCAATGGAAACCTTCTATGCCAGCAGGAAGCTTTTCCGGCAACTGCTCTGCAAGCACGCCAAACCTGCTACCTGGTGCACAAGGATTGTAAAGTTCTGTCTCTATCTCACTATATGCAGGGTTGACACGAAGGCCATAAGACACAAAATGCTCGATGAAATGGGCCATTTTTGGAGCAAAACGCTCGTATTGCGAAAGGGAATTGAAGGTAACGTGACCGCTGCAATGAAGTATCTCGTCGAACTCTTCATCCTCATACGCAGGGCTATAAGTGTGAGCAAGGGAACCAAATTCTTCCAACGAAAGACGTGCTTCGCAAAGACTACTTGCCGTAGTATGACCGATGAAATCGCGGAAAATGGGGAATGTCCGCCATAAAGCAAAAGCTTTGAAAGCGAGGATTATCTCCACATCCGCTTCGTCAGCCACACGCTTGATGAGTTGCAGATTGCGTCGAAGCAGGCTTTCCTGAAGAAGATAGTATGGGCGCATCAATAAACAAGCTTCACGTTATCTATCCAAAGCGTGTTGCCAATAGTGCCCACATACGCGCCACCATGACTGCTGTCGAACTTCAACACGATATGAGTTGGCGTTTCGTTGGGGTCTGCCCAACCTTCTTCCTTGATAGGCACATTCTTCCCTTTACTGTTGAGCGCATAGAAGCTCTCGCTGCCACCAATCAGGCCCATCCAACTCTTGTAGAAGCTCTCGCCCGTAATGTCGCCATAATGGATGGCGAAGGACTGTCCCTCCTTCCAATCTGTATTCTGGCTGAACATGTGACGCATGGTACCAACTCGCAAAGCATGGATGTTGCCGTCTGCATCTTCCCAACGTTTCTGCAGCAGACAAGTCACTTGTCCCATGTCCTTGCCGCTGACCTTCTGACGTTTGCTGAAGCCTGTTTCGCGAATGCGTTCCGTGCCTGGCGAATTGAATTTGTAGTCGAACTTCACGGCTTTAGGCTTCTTGGTGAAAGGAATACCAAGGCTCATCTTGCTCATGGGGTTGCTCGAACCGGTAATCGGTTCCAGAAGGGTGCCAAGGAACATGCTTCCAGTTGCGAGGACACTAATGTTGATGACGCCAATCGCTTTTGCGCTGACGATATGAGTCGAAAGCTTAGCACATTGGCCGCCCTGATGCTTGTCCGGATAGACGCTGACGTTCGTCTTGACGACTCCCGCCACTTTCGCATAGACATTACTGTTTGCCCAAGGCGAGCCACCCTGATTGGTATAGGCACGAGCACCATCGAAAGTGCCTTTGGGACCTACCTCATAGAGTGTTTGAGTCTTGCCTCCAACGAGCACACTCTCTTTGATGGAGCGCGTAATCCACGAGTCGAAGTTGCCGAACTTGACCAGTTCCTCCTGTGCAAACATGCTGACTGAGAGCAAGCTGCAGATTATGGCAAATAATACTTTGTTCCGTTTCATTTTCTTACGTTTGTCGCTGCAAAGGTAAGTGCTTTTTATGAAAAATACAAACCTTTGGCTTTAATTTCATCCCAAACGGCAGCAGGAAGGCCTTTGCCGTCATAATCAGGGTCATTTGCTATGCTGTTTCGTATCTCAGTACTGCTGATATCTATCAGAGGCGTATCGGCTATGGTCACTTTTCGCGGGACTCTTTCGAGAGTATAGCCTGGCCTGGGATAGATGATAACGCGATATTTGGAGAGGATTGACTTGCTGCGATACCAATCGGGGAAGCGTTCCCAATTGTCCGCACCTATGACGAGCACGAACTCACGGTTGGGATGTTCCTTGCTCAAGGCCTTCAGAGTATTATACATATAAGAAGGTCTGGGCAGGGAGAACTCTCTGTCGCAAACCTCCACACCATCCACATCGGCAACAGCAAGACGGGCCAGATGCAGCCTTTCCTCGTCATCAAGGAGATTCGCATCCACCTTGAACGGATTCTGAGGCGAGACTAGAAGCCACATTTCATCGACAAGACCGCTCTCCGCCAAAGCCTTCGCCAGGGAAAGATGCCCTTCGTGAATGGGGTTGAAACTGCCTCCATATATGCCCGTTACAAGTCGCTCTGAATTAGTCATTTAGGGTAAAGTGAAAATGTGGCGTGTTATGATGGCAAAC
>JAGCFN010000149.1 GCA_017650085.1 Bacteroidaceae bacterium | reverse complement strand
AGGAACACGAACGGCAACTCCAATCAGAGGTTCGCCAGACTCAGAATCGACTACAGTACCTGTAATCTGCTTCTGGGCCATCGCCATGCTTGCTGTCATCAACATACAAGCAAGGATTGAAAGGAATTTTTTACCCATGTTTTTTTGTTTAAGTAAATAATAATAATATAATAATGTAATGTTTTCAGCAACTTTGCAATAAAGTCTTGCTTGCTTAATGCATGTTTTTCCTGGTTTAACATTTATTTTATTTGCGCAAAATTACATAATAATTTCAAATTGGCTATCAAAAACATCAATAATTTTAAAAATTGAATGTCATTTTAACATGAAAAATTCACATTTTTGACCATTTTGAGCAAAAACTTTCTCTTTTTTGTGGGAAAGGAACTTCCTCTTTTTTTATCTTTTTAACATGGCAAATTGCAAACACGAGGTAAGCGGTTGGTAAAATTTAACACGTCAACTTTGCCAACATAGCACGTTACAATAGCAAACGTAACACTATACGTTTGCAAACATATAACGTTACGTTTACGATTTAACTACGTTATGTTTTCGATCAAAGGGGGAGTGCTTCAAATAGGGGAAGCTACTTCTTCAAGCCATCGTATTGGCAAATAGCCTTGCGCCAATCGTCAGGGAAAGGCATGGATTGGTGGTTGACCAAATCGTAGAGCACCATGACAGAGAGGCAGCGGCATTTCACTTCCTGCGTATCCATGTTGATGATGTCCTGTTCCAACTGGAAACTCTTGTTGCCAATCTTCGTGACTCTGGTTCTGGCAGCAATGTGTTCGCCAGCCTTGATTTGCGAGAGAAACTCAGCCTCGATCTTCACCACCACAATAGCCACACTTTCCCAATCAACATCTTTGCAGACAGCAGCAAAATAGTCAGTCTTGGCAGTATCGTAGAACTGGAAATAGATGGTGTTGTTTACGTGCCCAAACTTGTCTACGTCATTGAAACGTATCTGGATAGGCAATACATGCCTGAAAACTTTACTTGCTTCTTGTGCCATGATTATCGTTTTTCTGTTATTGTCTTAGGCTTGCTTCGCGGATGCTGCAATGTTGGCTATCTTGTCGACATTCATGCTGCTTGCACTGGCATCGAATATTTCCTTGTAGAGTCCTCCCTCGCGATAAACTTCTGAAGGCGAACCAGACTGAACCACTCGGCCTTGCTGGAGCACATAGATTTTGTCTGCATCTATGATTTGTCCGATGTTGTGCGAGATGATGATGACAGTTCGTCCTTTCTTGATGGCATCGATGGAAGCCTTGATTTGTTCGGAAGCGATGGCATCGAGGCTGGCAGTTGGTTCATCGAGGAAGATGATTGGTGGGTTCTTAATAAACATCCTGGCAATGGCGATGCGTTGTTGTTGTCCGCCACTCAGTTGAAGAGCAGACGTCTCAAATCCATGAGGTAGCCCGATAATCTGGTCGTAGATGTAGGCTTGGCGTGCTGCTTGTACCACATCTTCGTGCGTGGCTTCAGGACATCCATAGCGAATATTCTCCTCGATGCTGCCGTCGAAGATGTGATTCTTCTGCAGCACAAGTCCAATATTCTCGCGAAGCCATTGCGTATCCCATTCTCCAAGCTCATGTCCGTCGAGCAAGATGCTGCCCTTTTGAGGCTGGTAAAACTTGTCGAGCAGGTTTACGATGGTGCTCTTTCCTGCGCCACTCAAACCTACGAGAGCAGTTATCTTGCCACTCTCGATATGCATAGATACATCGAAGAGAGCTTGAGTTCCACCTGGATAAGTGAAGTCCACGTTCTGAAGTTCGAAGTCGCCTTTAACTTGCTCTGGATGGTGCTTGCCGCTTGGCTCTACCTCGTCATCAGCCTGAAGAATGCCGAAGAATCCCTCAGCATAGATGAGCGCGTCATTCATATCGTCGTATATGCGATGTAGCTGACGAATGGGAGCGCTGACGTTGGAGAAGAGCATTACGTGGTACATTATCTTTCCGATAGACATGCCTGGATAGTCAATCAAGACGAGATAAGCAGTCAGAATGATGATGAGCACAGTTCCAATCTGTTCAAGGAAGCTCTTCAGGCCGTTGAACAGGTAGGCCTGTTTCCGCGTGTTCAGTTGAAGGTCTGTCATGCTTTGTTGCAAGGCAGCCTGGCGCTCAGCTTCCGTCTTCTCGCGATTGAACGACTTGATGACATTAATGCTCTCGATGATGTTAAGGATGCCTTGACTCACAGCCTGATGCCCTCCAAAGATGCCCCTTCGTCCACCTTTCATTCGAGAGGCTTGGATGTAAGTCACCCAGAAGTAGAGTGGCACGATACACAAGGCAACGAGCCCCACATAGACATTTGCTGCAAACATCAGTCCCAGAGCAAGGATGGCACTTGTGAAGAGCGGCAGAATCTCGATGAAGAAGTTGTTCACCGTGTTGCTCATGCTCATGATGCCTCTGTCGATACGCGATTGCAGCTTGCCCGTCTCGTTTCCATCGCTGTTGAAGAAAGCCATGCGGAAAGAGAGGATGCGGTCCACCACTCGAAGCGACATATCACGACTCACCAGGATTCGCATCCTTTCGCCATAATAACGCTGACAGAAGGTAACGACAGCTCCTATGACTTCCTTGCCCAACAGAATGACTGAGATGATGGTCAGAAGCTTGACGGCATGACTCCATTGAAAACCATCTGGTTGCTGCATCATGGCATTGATGGCATCGACTGCACGATCAAGCACCACAGCATTTACCTGCGCCATCAAAGAGCCGACTAATGTCAGTATCAACGTTATGACAATCAGCCATTTGTAGGGCAACACAAACGGCAGGATGTTCTTCAGCAGTCCCCAGATATTCATTTTCATACCGTCAAAGGTTTTGTTTGATGCTGCAAAGGTACGAAAAAGAATTTATATTACGAATCCTTATAAGGAATTGTTTTCAACAAGGGCAAGGATACTTGCAAACGACTGCAGTGTCATTCGCCAACGTCACACTAGTAAATCGCCAACGTCACACTATATGTTTGCCAACGAGGCACGCTATGTTTTCCTCCCTTCCTTCAGTCGTTTATAAAAACTCTTGCAGGATGGATTTCAGATGACCTTCTTTGGTGATGTCGAGCCAAGCTCCCTGCATTCCTTCCTTCTTGGCGGCTTCGACATTTAGGAGTGTGTCGTCTATAAAGTAACACTTCTCTGCTTGGCATCCAATCGTTTGAGTTGCAAGGTGATATATCTCCGCATCCGGCTTCGCCAAATGCACTTCGTGTGAAACGAAAACATGGTCGAAGAGGTCCTCGCAAGTATAACCTTCTTCCATAAAGAAGCGTCGCTTGATTTCTTCCCAATGAAGGTCGTTTGTGTTGGAGAGCAAGTGTGTGTGATAGCCTTTTCGCCTCAGCTCTTTTATCAGGTCCAACCTCCAACGGGGAATCACTCCAATACATGCGTTCCAAGCCTCAATCACGTCTTCGCGAGTGATGCCCTCACCACAATGACTCAAGACAAGCGAAAGGAACTGCTCGCTCGTCATCTCGCCAACCTGATAGGCTGTGATGGCTTTGCTTGCAGAGATGCCTTGACAAACAGTAGAAGCAGCCCCCTTCCCAACCTCCCCCAAAGGGGAGGGGCTTTCTGCTTTTACGAAGAACAGTTCCGGATTGATTCCCAGACGTTTACATGCTTCTCCTATACCCTCCATATTGAGGTCGAGAAGCACGCCTCCAAGGTCGAATATGATGTCTGTGACGTTCATGTTTTCCTTATTTCGTTTGATAATCTATCATTCTGCGGATTGCCCTTTCGCAAACGGGACAGAAGACTGGAGCCTGATTCACTTTCATGCGGCATTCCTGGCTTGGCCTGTAAACGCCTTTCGACTGATAGCCTCCTCCTTCATACACGCCAACTTCAGTATAGACGTTATTTCCAGAAGGAATGGTGGGGACTTGCACACCCTCGTCCAACATGTCTGCCCATTTGCTTTTGAAGTCCACCAGAGTCGTCAGGTTGGGTTCCCAAGGCTCTGTATCAGCAGGATACATGGTTTCGTATTGGTCGTCGTAATAGTATTCGTCTGCCAATCCTGCGAAACTGTGCCCAAATTCGTGGACGACTACGGGTTTGTTCTGATTGTTGTGAGCAGCCGACATCAGGTAACTGTTGTAGATGCCTCCACCTCCATAATTGTCTGTGTTTGCGAGGATTATGATGTGTTCGTAAGGTATGCCTGCCAGTACATCGTGCAACTTCTTCAGCCGTAATGTGGTGAGATATCTGTTGCTGTAAAAGGTGTCGAAGCTGCTGCTCAACAGTGTCTCCTTCCAAATGTTCTTGTGTGGAATGCTGACTCCTTGTTCTTGAGAAGGCAGCATGACTGCGACGAAGTTGAATTTGTCAGACATCGACTTGAAGGGTTCGTGTGCTTTCAATGCCTCGATGCATTCTTTGCAATCTCGCATGAACACCTTCTTTTCGCGCTTCAGGTAACCTTCTGCAACGAAGGCGACATCTATCTTCTCCCTACTGTCGCCAGACTTCTCCAGATACTCCCACCTTGTGCTTTTGTCTGGGGAGAGAGGCCTTATCAGAATGTCTTGAGGATCAACACGATGCATCATCTCGCCCTTCACTTTGTTGTGCGTGTCTGTCAGAGTTACTGTTATTTCGACAGGCCGCTTTGGGAAAGGGACAAGGAAAACATTCTCAAAGGATTTCTGAACACGAGTGGCTTCTTCTGTTGTCTGCCACTCTTGGAAAAGGGTGCTGAAGGAATGGCGATAAATGACTTGACCCGTCTCAGAATCCTTCATGCAGAGTTGTCCTCCACCTAAGAGAAGGAGACTGTCCAGGTTTGTTCGTCTGCCAAACCAGCCATCCGAGCGCTTCATCTCGTCGAGCGAAATGTGCTGATTGCGGTTGTCGCCTGAGAAGGTGTAGTCCAAGCGCAAAGTCTTGTCTTGAAACCATTCGTCGAAATCCTGTGCCTGAGCATAAGTGCAGCAAAGGCAAAGCAGAACAGAAAGGACTGCCGATTTAGGTGTAGATGTTTGTTTCATCATTCTTCGCCAACGAAGGTAGCCAAATACGGCTATGACGACATAAAGACCGTAGAGCGAGGCTTTGAAGGGAATGTCCTTGTGGAAGTAAAGCACACAAGTGACGACATCCACGGCAATCCATACGAACCACTGTTCCAAGTACTTATGCGCCAAAGCCCATATGCCTACGAGCGAAAGAGCTGTGGTGAACGAGTCGGCTATGGGGACTGTGGAGTCTGTGAAGGAGGTTAGTAGCCACCAGATAATACCCCACAAACTGACGAAGATGAGCCCCCAATACAAAGCGAGGCGAACAGGGATGTGAGTGATGGGAAGGCTCTCAGTGTCTCCCTTAATGGAATCTTTTCTCCTTTTCCAATTCCAATATCCGTATGCCGTCATTGCCAAATAGTAGAACTCCATGCCGCAATCTGCATATACGCCCTTTTGATAGTAAAGCACAATACCCAGAATTTGCATGACTGCACCTACAGCCCACATCCAAATGGACGCCTTGTATTCCAGAAGGATGTAAGCAAGCCCCAATAGGGTTGTAGTGATGTCTAGCCAATGATTAATCAAGAAATCCATCTCTATTTCTTATTTTCTTATTCTCTAAAACCTTAAGGTCACGCTTCCCATTGCTGTGAACCCTGCTGCAGGTATGAAGCCAATCTGATAGTAGCGGTTGTCGTTAGGATGTCCGTATTCGTCGCAGATGGTGCTATAAACCCAACCGTTCGCAGCATAATGGGCATTGAAGAGGTTCGTGAGGGTGGTGCCAAAGATGACTTCTCGCAGACCTGCCCAACGATTGCAGGGTAGGGTATAGGAGAGGTTGAGGTTCGAAGTGGTGAAGGCAGGCAGAGAGCGGTCTTTGTTCTCTGTGTTGTCGAGGTATTGGCGGCTGACGAAATTCGTGTGCCAAGTTGCTTCGATGCCTTTCCAATGGAAGTTGAGGAAGCCGTTCAGAAGTAGGGATGGCGAGAAGGCGAGTGTGGAGTTGTCGTAGTGGATGGTACGCCAGTCGTCTTCCCAATATACGCTTGCCACTTCGTCGAAGTTCTTCAACTTGTTTTGACTCAGAGCAGCATTGCCTTCAAGTGTCAGCAGCGGACATATGTCCCAAGCCGCAGTCAGCTCCATTCCCATACGATAGGAGTCCTTGATGTTCGTGGTCAGAGGCTCACCAATCTCGCTCAGTTCGCCTGTCTGCACGAATTGGTCTGTGTAGTCCATATAATAAAGGTTTGCGCCCAAGCGTACCTTATTCATATTGAAGTTGTAGCCTAATTCATAGTCGAGCATCTGCTCTGCTTTAGGGAATGGGTACTTGTAGTTGTCGGTGAAGTTGTCGCGTTCAGGCTCACGATGGCTCATAGCCACAGAAGCATAAGCATTGTGCGGACCCTTGCTCCAACTGATGCCGGCCTTGGGGTTTGCAAAATTGTAATGCTCATTGATGTCAAGCTTCTGATTGTGCCATCTGCTGGCTTCTTCATAGAACTTGTCGTTGATGCCGCTGGTCTTATAGCTTACATGGCGATACTGTACGTCTCCGAAGATTTTCCATTGCTGACCGAGCTTGTAGGCAGCTTTCAGATAGATGTTGCCGTCGAACTTCGAGGCATCCGAGTCGTAGTACTTGTAGTCGCCATTGCTGAGGAATGTTTGGCGAACAATCTCGTTGCTGGCGTATGTGAGGTAGCCGAAGTGATCGGACTCGAAGTTCTGTACTGAAAGACCTCCGATGATGTCCCATCGGTCGTTCTTATAGTTCACACTTCCCACCATTCCGTAAGCATCTTGATAGAGTCCTTTCTTGCGCACAAAGTCAGAATACTTGATGCTCTCCCCTTCGGTATCAGTCGCTATGAGACCAAACTTCTTCAGCTTGTTCTGAGGGCGGAACTCATTGTAGTAGCCGTAGCCGTGAGTGTAGTGCAGTGTAGCAGTTGCTGCCCAATGCTCGTTGATGTCCCAAGCCATCGAGAGCAGGTTGTGGTTCTGCCAGAAGTTGTCGGTCGTATGCTTCCAGAAAGAACCGTCGCTCATTATGTAACGCTGGGTGAGGTAGTTGCCGTTGGCATCTGTAGCAAAGCTGCTATAGGGGTCATCTGGGTCGGAATGCAGAATCTTCTCATAGAGTGGGTTGAACTTGCCAAGACCGTGCTTGTAGAGGTCGCCGTAGTTCTTGATACCTGTTGTGACACCATATGTGCCGTCCATCAGGCTGAGATAGTCATCACCTGCAATGATGCCGTTCCATGCCTGGCCTGTTTTCTCGTAGTTGCCGATATTCTTGTAGCGAATCGTCAGACGATTGTTGGGCATCCAAGTAATGCCGCCATAGTATGACCCGGAGCGACCGTCTGTTCCGTGAACGAAACCGTCGGTCTGGGTTTGATGCCAAGCACCGTCGATGACCAGCTGATTCCAAAGCAAACCCGTAGAAGCCGAGCCGCCATAGTTCATCGTGTTGTATGAACCATAGGAAAAGCTGATTTCGCCTCGAGGTGTTAATGAAGGCGCTGCAGTAGAGAGCGCAACTGTACCGCCAAAGGCTCCGTCACCATTTGTGCTTGTTCCAACACCTCTCTGCACTTGCACACTTCCCAGCAGAGCCGAGTAGCTGTTCATGTTGGCCCAGAATACACATTGGTCTTCGGGGGAATTGAGGGGAACGCCATCCAGTGTGACGTTGATGCGAGCATCTCGCACACCTCGAATTCGCATATATGAAGTTCCTGTGCCCAGTCCGTTCTCGCCCCAAGCCATGATGCCTGGCGTCTTGGCCAGCAGAAGAGGTAGTTCGCGTCCAGTTCTGGAGTGTTCCTGCAGTTCAGCCTTCTTGATGTTCGTTACAGCGAAAGGTGCGTCATTCTTGGCACGAACACCACTAATCACCACTTCCTGCATGCGTTCCATGCGAATGGAGTCCTCATTTCCCGACTCCTGAGCTGTGGCTGTGTTTCCCATCAAGCCGATGAGGCCAATGAGAACGATAGTTTTCTTGTCTGTTGTCATTTTTTTCCTTTATTATTAAATTTAACAATAAAGGGGTGCAGGCAGTTCCTGCTCAGAAGATTCCACTTATCATCCCTACGTCGGTATTGTCCGAATCAGGTGAGGAGGGTTTGATCTCAGCCCGCCACTTTGACAGGCACCCCTTGATAATTCGGCTGCAAAGGTACGAAAAAGCGAGAGAAATAACAAATTTATTTGAGTATTTCCGAGCGAAAAGTAGCTCGACGCTAGTCTTCCGCCTGCGCCTGAGCACCTACGGCGCGCAAGAAGGTACGAAAAAGCGAGAGAAATAACAAATTTATTTGAGGTTTTTCGAGCGAGAGTGACCAAATATGCGCTAACCGCTAACCACTAACCGCTAACCACTAACCACTAACCTCTCTTCTCTTTCTTGGGGAACCAGCCTCTTTCCACCCTCTTTCTCTGCTGGAAAAGCTCCAGAATGGACCAGAAGCACGAGAAACTGAAGACGCCAAGCAACACCGATATGTATATGCTCTCGACGAACAGGGAACCGATGCAGCCTGCAATCCCCAAGACGAGAAAGACAGGCCAGCATTTTACGCCAAAGTGGTATTCGCTCTTGATAACAAGTGGGTGAAAGAGTCCTATACAAAGGAAAGTCCCCAAGCCCAGTATGATGCCGTGATAGTTCATCCAATTCCCTTTTTCGGCTGCAAAGGTACGAATAAGCGAGCGAAATACCAAATTTATTTGAGTATTTCCGAGCGGAAGTACTTTCGACGAAGTCAAAGGTGCGAAAATAATTCATAATTCATAGTTCATAATTCATAATTATTTCTGAAGAAATCAAGAATTAAGAATTATTCAACGCCCCTCAGTCAGAATGAAAACTTCACGTTTGACGTTTGAGAACGTATAGTGTGACGATGGCAAACGTATAGTGCCACGTTCGAGGATGTAACGTTGCTTGCAGGCCGTTGCTTCTGCCTGTCTTTTCTGGTTACAGAGGAGTGACCCTTCACAATTCACAATTCACAGTTTATTT
>JAGCFN010000148.1 GCA_017650085.1 Bacteroidaceae bacterium | reverse complement strand
TTTACGACACGAAACGACAAATCCCCCTGAAAAAAGGATTTAAAGGCGTATTTGCAAACGTATAGTGTCACGATTGCAATCGTATAGTGTTACGTTTGCGATTAACTAGTGTGACGATTGCAAATGACTAACGTGAAGTTTGCAATTTACTAACGTGAAGTTTGCGATTTACTAGTGTGACGTTTGGGAATTACTAGTGTGAAGTTTGGGAATGACGCTGGTGTCGTCTCGTTCAGAGCTCAACTGCATCCCATCCGAAGTCCTGATAGAACTTCACAGAAAGGTCGTTCCTTTGAACATATTGCAGCAGTTGTTCCTGACGAACGGCTTCGCGAACGTCTTTGCTTGAATGCATGTTCTGATAGACATCATAGTGGTCGGCAAAGATTCTCTTAGCACTCGCCTCGTTCCCTGCCCCATCTTCAGTCTGCTCGAACTTGGTCACTTTCAGATTGTTACCGTCCTTCGCGAGATACAGGCACCCTGAATGATTGCCCCCAGAAACAGTCTTCAAGGTATCGCCCACGATGTTATAGTTGAACACCCAAAAGTCGCCCCAAACGCGAGCTTGTTCCTCGTCGTCTTCTTCAGCTGCAACAAACATCAGGACAGGAATGCAGAGTTCGCCCTGCGAATAGTTGGAACCAATCTCCTTGACGAGATAATTGCTGATGGTTTGCCGCAGAGCCTCTTCTTTTCGCCAGTTTGCGATATTGTTGATGCAATCCTGCTTGTGCTCGTCAAAGTCGGAGATGAGCCACTTTCCATCAACCTTTTCCATGTAGAGTCTGTGTTCCTCTATCTCGTCTTCGCTGCAGAAAGTGCCGTCTTCCCACTTCTGACGAACATCCAGAATGGCCAAAGCATGCTTCGAATCAATCACTTCGACAGTATCCACGCTGTAGTCGGCTATCGTCCCACCGTTTCCAGTCACGAAATAATGGAGCCATTCGTGGTCCATCGTCTCGTGTTCGGGCGGGTTGAACATCGTGTCGAGAAGGGCATAGAAGTCGCTCGTCATGAAGTCCTTCGAACGCTCCAAAAGCTCATGGTCAGGGATGTATTGGCAAAGCTCCAGAGCAATGCTGTTCAGGTCTTCTTCAGTCTTGTTGCAAGATGTGAAAGAGATGCTGCAAAGAACAAAGGCAGCCAGAATTGAAGTTACAGAGTATTTCATGTTATTCGAAGTTAAATGTCAGGACAATCATGTTTGCGTGGCCACTATTCACACCCTTCGTGTACTTCAGCAAAGTGGTGTCGATGAGGTCGCTCCTGTCCTTGTGAATGATATCGAGCAAGCCAAAGCAGAACTTGATTTCAGGATTGAGTTTGAAGAAAGGAAGGTAGATGTCGCACCCCATACCGACCTCCAGATAGAGGTCGAAAGGCTTCAATCGCAAAGCATCATGCTTGCGGGCTGTGAGGTCAACCATCGGATTCAAACCAGCAACAAGGTAAGGACGGAAATTGTTGTAGCGAGGAGCTGCGAACTTCAAGTCCACAGGAACGGAGATATAAGTGCTCTTGAAGACTTGCGTACTGTCTGCCCCACTCACTTGCTCATGATAGACAGCATGTTTCTGACCGAAATGAATCGTGGGCGAAGTGCGAAGCGACAGGTATCTGTTCAGTCTGAGTTCGCCCAACACACCCACCGTGAAGCCAGGACTGTAGTTGTCAATCTCAGCATACCATTGCTCTCCCGTCTCAGGGTCGATGTATCCGTTGTTCTCAATCTCGATGTCTTGCATGTGCAGACCAAGCAGGAAACCATAGTGAAACCTCCGCTCATCTATATAAGGGCGGTTCTGCACTTTGCGTTCCTGTGCCAAAAGACCCAGAGCAAATGCAAAGGCAACGAGCGAAACAAGGCTCCTCAAACTATTCATGCGCATCGTAATAATAACGTAAGGAAGGGGCTTTTTATTGCTTAAATCATTCTTTTTGGTGATAAAGTAGAAAAAAGTCTGACTTTTCTGTACTACTATCACCAAAAATAATTATCTTTGCACCCAGAAATAAACAAAAGTAGTAACTAAAAACTAAAATCAGACTATGGCTTACGTAATTAGTGATGATTGTGTTGCTTGCGGCACATGTATCGACGAATGTCCCATAGGAGCTATCTCCGAAGGCGAAAAGTATTCAATCGATCCTGAACAGTGCACTGAATGTGGCACTTGCGCTGACGCATGCCCAAGCGGTGCTATCTCTCTCTAATAGAGATTTCATACAAAACGAAAAGCCTCTCCATCTGGAGGGGCTTTTTGTTTATTCCTCTTGGAAGCCAGTCTGCACTTCAATGGTGCCCAAGAATCGTGCATTCTTGCCTTGATGATCCACAAGAACTTCGTGGCCTTTCTTGTCGAGCAAGTACTGAGGTTCTTGGAAGTAAGTGTGGGAATGTCCTCCAAGTACAATATCAAGGCCTGTCGTGTTTGCAATGAAGTCAGGGTCCATATCTGCATGAGTGCCCCATCCAAGGTGGCTTAGACAAACGACAACATCACAATTCTCTTCATTTCGCAGCAGGTCGATAATGGGCTGAGCCGCTATTGCAGGCTTGGAATAACGCATGCCTTCGAAGTTCTTTCCTGTGATGAGCCCCTGCGGTTGAGGACAAACTCCAAGTACTCCTACGCGCACGCACGCGCGTTCAATTATTATATATGGCTTCACCAGACCTTCGCAAATAGTGCCCGTAAAGTCGTAGTTGCAGCAAACGAAAGGGAACTCTGCCATCTTCATCAAGCGTGCAAGGTTCTCAAGGCCAAAGTCGAATTCATGATTGCCTATAGTGCAGGCATCATACTTCATCAGATTCATCAGTTTCACCTCAACCTCACCTTTGTAGAGATTGTAGTAGACGGAGCCCTGGCTGAAATCGCCACAATCGAGCAGAAGCAAATCATCAGGATGCTCCTTTCGCAATTGTTCCAGCAGAACGACACGGCGAAGATAGCCAGCCTTGTTCGCTTGGGCCGTATCGCCAAAGTTTGGAGATATTGGCTCAATGCAGGAATGCGTATCACTCGTGTGAACAATAAATATCTTATTGTCTTGCGCAAAAGCCGCACAAGAGAACAGACAACAGAACAAATATATACAATAGCGTTTCATAATTCTTCACTCTTGATTCTACACTCTTCACTTAACCACAATTCTTCCTTCTACCTTACTGTCAATCACTCTGTGCTTTATCACGTATTCCATCATGACGTCTCGAGCAAGAATGCCTATCTCATGACGCTTCACAGCCTTCTTCAAGGCATACATCTTGTCGTTTCCTTCTGCCAGATAGTCAAGCGTGGCGATTGTGTAGATGCGTTTCGGATCAATTTCTTCGCCATTGATGGTGCAAGATAGCAGTTTGCCGTCTTCCGTTATCTCCATCCTGACGCTACTGCTTACGCCTTCGCCCTTCACAGCGGCAATGTTCTTCATCAGTTCGAGCACATCACTACCCTTCATCTCAAGCACGACAAGATAGTTCTCGAAAGGAGAAATGAGTATGATGTCACCCTTTCGGACAATCCCTTCAGGCATATTGTTTCGAAGGCCGCCAATATTGACGAGTCCCATATCAGCTCGCGCCAAACCAGTTGCCGTTCCACCTTCAACCATCACATCAGCAGCCCAATTGCTCAACAGACTTTCTGGTCGCTTCACATTCATCGCGATTCTGCTCAATCCAATAGCAGGAGACATCATGCTGTCCACGCTTGCCTTGTAAGGAGCAACAACGGCAGCAGCCTCGGCAGAAGGATTGTCATCCAATTCCGACGTAACTTCAACACGTTCCCAGCAGAAAGAACACACCTTGTACTGCTGCGCAAACGCAGAGTGAAAAGTGAAGAATGAAGAGTAAAAAATGAATAAAAGTATAAGTCGTCTCATATCTTTAACCGCTATTCTCTAATCTTAAATCACTGTTTTTATGCACAAAAGTACAAAAAAACACTCAAAAAGCAAAAAAATCTTCATTCTTAATTCTTCATTTTTAATTTTTATTGTACCTTTGCACCCGCTTTCCCGTAGGTCGCTGGCAGGAAAAGAGAGACCTGTTATGCCTACGAGTGATCGACAAAACAATTTTATAACAACTCAAGCATTATGGCTGATTTAATCAAAATTGCTGAAGAAGCATTTGCAACAGGCAAGTCTCATCCCGCATTCAAGGCAGGCGATACCATCACCGTTGCATACAAAATTGTCGAAGGTAACAAGGAGCGTATCCAGCTCTATCGTGGTGTCTGCATCAAGATCAGCGGTCACGGAGACAACAAGCGCTTCACTGTTCGCAAGATGTCTGGCACCGTGGGTGTGGAACGTATCTTCCCCATCAACAGCCCCAACATCGACAGCATTCAGGTGAACAAAGTTGGTAAGGTACGTCGTGCTAAGCTCTACTACCTGCGCAACCTCACCGGTAAGAAGGCTCGCATCGCCGAAAAGCGCGCTGCAGTTCAAAAGGAGGACTAAATCTCCTACCCTTTTTACAGATAAAAGCACCCGACTTCACACGAGGTCGGGTGTTTTTATTTTATGGCAACTTTCTTATTGTTGACGATGTTGATGCCTTTTTGAACTCTGCTCAAACGCTGACCTACAAGGTTATAAATGGGGATTTGAATCTTGGATCTTGAATCTTGAATCTCATTTATTCTATCTTCTATGTCGCTGAAGCGGAGGGCAAGGGCTTGAACATCAGGATTCTCGAGCATGAGGTAGGCACGATTCGGCTGAACGACATCTTCGCTGATTGGATAAAAGCCTGGCACATCTTCCTGATCTTGAAGAGTCAGAGCGCCTGAAGGGCTGGCAGGCAAGAAAAGTCCCGTAAGAGCCGTATCGGTCGATGGTTGAAGGGCGAAGCCGTTTCCGTATGTGAGGGTAGCCGTTTCGCTCTCTCCCCGAAGAACAACTGGCGTTCCTGCAGTAACAGTATCGCTCGCCAACGTAAGGAGGACGTATTTCTCGTCTATCTCAAATTGAGTAGGCGTATAAGGACTCGGTAAAACATAGACTTTTGCTCCATTCACAACCACATCGTAAGGCAGGCAAAGCGTGGAGTAAAAGCCTTCGCCAACCTGCATCAACGGAACCGAAGCTGCAGGAACAGCTTCTGCTATCAGCTGCGAACCGAGGTCAGTCTTGGCATTAGCCGATTCCCATATCTGCAAGAATCCGTGAGGCCCTCCATGCGTGTTGAGGTAGTAGTTATCCTGTCCGGTCAGACTGAGCGAAAAGCCATCGTTGTCGGCATGAGGAGTCCAACGAAAGTCACCTTCACGAAGAACGGCATTCTTGACGTTCTGAACGCCCTGAACAGAGGAAGCCGTTCCATCAACAGTGAGGGAATAGTCCTCGCCCATCAGTTTGTTGACGATTTTAAATCCCTCGACTGGATTGCCAACGAAGGCCCATTGATAGGCATCGCTCGCACGCACCAAATCGGTTGCATAGAGTTCCGTTTCGGGATAATCTCCGACGGAAGCTTCGTCATAAGCATGAGGGTGATAGGGTTCGCGAGGTTCCCATCCCAGATAACGCCCCAAACGACCTGCTTTGATATTGTACCAATTCCTTGCTGTAGAGGTTGGAAGGGAAACTCTGAAAGGAGGATTTGTTGTGGGCCATTTCACGGTAACCTTGATGGTGCCGGTCGAGATGGTTTTGGGGGAATAGGTATAGGTGCAGAAGTCGTTGAGGTATTCTTCGGGAAGCGCTGCTGCGGCTCCTCGTTCGCCTGGAACGACTATATCGGTTATCTTTCTGCCGCTAAAGTACAAGGAATAGGTGACGTTGACGAGATTAGAAGGTTCCTCAAGTTGCCAGATATAGTCGGGCACGCCCTTCTTGTATCCTGCGGTGGGAGGAGTCGAGGCTTCGTTCTTCACGGACCAATATGTATCGGCGGCATATTGAGCCCAACTTCCGTCTGCAGAGTAAGCGGCATTTGTAGCTCGAATGGCATACATTCCATCGCTTTTCAACATGAGAACCTGGCAATCGTATGCGCTGTCCCGGTCCTTCTTTCTTGGAATGATGTTGTTGTCGCTCGAGAAAGTCCCGTTCGCTCCCTTATTCTGATTGGGATTTGTAAAGGAATAGGTAGCGCTGTTAGCCGTCCACGAGATGAAGAAAGACCTTGCGTGGTCCCCACTCTGACCGTTCTGGAAGCGGAAAATGCCTGCATTCAAAGCGCCTTCGGCAAGGGTTCCATCGGTTGTGATGTAGTACTTCTTTCCGTTGATGGTGGTGAAGATGGTGTATTCCTTTCCGACGACGATGGTTGTAAGGGCACGGAAATAATTGGCGTGAGGTCCGGGATTCGAATTGCTTGCGATGATGGCATTCGTCAGAGCCTGCCCTTTCACCTGATAACCTCCGGAAGCATCCTCGGCTGCAAAGTCCATCAAGATGATACCTGTAGGCCCGGGATGACTGTTGATGTACGAGATGGCTGCAGCATTCTGCGTTTGGGCATTATCGCGATAACCGTCGCTCGTAGCAAATGTATATCCGAACATCGAGCCCGTCTTGGAATAGCCAGAAGTCTGATTCACTACCCAAAGCCCCGGATTGGTATTCTCGGAAGTTGAGAACTGCAGCATCCTCTCAATGCTCGCAGTCTTTGTGGCGGGAGCTCCGCTTGCCGAGACATCGTAGAAGTCCTGAACATAGAGTTGGCCTTGCGTGCTAACGCCCCGAATCTGTCCCCCCTGTTGTTGAGCGAAGTTCGAGTTGAAGCCCCATCCTGTGATGTAACCGCCGACAGGATTGGTGTCGTAAGTGTCGCGACTGAAGATGAGGAGTTTGCCTCGGACGTCACCCAACTTTGCGTTGGGGTTGTAGTTCACAGCATGGGTGTTGGTGGGAGCACTCGTGAGCAATTCCTTCATCTTCGCACCCCAATTGCTGTTATTGTCGTCACCTTCCGATTCGTGACGCATGAAGACGATGCACGTTTCCGTGGGGTGGCTGTCGAGCAGACTGCAAAGTGTGCTCAAGGCGTTGTCCATATAGAGGTTCGTCGAGATAACGCCATGATAGATGCGCAGTCGGGAATTGTCCATGGCGGGACGCAAATCGAAGGCTCGGATGCCGCTATTCCATTGTTCCGTCAGCGTTTTCTCCTGCGTGACGGCATATTTGCTGCCGCTTATCACGACCATGAAGTTGTTCACGCCATGACCTGTCCCGGCATCGTGCGTGCCTGGGATGGAGAGTTGGCTGAGGAAAGTATTGTCGGGGATGTTTGCCATCCATGCTTCGTTGCCTGCCCGGACATCGAGGACACCCAATCCAGTCAGCAGAGTGGCTGCAAGAAGCAATGCTTTGCATGTTGTATTCATAAGTCAGTTTTCAGTTTTTGATTAACGCAAAAGTACACAATAATCTCATACAGACAAAGATTTTCATCCCTAAAAACACAGAAACTACACAAACTTGAAAAAAAAGTAACAGGAAATCTTATCTATTAAAAATAAAAATGTAACTTTGCCCCTACAGAAACTAACTCTTAAAAACATACACATATGAAAGCAATCAGAACATTACTCGTTGGTGCTCTTGCCGTGCTTGCAACGGCTTGCGGTACCACAAACACCGTACCCATCACGGGTCGTAAGACACGTCTTCTAGTCGACGACGCCCAGATTCTCAGTCTCAGCTCTCAGCAGTACCAAGAGTACATGCAGGGCGCTACGCTCTCCACCAATCAGACAAACACCGCCATGGTGAAGCGTGTGGGACAGAAACTTGCTTCGGCAGTCGAGAACTTCCTCATGAACAACGGTTATGCACAGGAAGTCCAGAACTTCCAATGGGAGTTCAACCTTGTGAACAAGAACGAGGTGAACGCCTTCTGTATGCCTGGAGGAAAGATTGTCGTATACGAAGGTCTTCTTCCTATCACGCAGGATGAGACAGGCCTTGCCATCGTTCTCGGACACGAGATTGCCCATGCCGTTGCCAAGCACTCTGCCGAACAGCTCTCCAAGCAGACGCGTCAACAATATGCGGCTCAAATAGGCGGCAGCGTGCTCACACAAGTAGCTCAGGCAAAGGGATATGGGAATGCTGCTTCCATCATTGACATGGCAGCGCAGATAGGTTTCAACTTCGCCAACCTCAAGTACTCGCGTGACAACGAGACTGAGGCAGACCGCCTTGGCCTAATCTTCGCAGCGATGGCAGGTTACGACCCGCAACTCGCCATTCCTTTCTGGCAACGCATGGCACAACAAAGCGGAGGCAGCACGAGGAGCGAACTCTTCAGCGACCACCCCTCGGACGAGAAACGCCTTGCAGAGCTGCAGAAGCGCATGCCTGAAGCCCTCAAGTACTACACGCCTCCAACGACTACAACCACGAAGGCTACGACAACGAAGAAGGTTACGAAGAAGAAATAAAAATAAAAGAAGCATCCTGCGGGGTGCTTCTTTTTTTAATATGTCTCAAACTTTACCGGCGAAAACGGCTTTCACCCGGTCTGTAAGATATATAATATAGAACTTCAGTGCATTCCCGGGGAAAAGGTACATGAACCTTGCATACTCATGTAAACGGCGAAAGAAAGTCATCGCCAATGAAATTGGCTTAGGGTACTTCTCTCGATAGCTTAAGTCTCTGTTGTGTCCGAAGTTACCTGTTTCCAGCACTATCTTTTGTATCAACGAACTTTTACTGGTGAACCTGGAATCGAAGAACGGCATGTCCTCTTCCGGCATTCCTAGGTATTTGACGACAAAAGCCCCGAATACCTGCCATTCCTCCATCAGTCCCAACTGATTCAGGCGCGTTGCCAGCATCTCACGGTCAATCTCATTCCTGTATGTCCACAACAGTCTGCACCAGTCGCATATCTGTCTCAATCCGACACCTAGTCCGTAGAAGTGATGAACGAAGTGGGTAAAGACTAGGATGGCATCATTATTCGCATTGGGAAGAGGTACACCCACTCCATCGTTATTCCACACTCTAACCCCCTTGTTCTCAAACACATCGCGCTGCACATCATCAATTCCTCTGTCCACTCTACGAGACAGACCGGTTCGCATGCTGCCATGCAGTTCCACTATCCACGAATCGATGGTCATGCCCAGATGAAGACTCTCAAGGCCTTCGTCATCCACATGAGTTGCAAAGGGAATCAGAATCTTCTTTGCCTTCTCGTAGTTCTCCTTGTCCAAGAACAAGTCAATATCTCCACAGACTCTCCACAACGGTCTCTCGTAGCATTGAGCCACGCCCTGTCCCTTTATCAGCGCAGTGTATATCCCGTATTTCTGCAACTTGCCCACCATCATCCCGATGAAGTGATTCATTGCCTTGTTTTGCTCTTCTATCTTGAGAGCAGAACCGAGGAAGGTGAGCATTTCTATTTTAGGAACGGTCGTGTCCGAAACATGCTTCAGCCCAATCGTCGCCAATCCCGTCATGGACTGTTCCTCGGCAAGACGCATTATCTCATTATAATCCACCTCGCCATACGGCAAGAGCTGTACTTCCTGTTCCCAAAGTCCTGCCCTTAACAATGCGAAAAAGGCATTTATATTGTTATCCGTTACCATTCGGCTAATCAGACTATCGCTTCTTTGATGCAATCCACGATGTACCTTACATCGTCGTCGGTCACATAAGGTCCGGCTGGGAGACAGAATCCCACCTTGAAGAGCGCTTCCGAGACGCCGTTCACGTAAGCCGGAGCGTTCTTGTAGACGGGCTGCTTGTGCATTGGTTTCCAGACGGGACGGCACTCCACCTTCTTGTCGAGCATGAACACGCGGAGCGCTTCCACATTCTCGTTTGGCTGGCAGCTTGTCGTGGCCGACTCGACGGCTCTGATCACGCCTGCAGCGCCACCTACGGCGGACTTGATGACTTCCTTGTAGGCATTCTCCTGACCTTGGATTCTGACGTCGGGATCGAGTGTGGCTGCGCAGAGCCAGAAGTTCGCGTCGTACCTTGGGTCGGCAGGCTGTTTGTGCATGGTCACTCCCTTCACGTCGGCCAGCAGTTCCTCGTAGAGTTTCTGCACGTGCTTGTGATGTGCGAGGTGGTCGTTCAGCACAGTCATCTGTCCGCGACCGATGCCTGCGCAGATGTTCGACATGCGATAGTTGTAGCCCACGGCCGTGTGTTCGTAGTAGGGATAGGCATCGCGAGCCTGGGTGGCGTACCACATCACTTTGTTGGCGTCGTCCTGGTTTTCGCAAATGAGGGCGCCTCCGCCGCTTGTGGTGATCATCTTGTTGCCGTTGAACGAGAGCACACCATACTTGCCGAAGGTGCCAAGAACCTGACCGTTGAAGCGTGAGCCGAAGCCCTCGGCTGCGTCTTCCACCACGGGAATCTCATATCGGTTCGCTATCTCCATGATTCTGTCTATCTGGTAGGGCATGCCATAGAGTGCGACCGGAACGATGGCCTTCGGTTTCCTGCCCGTCTTGGCGATGCGATCCCGGATGGCCGTTTCCATCAGTTCGGGGTCGATGTTCCATGTGTCGGGCTCTGAATCGACGAAGACCGGCGTGGCTCCGAGGTATGTGATGGGATGGCTGGAAGCGCAGAAGGTGAAGCTCTGCACGATCACCTCATCGCCCGGGCCTACTCCGCATGCGAGCAGTGCCAGATGAACGGCTGCAGTACCGGCAGAAAGCGCCACGACCTCCTTCTGGAGCACTTCGTTGTCGCCGTGATTCACGAACGCTTTCAGGTCGTTTTCGAATGCATTCACGTTCGGTCCCATCGGAACCACCCAGTTCGAGTCGAACGCTTCCTTCACGTAACGCTGCTCGGCGCCATCTTCCGACATATGTGCCAGGCACAAGTATATTTGCTTTCTTTCGGACATCGGTAATTGCTGTTTTCTGAAATTTTCTGCAAAGGTACGAAATTATTGGCAAATGGTAAATATTTCCGTCAACATTTTGATAAAATCGCGTTTTTATAATTCTCTCTTGCGAAGTATCGAAACATGACGTGTTATGTTGGCCATCATGACGTTTCATGTTTCGACTTTTCACGTGCTGCGTCGGGCATCGTCGCGTGCGGCGTCGGGCATCGTCTCTTGCAGAGAAATTGATCAAGTTTCTGTGCTAAGAGACTTTGTCTCTTAATTCCACTGCAAAGGTACGACATTTTTCCGACACCGCCAAATTTCGGCACCCCAATTCGAGCGATTTTCAGCAGCAATTGACGGGATTTCGTCGAGCTTGCTTCCGCTCGGCAAAGTCGATGCGAGCATCACTCTGCACTCGCTTACTCGCAACCTTGACGAGATTCTTGCATAGGGCAAATGGAGGGGGGGGGCGCCTCTCTCTCAAAACCCGTTGTGGAATTTGTGGAATTGTGGAACCCCTTTCCACAGATTCCACAAAGTTCACAAGTGGAAAATGAGACACACGAGTTCCGCTGTTCCTTTATATATTACCAATTACATTAGTTAACTATAATATATAATATATATAGCCGTCACATCTCTCAAAACCCGTTGTGGAATTTGTGGAATTGTGGAACCCCTTTCCACAGATTCCACAAAGTTCACAAGTGGAAAATAAGACACACGAGTTCCGCTGTTCCTTTATATATTACCAATTACATTAGTTAACTATAATATATATAATATAGTCGTCGCATTTCTCTCAAAAATCGCTTGTACGTTTTGTACAGTTGTACGGTTTTATTGTGAAATGCGGAATGTGGAAACCATGAAAGGACGCGAAGATCGGCATCGTCCTCAGATGGGCGAAAAATGTTCCATACCCCTATTCATCGGGGTTTCAGCCACTAAGTTGGAAATACATGAAATCGCCTTACATTATCCGACACTCCCGTATGCTCGTTTTATGCAAAGTATATGCACAGAAAAAACCTTGCTATTCTCCCGAACGGCAAGGTTAACCTTAAAAATCTAATACCATGAAAAACACTTTTGCTTCAAAACGAGAGTGGAGTTATGCTACTCTCGCGATGCAAAATTACGAATTTAATTGTAAAAACAAAACAAAATTGAAAAATCTTTGTATCTTTGCAAAAAATACTGACAATTATGAAGCATTTCAGACACTTTCGTGAGGTTTTAACCCTATCTTTTTCCATTTTCCTGTCATCATTCACCCCTTCTGGGACACTTCGTGCACAAAACCCCTTCGTCCAGACCTGGTTCACTAGCGATCCGGCACCGATGGTGCACGACGGCAAGATGTATGTCTATACCGGCCACGACGAGGACGGCGCGGACTTCTTCTGGATGCAGGAATGGCGCGTCTATTCCACCGAGGATATGGTAAATTGGCAAGACCATGGCTCACCCCTCGCTCTCGAGAGCTTCTCGTGGGCGGACGACCGCGCGTGGGCCTCACAGTGCGTGGAGCGCGACGGCAAGTTCTACTGGTACATCTGCGCACACTCCAAACTCTCCGGAGGTATGGCAATCGGTGTGGCAGTCAGCGATACGCCTGTCGGTCCCTTCCGCGACGCCATCGGTAAACCCCTGTTCGAGAACGGTTCGTGGGACCACATCGACCCGACCGTGCTCATCGACGACGACGGCCAGGCATGGCTCATGTGGGGCAATCCGCAATGCTACTATCTGAAGCTGAACCGCGACATGACATCCTATAGCGGCGAGCTGGGACGGCTCGACATGACGGAGGAGGCTTTCGGAAGTCCCATGATGAACAAGCGCGAGAAAGGCAAGAAATACAAGGATTCGTATGTGGAAGGGCCTTGGCTCACCAAGCGGAACGGCACATACCAGCTGCTCTACGCTGCCGGAGGCGTGCCCGAACACATCTCCTACAGCACAGCACCCCACCCTACAGGGCCGTGGAAATATGCAGGCGAAATCATGCCGCTGAGCGAAACGAACTCCTTCACCAACCACTGCGGCGTGGCCGACTACAAGGGGCATTCCTACTTCTTCTACCACACCGGAAAGCTGCCTCGAGGCGGCGGTTTCGGCCGTAGCGTGGCCGTCGAGGAGTTCAAATACAACGCAGACGGCTCATTCCCAACCATTCTGCCCACAAACGAAGGCGTGAAACCCATCCAAACCTTCAATCCGTACAGGAAAGTCGAGGCCGAAACAATGGCCTTCAGCCGCGGATTGAAGACCGAGCAAAACGACGAAGTGGGCGTCTATGTCGCTGATATTCACAACGGTGACTACATCAAACTGCAGAATGTGGACTTCAGCGGAAACATGCAGAAGCAATTTGCGGCACGCGTGGCAAGCGGACTGCGAGGCGGTCAGATAGAGGTGCGCATCGACAGCCTGAAAGGCCATCTCCTCGCCCGTCTGGAAGTGCCCGGCACGGGAGGTTGGGAGAAATGGCAGACATTCACGGCCGATTTCGCGGAAAAAGCAGAGGGGACGCACGACCTCTACCTCGTCTTCACCGGCCGGAAGGCCCGAAACTCTTCAACTTCGACTGGTGGGAAATCCGCGGCCTGCAGTCGCTCGTCGTGGAAGATGGCGGAACAGGCACACACAAGGCTATCATGAAGGAGGAGGCCACACTGGAAGCGCACACCGTCTTCGTGCCGCAAGACCTCTCCGCCTTCAACAAAAAGAAGCCTCTCCCCGTCTTGGTTTGGGGTAACGGAGCCTGCACAAACTCGCCTTGGGAACACTTCAAATTCCTCAACGAGATAGCTTCGTACGGCTATATCGTGCTTGCAACGGGCTATATTCCCATGGAAGAGAAACCCTATCAGGGCCCCATGTCGACCACGCAGCAGCAAATAGAGTCCATCGATTGGGTAATCAGCCAAAATTCCGACCAAAACTCACCCTATTTCGGCAAAATCGACGTGAAAAATATCTGCGTGGCAGGCATGTCGTGCGGAGGTTTGCAGACGCTTTACAACTGCGCCGACCCGCGCATCAAGACCCTGATGATATGCAATAGCGGCCTCTTCAAGACCAGCAATCGAGGTCAAGCCGTGGGAGGCATGCCGATGCCAGACAAATCAAAGCTGAAAGAAATCCACTGCAGCGTCATCTACATTCTTGGCGGGAAGACAGACATTGCCTACGAAAACGGCATGGACGACTTCCACCAGATAAACCACGTACCCTGTTGTGTAGCCAACTTCCCTGTAGGTCATGGCGGAACTTATCGTCAACCACATGGTGGTGAGTTTTCGACAGTTGCGCTAGCTTGGTTAAACTGGCAGTTGAAGGGTGACAAGCAGGCTGCAAAGATGTTCAAGGGAAAGGATTGCGGCCTCTCGAAACGCGAAGGCTGGACCATCGAGAAGAACGCCAAGTTCGACACTTTAAAGTAATCAAATCATGAGAACCACTTTGTCACTATTCCTGGCGTTGTGCTTGACTTTCAGTCCGAACATCACCTCCCAAGCACAGGATTTGGCGCGTGCAGTCCTCTCCGACAACGGTTCGAAATATCTGTCCGAGCGTTTCCCAAACACCAACTCTTTGCCGCACGATGTGCAACAATTCATCTCCTCCATGCCCTCCTCTTGGGACGAGACGCGCCAACTCTCGTGCTCTGCCGTGACGGCGCGCCGAAGTGGTAAAACCTGGTACATTGCGGGCATAAACGATAGTAGCGAAGAAAGGACATTCCCCCTCGACTTGTCGTTCCTCGGAGGTCAGCATGGCGACATCGTTTACTTTGGCGAACGCAGCGAAAAGGCCTTCTTCGTCTCCCTGCAGGAAAACTACCCCACACAAATGAAATGCCGGCCGAATGGCGGTTTTGTGCTCGTCATCCATCCCGCAGGCAATCCGCAAAGCATGAACATGCCCCTCTTCCAGACCAAATACACAGCCGACCCATCGCCTTTGGTGGTGGGCGACACCCTGTTCTTGTTCACCTCGCACGATGCCTCGCCCGAAGACATCCCCGACCCTAACGAGAGGAGTTCGGCAGGCTTCTTCATGTACGACTGGTTGCTTTGGTCCACACCAGACATGGTAAACTGGACCGAACACGGAGCCGTAGCGTCGCTGAAGGATTTTCCTTGGCGCAGTCGCGACAACGGAGCTTGGGCCATCCAAACCGTCGAACGAGGCGGCAAATACTATCTGTATGCCCCTCTGCACGGCCATGGCATCGGTGTGTTGGTGAGCGATTCGCCTTACGGCCCCTTCAAAGATCCGCTTGGCAAGCCCTTGGTTTGGCAAAGAGAACATTGGAACGACATCGACCCCTCCGTCTTCACCGACGATGACGGACAAGCCTATATGTATTGGGGCAATCCGCATTGCTATTATGCACGTCTGAACGACGACATGATTTCGCTGAAGGACAGCATTGTGCAACTCCCGCACATCCCCAATTATCAGGAAGGACCGTGGTTCTACAAGCGTGCCGGACATTATTACCTCGCCTTCGCCACAACATGTTGTCCCGAAGCGTTGGGCTATGCCATGAGCGACTCTCCTACAGGACCGTGGGAATGGAAGAACTACATCATGACGCCCACACAACGCGACCGCGGTAATCACCCCGGCATCTGCGACTACAAGGGACACTCCTACATCTTCGGTCAGGACTACGACTTGATGCATCTCGACACGTATATTCATCACGAACGCCGCACCGTCTCCGCTTCAGAAATAACCTACAATGCAGACGGTACCATTCGCGAGATACCCTATTGGTTGAATCAGAAACCCCTGCAGCAACTCGAATGGCTCAACCCATACAAACGCGTGGAAGCGGAAACGATGGCTTGGGGGCGCGGACTGAAGACGGCAAAGATGGGCATCCCCAATACGGGCGTAGTGAAGGATATGCCGGCTTCTACGGGGCGCAGGAACATGTATGTCTTCGACATCGACGACGGGGAATACATCCGACTGCGTGGCGTGGACTTCGGAAAAGACGCACGCAGGTTCTCCATCAACGCAGCCGGAACGGGAAACTTGGAAATCGAACTCCATATTGATGGCACAGACGGGCCCATCATCGGGAAACTCAAGATAGCCTCTACAGGTTCGGCAGATAACTACAAATCGTTCACAACCAAAGTCAAAAAAGCTTCGGGTGTCCATGACCTCTACCTTTGCTTTGGCAAAACCTCTGGTGATGTCCGCCTCGATTATTGGCAATTTAAGTAAAAGCTTCAGATGAAAAGACTTCTCTGCATTACCATATGCTTGCTATCTATGGGAGCAGGGGCGCAGAACCCCATCATTCGCGACCAGTTCACGGCCGACCCCACAGCGCGCGTCTTCAACAACAAGGTCTATCTCTTCCCCTCTCACGACATACCGGCTCCGGCAGGGCAACGCCAAGACTGGTTCTGCATGGAGGACTATCACGTCTTTTCGTCGGAGAACCTGACGGATTGGACCGATCATGGCGTCATACTCTCGCAGGAGAATGTGCCTTGGGGAAAGCCTGACGGCTACTCGATGTGGGCACCCGATTGCGTAGCTAAAGACGGAAAGTACTATTTCTACTATCCCAACGCTCCACGAGGCGGCAGAGGTTTTGCCGTTGGTGTAGCCATAGCCGAACATCCGGAAGGACCTTATACGCCTGAAAAAGAATCAATTAGAGGTGTCATGGGTATAGACCCGTGCGTGCTCATCGATGATGACGGAGCAGCATATCTCTATTGGAGCGGTATGGGCATTCGAGGAGGACGGCTGAAAGAGAACATGACTGAACTAAAAGACGGCAGTCTGCAGATGGAAGGCTTGCCCGAGGGATTCAAGGAAGGACCGTTTGCCTTCAAACGCGACGGGCGGTATTATCTCACCTTTCCTTGGGTACGCAAAGAAAATGGAACGGAAACGTTGGCCTACGCCATGAGCGACTCCCCTCTCGGACCTTGGCAATTCAAGGGCATCATTATGGCCGAGCACGACAACCGTTGTTGGACCAACCACCACAGTCTCGTACAATACAAAGGCGAATGGTACCTGTTCTACCATCGCAACCACTATTCTCCTGGGATGGACAAACGACGCTCTGCCTGCATAGAAAAGGTGTCGTTCAATGCTGACGGAACTATTCAGGAGGTGAAACAAACGCTTCGCGGAGTCGGTCTGACGCAAGCAACAAGCAAGATTGAAGTCGACAGATACAGCTCTGCTGGCGACGGCGTTTCCATAGAATTCAACGACAGCACAGACACATTCCAAGGATGGCACGCTACGCTTGCAAACAAAGGAAGTTGGCTCAGGTACAACGACGTGGATTTCAGCAGCATTTCCGCCGGTTACGTCTCAGCCAAAATCAAAGCAAACGCTAACACTTACCTGACGATTCACGAGGGCTCGGCTGAAGGCAAACTCATCGCAAAACTGGCAATCAACGTAGAAACGCAACGATACGATTTGAGGGGAAAATGGGTGATTCTCACTTATGCCTTAGACGAAATGCCTCGAGGCACAACCGACCTCAGCATTGTTTGCGAAGGAGCGGAAATAAGCATCGATTGGATGCAAATCAAGACCGCACCATTACCCTAAATCATTGAAAATCAATCGTTGCACGCTTGAGGTCTGCAGTATCAGAACTTGTGCCGACGAGAATCTCGTATTTGCCTGGCATTACACGCATGGCATTGCTTCTCGCATCCCAAAACTCGAAGCTCTTGTCCGTAAGTTCCATCTCCACTCGAACGGTCTTCCCTGCTTTCACATTGACACGCTTGAAGGCACGAAGGCTCTTCAGCGGTCCTTCAGTATCTTGCGGATTGCGGATATAGAGTTGCACTGTTTCCGTACCGTCACATTTGTTTGTATTTGCGAGAGGGATACTGACGGTCTTTCCGGAAATGCTTGGTTCGCCCAACTCAAAATTTGTATAGCTTAGTCCATATCCGAAGGGGAATAGGGCATCGTCAAAATAGCGATAGGTGCGACCTCGCATAGAATAATCCTCATAATCAGGCAATTGCGCGCTATTCTTGTAGAATGTGACGGGTAGTTTTCCGCAGGGATTGTAATCGCCGAAGAGCACATCAGCGACAGCCGTTCCGCCTTCTTGACCGGGATACCATGCCTGAACAATAGCATCGCAAGTCTCAACTTCAGGTTGCAAAGCGATGCACGAGCCTGAGCAATTAACGAATACAATCTGTTTGCCCGCTTCTTTCAGGGCTTTCAGGAAGTTGCGCTGAACTGTTGGCAATTCGATGTTCGTGCGGTCTCCACCTTTGAAACCTTCGATATTGACAGGCATTTCCTCGCCTTCGAGAGCAGGAGAGATGCCGCCAACGAAGATGACTTTGTCGATTCCCTTCAACTGCGCAACCGTTTGCTGATAGTCGATGGGATGCTCCTTAGCAACATTTATCTTCAGGTTGGCATTGTAGGTCTGAACATGAGAGAAACGCACCTCAATGTTGTAGCTCTTGCTCTTTTCTGCTTGGATGGCTACACGATTAGGGGTGGTGCGCCAAATGTGGTGACGGAACTTCTGCTGCCCGTCGATGTAGAGTTCAAAATGACCGCAACCTTCTACGTTCACAACATATTCACCCGCTTCTTCTGGAGTGAAGATGGTTTCATACTTTGCAGAGAAATCTTCGAGTTGAACGCCGGGAGCGAAGTTATGCATGCCTGCAGTTGTGACGGCAAGTGGAGTCGTGTAATACTGCGTGCAGACGGGCTTCCCTTCCATCTTTCGGTTGTTCCAGAAGGTTCCCTTCAAGCCATTCTTTCCCTCGAAACTGCACCAAGAATTCATGAGGCATTCCATCACCTTGTCATAAGTAAGGTCGCAACCTTGAGCATAGAAAAGTTTCTTCTGCTTTGCTTTGATGCCGTCGAGAATTGTGACGGTATGGTTGGGCATTCCGTTGTAGTTTCCCCACATCATGGGAGCATTGTCGGCGTTGGGACCGATGACGGCTATCTTCTCTCCATTCTTTCGCAGAGGTAGGATGTTTCCTTTATTTTGCAAGAGAACGACGGTTTGACGCGCCATCTCGAGCGAAAGGTTGGCCGACTCCTTTGTTGACATAGCCGAATAAGGTATCTTCGACCACTCAACAAGAGACGAATCATCCATCTCGCCCAAATCAAATCGTCCTTCCAAAAGGCGGACAACATGCTTGTCGACTTCTGCTTCCGTGATGAGTCCGCGACGCACAGCTTCGGGAATACTCTTGTAGGCATAACCGTATCCGCACTCCACATCGGTACCTGCAATGGTGGCTTTCGCCGAAGCATGGACGGCATCGGAGGAGGATTTGTGCGAATCGTAGAAGTCGGAAACGGCACCGCAATCGCTCACAACCAAGTATTGGAAGCCCCATTCGTCGCGTAATATAGTCTGCAGCAGACGTTGAGAGCCACAACAAGGGTCGTCATCCAATCGTTGATAAGCACACATCACCTCGCGCACCTTCGCATCTTGAACAAGAGTCTTGAAGGCGGGCATATAAGTCTCCCAAAAGTCGCGAAGAGAGACGTTGTTCAGGTTAACGGAATGGCGGGTATATTCGGGACCGCTATGCACGGCATAATGCTTGGCACAAGCCCACAACTTGCGATATTTGGCATCTTCAGGACCTTGCAAACCCTTCACAACCTGCGTACCCATAACACTCGTCAGGTAGGGGTCTTCTCCATACGTCTCCTGCCCTCGTCCCCAACGCGGATCGCGGAAAATGTTCACGTTTGGCGTCCAGACGGAAAGGCTGTGAAACTTCTCGTCTTCGCCCTTCAAGTCGTGCATTCGGTGGTTATACTGAGCGCGAAACTCCGTAGATGCCACATCGAAACACTTGTAGACCATATCCGGGTTGAACGAAGCTGCCATCGCAATCGGCTCGGGGAAAACCGTGACGTTGCCCATATTTGCAGCGCCATGCAGAGCCTCGCTCCACCAGAAGAACTTACGGATGCCCAAGCGCGGAATGGCGGGACTTTCGTCGAGCATCAGCTGCGCTTTCTCTTCGAGCGTCAGACGTGAGCACAAATCTGCAGCACGCTCGCGAGCCGAGAGATTGGGGTTCTGATAAGGATAGGTCTGAGCAAAGACGGACACGCCTGAGCAGAGCATCGTGATGAGAATAAGAAACTTGCCTTTCATCGTTATGGAATGGTAATGGTTATTTTCTTGCCGTGATAATCGCAAACATAACGTGTGTCGTTTGCAATCGTAACGTGGAATGTTCGGCGATTAAGCATGCCATGATATTTGCCTTCACGCTTGTTGATTGTGAGTTGATGACGGGCATCGTCCCAAAGGAAAGTGATGCGCGAACATTGTCCCTTCTCGTAATCTTTCGTCGTGCCGTCATCCTCGTAAAGTGTGAAACTTCCGTCAGCGCCAGGATAAAGCAAAACTTCGTCACCCTTGACGGGGATAATGCTTCCTGCCCGCACAAAGACAGGGATGAAGTCAGCCCCCACATCGGTGGAGACGGACTGCCCTCCATCATAATGTCGACCTGTATAGTAGTCATACCAACCTCCCTCATTCTCAGGAAGATAAGTAATCCAAGAGGTGACGCTCGGCTCTGTCACGGGACTGATAAGCAGGGAACGTCCGAACATGAACTCATACTTCTGATCGAGAGCTGTTGCATCATTCGGGAAGTCGAAAACGAGAGGACGCATCAATGTTGAACCTTGGGATGCAATTTCCGCAGCATGACTGTAAATGTAGGGCATCAAGCGATAACGCTCGTTCAGGCTTCGCGCTATTGCTTGCTTAGCCTCGGCTCCGTAGTTCCACGGTTCGGTATTGCTCATATACCCATGAACGCGCATCAAGGGTAAGAAGACGCTCGTCTCTATCCATCGCAACATGCGCTCGATGTAGGCTTTGTCGTTGTACTGATTGCCGGGACGGAAGAAACCGCCAGCATCGTAAGTCCACCAAGGAATACCTGCAGCCTGCATGCCAAGACCAGCCGTCAACTGCCGACGGAACGTCTCCCAATCGTTCCCAACATCACCGCTCCACATCGCCGAGCCGTAACGCTGAATGCCGGGGAAACCGCAACGAGTGAGAATCATCGGACGAAGCCCTCCTCCGAGGCTTAGCCCTTCGTAAACAGTCTTGTTTACCAACAACGGATAGACATTGCGAACTTCCTCCCCATCCCATTGTCCGTTGTTCACGCGTCGGCCCATCAGATTGTCATTCTCGGGTTCCGTTGCATCTTGCCACCAAGCGTCGATTCCGAGCGGAACCAATCGTGTGGAGAAATTCTTCCAATAAGCGGCAGCAGCGTCGGGATTGAAGAAGTCAATCCAATCCGTTCCCGGAATATAATAATTGCTCGCCAACATCTGTCTGCCGATTTCGGAATTCTTGTCTATCTTCGACCAAACGCTCAACATCAATCGCATATTCATGGCGTGGAGACTATCCGTCAGGGCTTTAGGATCGGGATAATGGTCTTCGTCGAACAGCATCGCGTTCCAACCGTATTTCCCCCAATATTGCCAATCCTGAACTATAACATCGACAGGCAAACCTTCGCTACGGAAACGATTGGCAGTCTGCAGAATCTCGTCGGAAGAATGGAAACGCTCGCGACAATGAATGTAACCTAAAGCCCATCTCGGCATCAAAGGTGCCTTACCCGTCAATTCGCGATAAGAAGCGATAATTTCATCGGCCGTACCGACAAACACGGTGTAGTCTACAGCATTTGCGATGGGGGAACGGAAAACTGTCTCGTCCTTTACCTTATTATAATATACGACGGGCGCATCACCTCGCGAAAGTTCTGCTTTCAGGAGATGTCGACCTGCCTTCAGATGCACGATAGCCGAAGCTGTGGGAGGCAACCACATGTTCTGCATCTCGATGACGTTCTGTCCGTCAATCGAAAGGTTGTGACGACGAGCCATCTTCTGTCCCACATCCAGTAAGAGGGAATAGTCGCCTTTCTCAGCAAGGTCGATAGTTGCTTCGAAGATGTTGCGCTGTCGCACCTCCTGCTTACCGCCTTCCGTAGAAGTAACATTCACCACCTCCGTCTTGCCGGCTTCGTCCTGCAGTTGCATCCTTGCCTGATGTTCGCAAGGATTGAAATCGACAAGGCCGTAGTTGTTCCACAACACACCGTAGCCTTTGCTCGACAAAAGCATGGGAATGCTGATTTGTGTGTTCACCTGCGTCAAACGTCGGGAAAGGCCGCGCAGATTGGCATATCCGTCCTGGAACTGTCCCAAACCGAACAGGCGCTCGTCACTTTCGGAGCGGAAAGCGAGCGTGGCTTCCCTACCCTTCATCTGATGAAGAGTAGCCGTGAAGACGGGCCTTCCTTGCCGGTCTTTGACGACGACAATCTGACGGGCTTCATCCACATCAACCGTGATGTCACGACTCTTCACCTCATCGTTTTTCACATAAAGCCAATCGGGAAGGTCCGAGGTATGTTTCTCCTTCCAGTACTGTATTCTCACGGCATTGCGGGCCACCTTTCGCACGTTCAGGGTACCGCCCGCGAAGGTCATCTCGTCTGCCAACACCGAAAGGGAAAGTAGGGTTGTCAGACAGATACAGAATATTCGTTTCGTCATGTCTAGTTATTCTACGCAGCTGCGTATTCTGTTGCAAAGATATAAAAAAATCCCACACCTTTTGCAGATGTGGGAGAGATTTTTGGTGCTTTATCTAAAAAGCTTGGCAAATGTTCCCTTCCTCACCCGAATGATTCCCATCACCCCGCAGCGTTTTCATTTATTATATGGAAACGAATTCAGTAGACGACGCAAATAAATAAAGTAAAAGAATACAAGGAGCCAAACGACTGACTCCTTGCAAATAATCTATTTCTTATCTTTTTATCGGATAAAGAGCAACTCACGGTACTTCGGCAGGGGCCAAAGGCTGTCATCGACGATGAGTTCGAGCTTGTCAATCTGATAGCGAATCTTGTCGAACATCGGAGCGATGGTGTCGTGATAGGCGATGGCTTTCTGATGCTCGTCTGCAATCTTGTTGGCGATCTTACGAGCCTCGACAAGTTCCTCTACCAGCGTTTCGATAGTGGCTGTGCGATCGGCTATCTCCTCGATGAGCTTGAGGTTGCGGGCATTCAACTGACTGGCTTTCTCCTTGGAGAACACACCCGACATGCGCTCGACGTTCCTCAGGAGCTGGCTCTGATAGCTGGTGGCAACGGGGATGATGTGGTTCATCGAAAGGTCGCCAAGCACACGGGCTTCTATCTGAATCTTCTTCGTGTAGGTCTCCCACTTCACTTCGTTTCGAGCCTCCAGTTCCTTTTTTGTCATCACGCCGAGGCTCTCGAACATCTGGATGCTTTCCTTGTCGAGATAACGCTCGAAGATGACGGGACAGGATGTCTCTGTGTCGAGGCCGCGCTTGGCTGCTTCTGACTTCCACTCGTCGCTATAACCGTTGCCATCGAAGCGAATGGGCTTACAAGTCTTGATGTCCTCGCGAAGAACGTCGATGATGGCGTGGTATATCGGTGAATGGCCGGAGACTTCTGAATATTCTGATTTCTCGGAGTACTCAGAAATCTTTTCATCAACACGCTTCTTGAACGAAGCGAGGGCTTCTGCGACGGCACTATTGAGCGTAATCATGGCGCTGGCACAGTTCGCTTCACTGCCCACGGCTCGGAACTCGAAGCGGTTGCCTGTGAATGCAAACGGGCTGGTTCGGTTGCGGTCGGTATTGTCGATGAGCAGTTCAGGAATTTCAGGAATGTCGAGCTTCATGCCCTGCTTGCCGTTCATGGAGAAGAGGTCTTCCTTGTCTGCCTTTTCGATGTGGTCGAGTAGTTCGGAGAGCTGCTTGCCGAGGAACGAGCTGATGATGGCTGGCGGTGCCTCGTTTGCCCCGAGACGATGGGCGTTTGTGGCACTCATGATGCTGGCCTTCAGTAGTCCGTTGTGCTTATAGACACCCATCAACGTCTCAACGATGAAGGTGGCGAAGCGCAGGTTCTGTTCTGAAGTCTTGCCGGGAGCATGGAGCAGCACGCCTGTATCGGTCGAGAGGCTCCAGTTGTTGTGTTTGCCCGAGCCGTTGATGCCGGCGAAGGGCTTTTCGTGCAGGAGAGCACGGAAGCCATGCTTGCGTGCCACGCGCTTCATGAGCGACATGAGGAGCATGTTATGGTCAACTGCGAGGTTCGTGTCCTCGAAGATAGGAGCCACCTCGAACTGGTTGGGAGCCACCTCGTTGTGACGTGTCTTTACGGGGATGCCAAGCATCAGGGCCTGTATCTCAAGGTCGCGCATAAAGGCAGCCACACGCTCGGGAATGCTTCCGAAGTAGTGGTCGTCCATTTGCTGGTTCTTGGCAGAGTCGTGTCCCATGAGCGTGCGGCCTGTCAGCAGGAGGTCGGGACGAGCGGCATAGAGTCCTTCATCGACGAGGAAGTATTCCTGCTCCCAGCCGAGATTGCTCGTTACCTTCTTGACGGCCGGGTCGAAGTAGTGGCAAACCTCTGTAGCAGCCACGTTGACGGCCTTCAACGCCCTCAAGAGAGGTGCTTTGTAGTCGAGCGACTCGCCGCTATAACTAATGAATACAGTGGGAATGATGAGCGTGTCGTCGATGATGAAGACAGGGCTTGTCGGGTCCCAAGCCGAGTAGCCGCGGGCCTCGAAGGTGCTTCTTATTCCTCCAGAGGGGAACGAAGATGCGTCGGGTTCCTGCTGAACGAGCAACTTGCCACTGAACTCCTCAATCATACCTCCCTTGCCATCGTGTTCGATGAACGAGTCGTGCTTCTCGGCTGTGCCTTCTGTCAGGGGCTGGAACCAATGCGTGTAGTGTGTCACGCCGTTCTCCTTTGCCCACGCCATCATGCCGGCAGCCACGGCATCGGCAACCTGGCGGTCGAGGCGAGCGCCATTGTCGATGACATCTACCATCTTATCATAAACGTCCTTCGGCAGATACTTGTACATCTTCTCGCGATTGAAGACATACTTGCCAAAGTACTCACAAGGTCTTTCACTCGGTGCTTTTACGTCAAGAGGCTTCTTCTTGAATGCCTCGCCGACAACCTGAAATCTCAAATCGTTAGCCATAATTGTGTTTTGTTAAAGGGTGAATGATTATTGTTTACTTAAGTATTCGTTAACTCTTTTAGCCGTCTGAAGCCCCGAGGCAATGGCTCTCACCACAAGCGAAGCGCCATTAGCGGCATCGCCACAGACGAAGACGTTCTCCGGGTATTCAGGATGTTCGGGTTTCAGGAAGCCCATAGCCAGCAAGACAAGGTCGGCCTTGATGATTTCGGGCTCGTTCTTTTCCACCATCAGAGGTCGTCCGCCTTCTGGATTGGGCTTCCAGTCTATCTCCTGCACCTTGACACCAGTCACCTTTCCATTCTCTCCGAGGAACTCAAGGGTGTTGATGTTCCAGCGACGCACACAACCTTCTTCGTGGCTGCTCGTTGTCTTGAGGATAACGGGCCAGTTGGGCCAAGGTGTATTAGGATTGTGTCCAACAGGAGGTTTTGGCATAATCTCAATCTGAGTCACGCTCTTGCAACCTTGCCGATGAGCAGTACCGATACAATCGGAACCTGTGTCGCCTCCACCAATCACGAGGACATCCTTGCCCTTTGCCGTGATGCGCTCTTCCTTCGAGAAGTCCATGCCAGCAAGGACACGGTTTTGCTGAGAAAGCAATTCAAGAGCAAGATGCACGCCTTTCAGTTCGCGGCCGGGAACCTTCAAATCTCTTGCGACAGGAGTGCCGGTGGCAAGGATGATAGCGGAGAATTGTTGTTGCGATAACATCATGGCAGACGTAACAGCCTCACCATAGCGGAAGGTAACGCCTTCCTGCTCCATGACGCTGATGCGACGGTCAATGATTTTCTTGTTCAGTTTGAAGTTGGGAATGCCATAACGCAGGAGTCCGCCAGCGGCTTCGTTCTTCTCGAAGACTGTTACCTCGTAGCCCATATAGTTGAGGGCATTCGCAGCAGCAAGTCCGGCCGGTCCACTTCCCACGACAGCCACGCGAAGTCCGTTGCGCTTGGGGTGCTCGATTGTCACATATCCTTCCTGGAAGGCTCGCTCAGCAATGGCGGCTTCATTCTCGCGATTGGTGACGGCCTCGCCCGTGGTATGATAGAGCACGCAAGCCTTCTCGCAAAGAGCCGGACAGATGCGTCCTGTGAACTCTGGGAAAGGATTGGTCTTCTTCAATAACTTATATGCTGTTTCCCATTCGCCACGATAGAGAGCGTCGTTCCATTCGGGGTCTTTGTTCCCAAGCGGGCAAGCCCAATGGCAGAAAGGCACGCCGCAATCCATGCATCGGCTGGCCTGTTCCTGCCGGTCGCGCGTGTTGAGCGTCTGTTCCACTTCACCAAAATCATGTATGCGGTCGTGAACAGGTCTGTATCCTGCCTCCTTGCGAGGCACAGTCAGAAATGCTTTCGGATTTCCCATCTTATTCTGTTATTATGGTATTTCCTCGTTTTGTTGTTTTAAGAGATTTGTGTTGTCGTAAAACTTCACGTGTGAACTTTGTCAACTTCACGTGTGAACTTTGCATTTTTCACGTGTGATGTTTGCCAACTTCACGTGTGATGTTTTCAGTGTCTCCATTTAGTAGTCTCTCTGAACTTCTGCAATCTTCTGCGAAAGCTTTGCCATCTGCTCTTCCTGCAAGACGCGTTTGTACTCGATTGGCACAACCTGGATGAAATCCTCGACATAGCGTTGCCAGTCATCGAGCATTTGTCCTGCAAGGGCAGAACCTGTGTGGAGATAATGCTGACGGATAAGTTCGAGCAGTTCCTTGCGCGAGACGGTGTCCTCCACAAGATTTATCTCCACCATATCCATGTTGCAAAAGTAGTCGAAAGTGTGGTCAGGGTCATAGACGTAAGCCACGCCGCCACTCATGCCGGCTGCGAAGTTGCGCCCAGTCTTACCAAGAACCACGACGCGTCCACCTGTCATGTACTCGCAGCAATGGTCGCCTGCGCCTTCGATGACAGCAATCGCTCCACTGTTACGCACGCCAAAACGCTCGCCGACACGACCGTTGACATATAGTTCGCCACTTGTAGCGCCATAAAGTCCCGTGTTGCCAGCTATGATGTTGTCTTCTGCGTGGAACTCCGCATTACATCTTGCAGGCGGCAGAATGCTGATACGACCTCCCGACAGGCCTTTGCCAAAGTAGTCGTTAGCCTCGCCCTCGAGCCTCAGACTCAATCCTTTCACGGCAAAAGCGCCAAACGATTGCCCTGCAGAACCCTTGAACTTGATATTGATTGTTCCGTCGGGTAAGCCGACCTCACCATATTTCTTGGCAATAACACCAGAAAGCATCGTGCCCACGGCTCGGTCAGTATTCTTGATGGCAAAGTCGAGTGTAATCTCTTCTTGCTCGTCGATGCTCTTCTGCACCTCTTTTATTATCTCCTCATCTTTGACGCCGCTGACCTTCGTAAACTCGCTTCTGTCCCAATAGAGAGGCATGTCTGTAGCAGGTTTGTAGAGCAGACGGCTGAAGTCGATAGTCTTCTGTTTGTCTGTAACATTAGCTGATTGTATCTCTATCAGTTCTGTGTGACCGATGATGTCCTTCAATTTGTGCACACCCATCTCGCTGAGATATTCTCGTACCTGTTGGGCGAGGAAGGTAAAGAAGTTGACCACATACTCGGCATGACCCATGAAACGGGCACGAAGGCGTTCATCTTGCGTAGCCACACCTACAGGACAGGTGTTGGTATTGCACTTGCGCATCATCACACAGCCCAAAACGATAAGTGGCAACGTACCGAACGAGAACTCGTCTGCACCAAGCATCGCCATGATGATGACATCCTTGGCCGTCTTCAACTGGCCGTCCGTCTGTAGGCGAACCTGATTGCGAAGTCCGTTCTTTACAAGCGTCTGCTGTGTCTCAGAAAGTCCGATTTCAGGACTGATGCCAGCAAAACGCATACTACTTGCAGGGCTTGCACCCGTTCCACCCTCAGCACCACTAATGACGATGAGGTCAGCCTTTGCCTTTGCTACACCTGCAGCAATCGTTCCAACGCCACTTTCGGCAACCAACTTCACGCTGACCGCAGCCGTCGGATTGATGTTCTTCAGGTCGAAGATGAGTTGTGCAAGGTCTTCGATGCTGTAAATGTCGTGATGAGGTGGTGGAGAGATGAGGCTGATGCCAGGAATGGCATTACGTGTCTTGGCTATTATCTCGTTCACCTTGAAGCCGGGCAGCTGTCCGCCCTCGCCAGGCTTTGCACCCTGCGCCACCTTAATCTGAATCTCTTCTGCATTCACAAGGTATTCTGCCGTCACGCCAAACCGACCTGATGCAATCTGCTTGGTCTTGCTGGAAAGACTTACACCATCCACTTCCGAGTGATATCGGGCGTTGTCCTCGCCACCTTCGCCAGTATTGCTTCGCGTGCCAAGTTTGTTCATGGCCAAAGCCAAAGCCTCATGTGCCTCGATGCTTAATGCCCCGAACGACATGGCACCCGTCACAAAGTGCCTGACGATGCTTTCCACTGGCTCTACCTCTTCGATGGGCGTTGGCTTTGCAGCCTTCTTGAATCCAAAGAAGTCACGGATGAAGATAGGCTTCTCCTTCTCGTCCACCATCGCTGACCACTCCTTGAACTTCTTGTACGAACCAAGTCTTGTAGCAATCTGCAGGTTGGCAATCGTGTTAGGATTCCAGGCATGTAAGATGCCATCCTTTCGCCAAGAGAACTGCCCGTTGTTGGGCAAGAACTCGTTTATATCAGCAGGCTTGAATGCTTCATCGTGTAGGCGGATAGCATCACGGGCAATTTCCTTCAGCCCAATGCCACCAATTGTGCTTACCTCTGTGCCGAAGTACCTTCTGAGCAAATCCTCGCCAAGACCGATGCTTTCGAAAATCTTTGCACCCCGATACGAGCGTATGGTCGATATGCCCATTTTGCTCATCACCTTCTTCAAACCTTTATCGACTGCCTTGATATAGTTGGCTTCAGCAGTAGCGTATTCCTCTTGAATCTTATGCTTCTTCACGAGGTCGTCCAAGACTGCAAAAGTCACGTATGGACAAATGGCACTCGCACCATAGCCCAACAGCAAAGCAGCATGCATCACTTCGCGAATCTCACCACTCTCTACAATGAGAGCCGTTTGTACACGCTTGCCGACGCTAATCAGATAATGATGTACGGCACTTACTGCCAACAAGGATGGAATTGCAGTATGCTTCTCATCGATGTCTCTATCAGAAAGAATGATGTAGTTAACACCTTCATCCACACTCTGTTCAGCTTCTTTGCATAGGTCTTCAATGGCTGCACGAAGTCCACATACTTCCTTCTGTATCTCGAATAATATAGCGAGCTTCTTTGTCTTGAAGCCCTTGTACCTTATATTACATAATATGTCGAGCTGCGTGTTCGTGAGCACAGGCTGTGGCAAGCGTACCATCTTGCAGTTCGAAGCATCGGGCGTCAGGATGTTTGTACCTACGGCTCCTATGTACTCCGTCAATGACATCACCAGTTCCTCGCGAATGGGGTCGATAGCTGGGTTTGTTACTTGGGCAAACTGCTGACGGAAGTAGTTGAAGAGAATCTGCGGACGGTCGCTGATAACTGCCAACGGTGTGTCGTTACCCATCGCTGCTACAGGCTCCTGTCCAGCAGTTGCCATCGGAACAATCGTCCTGTCGATGTCTTCCTGACCGAAGCCGAAGTTGATGAGTTTGCGTTCATAGTTCTCAACAGAATTGTCGACATGCCGACCGCTCTTAAGTTTCTCCAACTGGATGCGGTTCGCCTGAAGCCATTCACGATAAGGATGTGCCTTCGCCAGCTGTTCTTTTATCTCTCCGTCATAGTAAATCTTGCCTTCCTGCGTGTCGATAAGCAATATCTTGCCTGGCTGCAAGCGTCCTTTGCTGACAACATCGCTTGGCTCGAAGTCCATCACACCAACTTCCGAAGCCACGACCATCATGCCTTGCTTCGTAATTGTGTAGCGACTGGGGCGAAGTCCGTTTCTGTCAAGCATACCGCCTGCATAGCGTCCGTCACTAAAGAGTAGCGCTGCCGGACCGTCCCACGGCTCCATCAGTATAGAATGATACTCATAGAAGGCCTTGAGGTTCTCGCTTATCGGGTTCTTGTCGTTGAAACTTTCAGGCACAAGTATGGCCATTGCCTGAGGCAACGAGAGGCCGCTCATCGTAAGGAACTCAAAGACATTGTCAAGGCTTGCCGAGTCGCTCATTCCTTCCTGAACGATGGGCCGCAAATCTTTGATGTCGCCCAAAGCCTCGCTACTAAGCACGCTCTCCCTTGCCTTCATCCATCCACGATTGCCCCGGATGGTATTGATTTCGCCATTATGTGCCAACAGGCGGAAGGGCTGTGCAAGCTTCCACTTCGGGAAGGTGTTTGTAGAGAAACGAGAATGTACGAGGGCTAGTCCGCTCGTAAAGTATGGGCTTGACAGGTCAGGGAAGTATCTTCGCAATTGTCCTGAAGTCAACATTCCTTTGTAGATGATGTTTTTGCTTGATAATGAGCAAATGTAGAAGTCCTCGCTTTCGATGCGATTTTCAATGCGTTTCCTTACCTTATATAATAAGCTGTCAATCTTTGGAGCCTGTTCTTCTGTCACTCCTGTCACGAAAATCTGTTTGATGTCAGGTTCAACCTCTCTCGCTCCCACGCCCAAGACTTCAGGACACGTCGGCACAGCCCTGACATGCATCAGCTCCAGTCCTTCGCGTTCTATCTCTTCTATCATTATGCTCAGTATCGTTTGCTGAACCTTTTCGTCTTTTGGAAGAAAGACAAGGCCTGTGCCGTACCTGCCCTTCTCTGGTACAGGAATGCCTTGCAGAAGAATGAACTCGTGTGGAATCTGCACCATGATGCCGGCACCGTCGCCTGTCTTGTCACGCGTCTCTGCACCACGATGCTCCATATTCTCCAGCACCTTCAAAGCGTTGTCAACAAGTTCATGGCTCTTGCCTCCATGAATGTTCACTACCATGCCCACACCGCAGGCATCGTGTTCGTATGCTTCTTGATATAAACCCTTGTTCATTTACTATTTGACGATTTACAATTTACTTTCTATTCGGCGAAGCGCCTTTTCTGTGTTCTCATGTGTTCCGAAGGCTGTGAGTCGCACGAAGCCTTCTCCTTGGGCACCAAAACCAACGCCAGGAGTGCATACGACATGTGCAGAATGAAGCATCCAGTCGAAGAACTCCCAAGACGTCATGTTGCCAGGTGTCTGGGTCCATAGGTAAGGTGCATCTATGCCACCATAGACTTTGAAGCCCATACCTGTCAAAGCATCTCGCATCATGCGGGCATTCTCCATATAGTAGGCAATTGTAGCCTTTATCTGAGTCTTGCCTTCAGGTGTATAGATAGCTTCCGCAGCTCTTTGAGCAAGGTAGCTTGTGCCGTTGAATTTTGTCGATTGACGCCTATTCCAAAGTTTGTTGAGTGGAACTTTCAAGGCCTTCGGCACAACAGTATATCCACAACGGATGCCGGTAAAACCTGCCGTCTTGGAATATGAATGGAACTCCACAGCACATTGTTTTGCATCGGGAATCTCATAAATACTATGAGGCACGTCCTCACTCTGGATATACGCCTCGTAGGCTGCATCGTAGAAGATAAGCGCATTTTCGCATATGGCATAATCCACCCACACCTTCAGCTGTTCTTTAGTGAGCGTTGTGCCTGTCGGATTGTTAGGGTAACAAAGGTAGATGACATCGACATGTTTGCGCGGCAGCTCAGGCACGAAGCCATTTTCTGCTGTGCAAGGAAGTTTGACGATTTCCCTTCCTGCCATCGTGTTGGCATCAATGTAGACAGGATAAACAGGATCGGTAACGGATACTACACAATTTGCAGAGAGAAGTTCCTGGAAGTTGCCCGTGTCGCTCTTCGCGCCGTCGCTAACGAACACTTCGTCTGCCTCAATGTCAATGTCTCTGGCACGAAAATCATTCTCTACAATGGCTTCACGCAAGAAGTCGTAGCCGCGCTCTGGACCGTAGCCTCTGAATGTGGCAGCCACGGCCATCTCGTCTGTTGCTTTGTACAGGGCCTCTATGACTGCCGGGGCAAGCGGCTGCGTCACATCGCCGATGCCAAGGCTAATGATGTCTGCCTTCGGATGCTCCTCCTTATAAGCATTCACCTTCCGGGCAATCTCGGTAAAGAGATATGACTCTGATAGCTTTAAGAAATTCTCGTTAATTAGTGCCATTATTATGAATTGATTTCTTTTTCACCTTCAAACACGAACTCTGCTGGGCCAGTCAGATAGACATGGTTGTCCTTCTCACGCCATTCTACTTCGAGCGTGCCCCCATCCATGATGATGCGGTTCATCCTGTCTCCTCGTCCTGTCTTCGATGCAGCCACAGCCACGGCACAGGCTCCTGTGCCACATGCCATCGTAATACCACTTCCGCGTTCCCAAACGCGCACTCGAATGCCGTCAGGACGCATTTCGGCAAATTCGATGTTTGCGCGTTCAGGAAACGCAGGGTGGTGTTCAAGTTCACGACCTTGGACTTCAACTGCGTCCACATCGTCTGTAAATATGACATAGTGCGGGTTGCCCATCGAAACAAAGAGGCCATCTTGGAGTATATCCTTTGTTGGATTGAACTGCTTTTCGTTTTCGAATAGTGGCTCACCCATATCCACAGTCACAGTCTCAACGATGTTTGTTGATATGAGCTTCAGTTTAAGCATTTTAATGCCAGAGAGCGTCAACAGTTGGATTTCCGACTTATCGGTCAGTCCTTTCTCATAAAGATATTTCCCGATGCAGCGACAAGCGTTACCGCACATCATGGCTTCTGAGCCGTCGGCATTGAAGATGCGCATGGAGAAGTCGGCTTCAGGAATGGGGCTTTGGCCAATCAGAACGAGTCCGTCAGAGCCGATGCCTTTATGCCTGTCACTCCAAAGACGTGCCAACTCCGACGGATCATCTATATTATATAATAATGTATTAATGTAGATGTAGTCGTTGCCTGCACCATGCATCTTTGTGAAGCGTATCTTCTGTTTCATTATGCTTTGCTTTTTGTGCTTTTGGTAACACTTTGTCTGTTTCTGATGCAAAGGTATGTCAATTTGTTCATACTTGCCCTATCTTTACATCAAAAACGCACTTTTAACTCATCAATTATTGACATATATCAATAGTTACATGTGTTTTAGTTTCTTTTTGTACGTTTTATTGCAATTATTCTAACGCTTTGTCTTACCTTTGCGCTCGAAACATTGCAATGTGACACATAGGACGCTCATTTATTAACAGTTTAAGGTATGAAGAAGATTGAAGCAATCATCAGAAAGACCAAGTTCGAGGAAGTCAAGGAAGCATTACTTTCTTCAGACATTGATTGGTTTGAGTATCACGACGTACATGGCATCGGTCAAAGTCGACAAGAACGTATCTATCGTGGTGTCCAGTATTCGACGGATGTCATCGAGCGTGTGGCGCTGACCATTGTTTGCCGCGACCAGTTTATGGAGCCTACGGTAAAAGTCATCATCGATACTGCCCATACGGGCGAAGTTGGCGACGGCCGCATCTTTGTAAGCGACATGATCGACACATGGAGCATCCGTACAGGTGAACATGGCGACACGGTATTGAGGGACAAGAAATAAAGTATAAGGATAACAAAAACATATAAATTATGAACGATATAGCACTTTCATTAGATACTGTATGGATGTTATTGGCAGCTATGCTTGTGTTCTTCATGCAGCCGGGCTTTGCCCTTTGTGAGGCAGGCTTTACCCGAAGCAAGAACACAGCCAACATCCTGTTCAAGAACTTTGTGGATTTCATGTTCGGCTCGTTGCTGTTTTGGTTCGTAGGCTTTGGCTTCATGTTCGGTTCAGGCGGTGCCGGCTTTATCGGAATGCCCAATTGGGGCGACCTTACTTTCTATAAGGGCGACCTTCCTGTCGAGGGTTTCCTCATCTTCGAGACCGTGTTCTGTGCCACGAGTGCCACGATAGTCAGCGGCGCAATGGCAGAGCGGACGAAGTTCTCGATGTATGTCATCTACAGCGCTATCATATCATTACTCATTTATCCCATCGAAGGTCATTGGACATGGGGCGGCGGTTGGCTCTGTAACGATGCAGCCGACAGCTTCATGATGCAGACCTTTGGCGATGTCTTCCATGACTTTGCAGGCTCAGCCATCGTGCATAGCGTGGGCGGTGTGCTGGCGTTGATAGGAGCAATGGCATTGGGAGCCCGTCGAGGCAAGTACGCAAAGGACGGCAGCAGCCGCGCCATTCCCGGTCACTCGCTGACCCTCGCGGCTCTGGGCGTCTTCATTCTCTGGATGGGATGGTTTGGCTTCAACCCTGGTTCACAGTTAGCTGCCAGCGGAGCAGTCAATCGTCAAGCCATCTGCCACGTCTTCCTGACGACCAACCTTGCAGCAGCAGCCGGAGGTGCTGCCACGATGTTCATTACTTGGCTGAAGTACAAGAAGCCCTCGTTCTCCCTGACATTGAACGGCGTACTGGCAGGTCTGGTGGGCGTCACGGCAGGCTGCGACCTCGTCTCACCCGCAGGAGCAGTCATCATCGGCCTTGTCTGCGGAATAGTTTTGGTCTTTTCCATCGAGTTCATCGACCATGTGTTGCACATCGACGACCCTGTTGGCGCCAGTTCCGTACATGGAGTCTGTGGTATCCTCGGCACGTTGATGACCGGTCTGCTTTCTACGAGCAACGGCGCTCTCTACGGTCATGGCTGGGGTTTCTTCGGGGCTGAATGCTTCGGCGTCCTTGTCATCGACCTCTGGGCTGCTGCCTGCGGCTTCCTTCTCTTCTTTGGCATCAAGAAGCTTCACGGCCTTCGAGTGCCTGCCCGCATCGAGGATGAAGGGCTGGATGTATATGAACATGGGGAACTTTGTTACAATTAATAATTAATAATTCACAATTCATAATAGCTTTGACATGAAACGATTACTCATCATAGCTCTTTCTTTGGCCCAATTGACCACGGCGAGCGCAAAAGACAAAATAGAAGCAACCATCGGTGCCGACCTCGTTAGCCAGTACATTTGGCGCGGTCAGAACCTCGGCGACTTCAGCCTGCAGCCCACTCTTGGCGTTGGCTACAAAGGCATCAGCCTCTCCGCATGGGGCAGCATTGGTATCAGTAACAGTTCCGACACCAAGGAGTTGGATATGATCCTCAAGTACGAGCACAAAGGATTCAGCGTAGGTGTGACAGACTATTGGTTCTCCGAAGGCACTTACTTCCAGTATCATGCGCACAAGACGACCCACATCTGGGAAGGCTTCGTAGGCTACGACTTCGGTTTCCTCTCCGCCACATGGTACACGAACTTTGCTGGCAACGATGGTTTGAACGGCAGCGATAAGCGAGCCTACAGCAGCTATCTCGAGCTGTCGGCGCCTTTCCGCCTGGCAAAACTCGACTGGATGGGGACAGTTGGCATCGTGCCTTGGCGTACGACGAGCTACGACACGCACGACTTTGCCTGCACCAACGTCTCGCTCCGGGCCACGAAGGACTTCCTCATCAAGCAGAAGTATCACCTGCCCGTCTATGCCGGCCTGACCTCCAATCCCTGTTCGGGCAAATTCTATTTCATCTTCGGAATTGCCTTCTCCTTTAATACAGGAGATTTATAATCCTATTTGAAGTATTTCTCCGAAAACTATAACTAATTCAACCTCGCACGTGTAGTTTGCAAACTTAACACGTGTAAATGCCCAACTTAACGTGTGTCGTTGACCAACTTCACACGTTAAGTTTAAGCATACCTTATTTCCCCTCATACGAATTAAAGTGCATAAGAAAGGGAATAGACATGCAGAAATTGATTTTTATCAATAATTTCGACAGTTTTGTTTCATTTTGATCTATTTTTTATTGTATAATAAGCAAAATGTCGTAACTTTGCATCAAAATAAGTAAAAGTGACAAATATAAGTCTGGAAGTATGGAAACAAAGTATATCTTCGTCACTGGTGGTGTCGTTTCTTCTTTGGGAAAAGGCATCATCTCCGCGAGTATTGGCAAGTTGCTGCAAGCTCGTGGCTACAAGGTCACCATTCAAAAGTTCGACCCCTACATCAACATTGACCCAGGTACACTCAATCCTTACGAACACGGAGAATGCTACGTGACAGCAGACGGCATGGAAACAGACCTTGACCTCGGTCATTACGAGCGTTTCACAGACATCCAAACAACACGTCACAACAGCATAACAACAGGCCGTATCTACCAGGCTGTCATCGACAAGGAACGTCGTGGCGACTATCTCGGCAAGACGATTCAGGTCGTTCCACATATCACAGACGAGATCAAGAGACGCATCAAAGAGAATGCTCAGCACGAACATTTCGACTTTGTCATTTCTGAGATTGGTGGCACGATTGGCGACATCGAAAGTGCTCCCTTTATGGAAGCTATCCGTCAACTGCGTTGGGAGATGGGGCGTGATACAGTCAATATCCACCTTACCTATGTCCCCTACCTCCACGCAGCAGGTGAATTTAAGACTAAACCCACACAACATTCCGTAAAGGAACTGCAGAGTATGGGTATTCAGCCAGACATACTCATACTTCGCACAGAGCATCATCTGGAGGACAGCATCTTGCGGAAGGTTGCATCCTTTTGCAATGTCGAGCCAGAATGCGTGGTACAAAGCGAGGATATGGCAAGCATTTATGAGGTTCCAGTCAATATGCAGCATCAAGGTCTCGATATTGCAATACTGAGGAAACTTGGTTCTCCATTGCAATTCTCCTCGTTGGATGGAGAGATGCAGCCTGTTCCTGGGCTGGTTTCATGGTATCATTTCCTCCATCTCCAGCAGGAGGCAAAGCAGGAAATTCACATTGGATTGGTTGGCAAGTACGACCTTCAAGATGCCTACAAGAGCATACGTGAAAGCCTTTACCTTGCTGCCATCTATAATGAGCGAAAGGCAAAGCTGCACTTTATCAATAGTGAAGAGGTCACAAGAGAGAATATCTCCTCCCGATTAGATGGGATGAGCGGTATCGTTATCTGTCCTGGTTTTGGCAAGAGAGGCATCGAAGGTAAGATTATTGCAGCTGAATATACCCGCACTCACGACATACCGACCTTCGGTATCTGTCTTGGAATGCAGATGATGGTAATAGAGTTCGCACGAAACGTGCTTGGTTACAAGGATGCCAACAGTAGTGAGATGGATGAAGAAACGGCTCATAATGTCATCGACATGATGGAAGAGCAGAAGAACATCACTCAAATGGGTGGCACAATGCGGCTTGGGGCGTATGAATGTATGCTTGTTGAGGGCAGTAAGACCTTTGATGCTTATGGGAAAGAAAAGCTTATCAAGGAAAGACACAGACATCGTTACGAGTTCAACAACAAGTATCAAGAGGAATATGAGCGGGCTGGCATGAAGTGCGTAGGTATCAATCCTGACACAAACCTTGTTGAGATTGTTGAAGTGCCATCCCTGAAGTGGTACATCGGAACGCAGTTCCATCCCGAATACACCTCGACAGTCTTGCATCCGCACCCTTTGTTTATGTCGTTCATCAAAGCCTGCATAGAATAACATGGAACAACTCAAGCATGAATGTGGCGTAGCTTTGGTGAGGTTATTGAAGCCACAAAGCTACTACGAGCAAAAGTACGGCACGCAGTCCTACGCCTTGAGCAAACTCTATCTGATGATGGAGAAGCAGCATAACCGCGGTCAGGAGGGTGCAGGTATTGCTTGTGTTGACATGAATGCACCTGTTGGCACGGAGTACATGTTTCGTGAAAAGGCTTTAGGTAAAGATGCCATTACAGAGATATTCGACCTTGTAACACCCGAATGGACAAATGCCCAGCTCTTCATGGGGCACCTGCGATACTCCACGACTGGCAAGAGTGGACTTCAGTATGTACATCCTTTCCTGCGTCGCAACAACTGGCGAGCCAAGAACCTTTGTCTGTGTGGCAACTTCAACATGACGAACATTGAGGAGATATTTGAGAAGATTGTCAAGCAAGGGCAGTCACCTCGTATCTACAGCGACTCGTATATAACGCTCGAACTGATGGGCCATCGGTTGGACAGAGAAGTTGAACGCTTGTTCATCGAGGCAAAAGAATTGGGCATGCAGGACACAGACATCACAAATTACATTGAAGATCACGTGCAAATAAGTAATGTACTGCGTACCACTATGGCGGATTATGATGGTGGCTATGTGATGTGCGGCATGACTGGCAGCGGCGAGATGTTTGCCATGCGCGATCCTTGGGGTATCCGCCCAGCCTTCTTTTACAAGGATGAGGAGGTGATTGCTGTGGCCAGCGAGCGTGCTGTATTGCAAACAACCTTTGACCTCACATGTGATGACGTTCAGGAGTTGCCGGCAGGCCAGGCACTCATCGTACACAAAAACGGCAGTTCTGCCTTGGAAACCATCCTTGAGGTAAAGGAGCAGAGCCGTTGTTCGTTTGAGCGCATCTACTTCAGCCGCGGCTCTGATCGCGACATTTACCATGAGCGTAAGCAACTTGGCCAGCAGCTCACAGCCCCCATCCTCAAAGCTATCGACGTAGATACTGAGCACACCGTCTTCTCATTTATCCCCAACACAGCCGAAGTGGCCTTCTATGGCATGATGGAAGGCCTGCGGAGTCAAGGGCTGAACGTTCGCAGCGAGAAGGTTGCCTGGAAGGACATCAAGCTGCGCACCTTCATTACGGAGGCAGGCTCCCGAAACGACCTTGCCTCGCATGTCTATGACATCACCTATGGTTCCCTTCGGCCATACGAAGACAACCTCGTCATCATCGACGATTCCATTGTACGGGGCACCACGTTGAAGGAGAGTATCTTCAAGATTCTCGACCGTCTGCATCCCAAGAAGATTGTGATGGTCAGCAGTTCGCCGCAGATTCGCTACCCCGACTACTACGGCATTGACATGGCACGGCTTGAAGAGTTCTGCGCCTTTCGCGCTACCATTGCCCTCATCGAAGAGCGTGGCATGTGGCAGTTAATCACAGACACATACGAGGCTTGTCTTGCAGAACTTCGCAAGCCTGCGGCAGAGCAGACCAATTGTGTCAGTGCCATCTACAAGCCTTTCAGTACAGAAGAAATAAACCAAAAGATGGCCGAGATGCTTCGTCCAGCAGGAATGCAAGCACCAGTCGAGTTTGTCTTTCAGACCATCGAAGGCCTGCATGCTGCTTGTCCCAATCACAAGGGCGACTGGTACTTCACCGGACATTATCCCACCCCAGGCGGCAACCGCCTAGTAAATCAAGCATTTGTGAAATATAAAGAAAACATAATGTAAATAGTCATATAGTTAATCACATCATGTGTGGAATAGTATCAATCTTCAACATTAAGCAGCAGACGCACGAACTGCGCGATAAGGCGCTGCGCATGAGTCAGAAGATACGTCATCGCGGCCCGGACTGGAGTGGCATCTATTGTGGCGGCTCGGCTATCCTTGCTCACGAACGTCTCTCCATCGTTGACCCGGAAAGTGGAGGACAGCCTTTGTTCTCGTCCGACAAGAAACAAGTGTTGGCTGTCAATGGCGAGATTTACAATCATCAGGAGATTCGTCGCCGATATGCAGGACAGTATGACTTCCAGACAGGCAGCGACTGCGAAGTCATCCTTGCGCTCTATCGCGACAAGGGCATCGACTTTCTGGAGGACATCAATGGCATCTTTGCCTTCGCCCTTTATGACGAAGAGAAGGATGCTTTCCTGATTGCCCGCGACCCCATCGGCGTGATACCTTTATATATAGGTTATGACAGTGACGGTACGGTGTATGTGGCTTCCGAACTGAAGGCAATCGAAGGTCAGTGTGAACGATATGAGCCTTTCCTGCCAGGGCACTATTACTGGAGTGAAGAACCAGGAATAAAAAGGTATTACAAGCGCGATTGGTTCGACTATGATGCTGTAAAGGACAACGAAGCAAGTGTTGATGCTATCCGCGATGCTCTGAAAGACTCCGTGAAGCGTCAGTTAATGTCCGACGTTCCTTATGGCGTTCTGCTCAGCGGCGGGCTTGACTCTTCTGTCATCTCTGCCATAGCCGAGAAGTTCAGCGAGCATCGCATAGAAGACAATTCGCAGACACGAGCCTATTGGCCTCGCTTGCACTCCTTCGCAGTAGGCTTAAAGGGAGCACCAGACTTGGCAAAAGCGAAGCTGGTGGCTGACCACATCGGCACCGTGCACCACGAAATCAATTACACCATACAGGAGGGGCTTGATGCCATACGCGACGTCATCTACTTCATCGAGACATACGACGTGACGACCGTCCGTGCTTCAACCCCGATGTACCTGCTAGCCCGTGTCATCAAGTCGATGGGTATCAAGATGGTGCTCAGCGGCGAGGGTGCAGACGAAGTGTTCGGCGGCTACCTTTATTTCCACAAAGCACCCAGCGAAAAGGCCTTCCACGAGGAGACGGTTCGTAAGCTCAGCAAGCTTCACTACTACGATTGCCTCCGTGCCAACAAGAGCCTCTCGGCTTGGGGCGTAGAGGGGCGTGTGCCTTTCCTCGACAAGGAGTTCCTCGATGTGGCCATGCGCACCAATCCCGAAGCAAAGATGTGTCCAGGCTCGACAATTGAGAAGAAAATAGTCCGCGAGGCTTTTGCCGACATGTTGCCCGCGGAGATAGCTTGGCGACAGAAGGAACAGTTCAGCGATGGCGTAGGTTACTCGTGGATTGACACGTTGAAGAAGATTACCTCCGAAGCTGTCAGCGATGAACAGATGGCACATGCTGCAGAACGCTTCCCCATCAATCCGCCGCTCAACAAGGAGGAGTATTACTATCGCAGCATCTTCGCCGAACATTTCCCCAGCGACTCTGCTGCCCAAAGCGTCAATCAGGAGGCAAGCGTGGCGTGCTCCACAGCCATCGCTCTTGAATGGGATGCGGCATTCAAGAATATGAACGACCCCAGCGGAAGAGCTGTCAAAGGTGTTCACGAACAGGCATATTGACATAATAACAAAATAATGAAGCGAGAAGCAAGACTGATACTTGATGATGGCACAGAGTTCTGTGGCTGGTCATTTGGCTACGAAGCTAATGCTGTTGGCGAAGTGGTGTTCAATACTGCGATGACAGGCTACCCGGAAAGCCTGACCGACCCAAGCTATGCAGGACAGATACTGGTGACTACTTATCCCTTGATAGGAAACTATGGTGTTCCATATACAGGAGGCGTGCCTTTGCCAAAGTTCATGGAAAGCGAGAGGATTCATGTCAAAGGCCTTGTTGTAGCAGACTATAGCGAGAAGTACAGCCATTGGAATGCCAAGGAGTCTCTCTCCGAATGGTTAAGGCGCGAGAAGATTCCCGCCATCACCGGTGTCGATACGCGAAGGCTCACTAAGCGGCTCAGAGAGTGTGGTGTAATGAGAGGGAGAATTGTCGTTTCGGAGGACTCTGAATATCCTGAGATCATAGATTACGGAAGCATCAATTGGGTGGAGCAAGTGAGTTGCAAAGAAATCATCCGCTATAATGAGGGAGCTGGTAAACGAGTCGTGCTTGTTGACTGTGGCGTCAAGGCAAACATCATCCGCTGCTTAATTAGTCGAGGCGTAGAGGTCATCAGGGTTCCATGGAACTATGATTTCAACCAGCTTGACTTCGATGGTTTGTTCCTTGCGAATGGTCCTGGTGACCCTGAACAATGCAGTAAAACTGTTGAGCACATTCGTACCTTCTTGAACAATCCAAACGTGCGACCACTCATGGGTATTTGTCTTGGCAATCAACTTCTAGCAAGGGCAGCAGGTGCTAAGACGTATAAACTGAAGTATGGACACCGCAGTCATAACCAGCCAGTGCAGCATGTGGGTACCACTAGGTGCTTTATTACGAGCCAGAATCATGGCTATGCCGTCGATGCCTCGACATTGCCTGCCGACTGGGAACCTCTGTTCGTAAACATGAACGACGGCTCCAACGAAGGCATTCGCCACAAGACAATGCCGTGGTTCTCTGCACAGTTCCACCCCGAAGCCTGCTCCGGACCAACTGATACGGAATGGATGTTCGATGAGTTTGTTAGTCGTTTGGGAAAAGAAGCTGATTCACCTAAACAACCAAACGGCCAAATGAGTAAACGCCCAGAGAAAGTTCTCCTTCTTGGCAGTGGCGCCCTCAAGATTGGTCAGGCAGGAGAGTTTGATTATAGCGGCGCTCAAGCGCTGAAAGCCTTGAAAGAAGAGGGCGTCAAGTCGGTGCTCATCAATCCTAATATCGCAACTGTTCAAACCTCGAAGGACGTTGCAGACACTGTCTATTTCCAACCCGTTACGCCTGAGTTCGTGGAGCATGTCATAGAAAAGGAGCGACCGGATGGCATCCTGTTGAGCTTCGGCGGACAGACGGCTTTGAACTGCGGTGTGGAACTATATAAGAAAGGTGTCTTCGAAAAGTATGGTGTCAAAGTGCTTGGCACACCTGTTCAGGCAATCATCGACACCGAAGATCGCGACCTCTTTGTCAAGCGACTTGATGAGATTGGCGTGAAGACCATCAAAAGCGAGGCTTGCAGCACTATCGAGGAGGTACAAAAGGCAGCACACGAGTTGGGTTTTCCCGTCATCCTGCGTGCCGCCTATGCCCTCGGTGGCCTTGGTTCGGGCTTCTGCGACAACGATGACGAACTGTTGGCACAAGCAGAGGAAGCATTTGCCTTCTCGCCTCAGGTGCTGGTCGAGAAGTCCCTGAAAGGATGGAAGGAGATTGAATATGAAGTGGTGCGCGACCGCTACGACAACTGCATCACGGTCTGCAACATGGAGAACTTCGACCCTCTCGGCATCCATACGGGCGAGAGCATAGTGGTAGCTCCCTCGCAGACACTCAGCAATAGCGAGTACCATAAGCTGCGTGCACTTGCCATCAAGATAATACGTCATATCGGCATTGTTGGCGAATGCAATGTGCAATATGCTCTCGACCCTGCTTCCGAAGACTATCGCGTCATCGAAGTCAACGCCCGTCTCAGCCGCTCATCTGCTCTGGCAAGCAAAGCCACAGGCTATCCTTTGGCCTTCGTCGCTGCCAAGCTCGGCCTCGGCTATGGACTCTTCGAGCTGAAGAACTCCGTCACTAAGACCACCAGCGCCTTCTTCGAGCCTGCCCTCGACTATGTGGTATGCAAGATTCCGCGTTGGGACCTCTCCAAGTTCCACGGCGTGAACCACGAGTTAGGCTCCAGCATGAAGAGCGTAGGCGAAGTGATGGCTATTGGTCGCACTTTCGAAGAGGCCATACAGAAAGGCTTGCGCATGATAGGACAAGGTATGCATGGTTTTGTGGATAACCACGAGATTAAGATTCCGAACGTTCCCGAAGCTCTCCAACATGCTACGGACTTACGTGTTTTCGCCGTTGCCAAGGCCATGATGATGGGGTATTCTGTTGAGCAGATACATCGCCTGACAAAAATTGACCGTTGGTTCCTCGAGAAGCTCAAGCACATCGTGTTGGTCAACGACAGGCTCAAGGAGTTCTCATGGTTAGCGGAATACTATGGCAGCGCTGAGTATTCTGAATTCCTGGAAGCCCTCGAAGCCCCGGAGTTTTCCACGCTGTTGCTTGAAGCGAAGACGTACGGCTTCTCCGATTTCCAAATAGCTCGTGCCCTTGGTCTCGAATCAGGCATGAATATGGAACGAGCAGGACTTGCAGTTCGCAAATGGCGTCAGGAATTAGGCATTATGCCGACAGTCAATCAGATTGACACCCTTGCTGCAGAATACCCTGCCCAGACCAACTACCTCTATTTGTCATATTTGTAAAACCGGAATTTAAGAAAGAGCTATAAAACACCAGCGAGACAAACAAATAAATCATTGTCCATCTCGCTGGTTTTAAATAGTTTGAATAATATATTGCCTTCTAATATTCGTCTTCGTTGAAGAGGAAGTCGTCCTTGGTAGGATAGTCGGGCCAAATGTCTTCGATGGTTTCGTAGACTTCGCCTTCATCTTCCATTTCAGTCAGGTTTTCGATGACTTCGAGAGGTGCGCCACTACGGGTTGCGTAGTCAATCAACTCTTCCCTGGTTGCGGGCCAAGGTGCATCTTCCAATCTTGAAGCTAATTCCAATGTCCAATACATAGAGTTTTTAGTGCTTTTTAGTGTATTCTTAGTGTTTTTTCAATTTCGGTGTGCAAAGATACAACATTTTTTATTATCTGCATCATTTTTGCCACAAAATTTCTTCCGTTCCATGCAAAAAATTCAGACGAAGAGCGAGAACATAGAAGTAGTCGCTTAGGCGATTAATGTATTTGAGGAGCTGCGGGTCGACTTTTTCCTCGGAATTGAGTGTCAGGATGCGACGTTCGGCTCGTCGGCAGACAGTGCGGCAAACATGCGCTTCAGCTGCTTCTCTGCAGCCTCCAGGAAGCGTGAAACCCCGCCATCTCGGCAATCCTTCGCTAGCCTTGTCTATGTTGTTCTCTAGGATTGAAACATCATCGTCCGTGATGACCGAGGAAGGCACATTCGGCGCTTCGGTTGCAAGTTGAGCACCTACGACGAAGAGACGGTTCTGAATGGAAATGAGGCATTCCCTGTCCTGATTCTCAGAGACATAGATAAGCAAAAGGCCGACATGAGCATTCAGCTCATCGATTGTGCCGTAACTTTCCAGCCGCGCACAATCCTTCGGAACGCGTTTGCCGCCAACGAGGGAGGTCGTTCCGGCATCACCTGTTTTAGTATAGACTTTCATCAGAAATTCACTTTATAGTATTGATTGTTGTATTGTTTGTCGAAGAAGGCTATGCCAAAGTCGTAGAGATCGAAACTGACAACGGATGGGATGCTTTTGAACCATTCGCGATACCGGTGCAAGTTGTCAAGCAAGAGCACGGAATGTTCTCCCAGATGCTGCAAAACCTCGTCTGCGGGCTCTTTCAGGAAGCACATACTCACCTCCCCTACTTGCTTGACACAATGTATTCTGGCGCTCTTGCAACCGTTCTGCAGATAGCGTTTCTCCCACCATGCATCTTTGGGGAGCAAGATGGTGGAAGGTTGCAGATGATTGGCCAGACGAAGGAGCAGATGCAGTCCTTTTCGCTGCCGAAACCGCTTGCTGAAGGGCAGTTGCGCGTCCAGTTCCTTGTAAGCATAGTAAGGCTGATGCTCATAAATGACATCCGTGATGAAACGGAAGGCAAAAGGACTGTGAACGCCGTAACCCTTTCGATGACGGAAACGGGCCAACCAAACGAGTGGATTTGTGACTTTCAGCATATTTTGAGTACAAAAATAAGGATATTTTACGTAATTTTCAAGCTCAGACGGCAAATTTCTTGCATTTTTCTTTGCTGATATCGTCTAATAAATGTAAATTCGCTGCGGAAATGCCTCATTTTTTGAAATGATGACACGTTTCAAGTTGTTTTTGTGCCTGATTGTGCTCTTTGGGCAAGCAGACGCAGCCATTTACGAAGCCGCTGAGTATTTTGTGGCTCCGCAGATGTGGGACAACTCTCAACGACTCCAGGCTCTTGTTGATAAAGTGCACTCCGAAGGCGGCGGAACGATTCAGCTCGCTTCCGGTCAGTACATCTTCCGCTCTACCATCCATTGGCGCTCAAAGGTTTGCCTGCAAGGCGTCTCCGTGCAGAGCACCATCCTGAAGATGATTGGCACGAGCAACTGGTCGCTCTTCATGGGCGAGAGCACGAAGCAGGGCGACTTCCCTGCTATCGAGAGCGTGCGTTTCGAGCATTTCACCGTCGATGGCTACGGCATGAAGCCCACCTCCTACTCCACCGACTGCAAAGCCTTCAATATCCGACCACTTACGGATGCTGTTTTCGACGACCTCGTGCTTCGCGGAACGCCAGCGACATCTCTTGGCGTCGATTTCCTCAATCGTGTATTAATAAATAATGTACGCGTGATAGAAGGCGGTCGGAACTGGACGGAAGGAAAGGGCGGAGGTAGCGGCATCGGCATCGGACTTCGTGGCTACGAGGACGAGAATTTCATCATAACGAATTGTATCTGTGTAGGTTGTGGCAACAACGGCATCTTCGTGGAGGATCAGTCGCGCTTCGGGAATGGTGCTAACGGACGTCAGCCGATGACGGAAGGCAAGGGCCAAATCATCCGCGGAAACATCGTGAAGAACGGCCGAAATCACGGCATCAGCATACAGGGAGCACGCCACATCAGCGTCATTGACAACCTCTCCTACGGCAACGCCGGAGCGGGGTTCTACGGCAACTATTTCATGAGCGACGTCCTCATCAGCAGCAACCAGCTGCTCGACAATCACTGGGGCATCTACATCAATCCTGCGAGCAACGTGAAGGGCTTCGACGGCACAGGCGAATTCCGCGACATCACCATCCAGGGAAATGTGCTCAAACGCAATCAGATACCGACTCAAATAGACATTCCGGAAGGTGTGGAGATAAGAAATTAAGAAATCAAAACAAGAAAGAGAGAATAAACAGTTTTAATAACCCTTTTTATTAACCTATTAATTAAACAATTATGAAAAAGTTTTTTGCAATGGCAGCAGTTGCTGCAATGTTTTTGACAGCTTGCACAGGTAACAAGATCGCCGAAGACCTCGATTTCGAGAAGGCTACTCCCGAAGCAGTCGTTAGCGCTCTCGCTGAAAAGGTTCAGGCTGGTGATGCAACAGCTATCAATGCTGCTCTCGAAACCGTCCAGACTCAGTTGAGCAAACTCGTGGATGCAGGTAACATCGAGAAGGTTTCGCAGTATGCTGCCAAGATCAAGGCTTTTGTTGAAGAGAATGCTGAGGCTCTGAAGAATTTCAACATCGACGTTACTCCTCTGACAAAGGTTTTCGACCAGGTTGCCGCTCTTCCTGGCGCAGCAGTTGAAGAAGCACAAGGTGCTGCAGAAGATGCAGTAGAAGGCGCAGTTGATGCAGCAGAAGATGCTGTGGAAGGCGCTGTTGACGCAGCTAAGGGTGCTGTAAACGACGCTGTTGACGCAGCTAAGGGTGCAGTTAACGATGCAGTTGACGCAGGCAAGGCAGCTGTTGAAGAAGGTAAGGCTAAGACAAACGAAGCCATCCAGAACGCTGCCGACAAGATTAAGCTCTAATCCAATCAGGCCATAAAAGAAGAAGCCGAGGGCATTGCTCTCGGCTTCTTTGTTTGTTATCGGACTTATTCCATCGTGAGTTTGCCGTCTTTGGCATCCACCTTGATGGGACGGTTGCGGTCAAGTCGGCCTGCAAGGAGCGACTTCGAGAGGTCGTCGAGCAGGAGGCGCTGGATGGCGCGCTTGACGGGACGTGCACCAAAGTCGGGGTCATAGCCCTCGTTGGCGAGAAGGTCGATGGCTTCGTCGCTTACCTCCAAGGTCAAGCCGTTCTCCTTAAGCATCTTCTGTACTCCCTCGACCTGCAGACGGACTATCTGCTTCACTTCGCCCCAGTTGAGGGGATGGAAGACGATGATTTCGTCGATTCTGTTCAGGAATTCGGGACGGATGCCTCGTTGTACCAACATGTCGCGCACATCTTGCTCTCCCTTGTCGAGGTCGGCGCCAGTCAGGAGGTTGCTCGTCATGATGATGATGGTGTTCTTGAAGTTGACGGTACGGCCTTTGGAGTCGGTCAGACGTCCATCGTCGAGGACTTGCAGCAGGGTGTTGAAGACATCGGGATGCGCTTTCTCTATCTCGTCAAAGAGCACGACCTGATAGGGCTTCCTGCGAACGGCCTCAGTCAGTTGACCGCCTTCGTCATAACCCACATATCCTGGAGGCGCGCCAATGAGTCGGGTCACGCTGAACTTCTCCTGATACTCGCTCATATCGATGCGCGTCATCATGCTCTCGTCGTCGAAGAGGTATTCAGCCAAAGCTTTTGCAAGCTCAGTCTTGCCCACACCTGTCGAACCGAGGAAAATGAACGAACCGATAGGACGCTTCGGGTCTTGCAAGCCTGCACGGCTGCGACGGACGGCGTTGCTGACGGCTGCTATGGCTTCTTCCTGACCGACAACGCGCTTGTGAAGTTCCTCTTCCAGATGGAGCAGCTTTTCGGTCTCGCTTGTCTGCATTTTCGAGACGGGAATGCCCGTCCAACGGCTCACCACATCGGCAATGTCGTCGGCTGTGACTTCGTCGCGGAGCAGTTTGTTGCTGACAGAAGAGCTCTCCTTGAGCTGTTTTTCGAGTTCGGGCAGCTTCGAGTACCGAATCTCTGCAACCTGAGCGTAATTACCGTCGCGTTCTGCCTGCTCGGCTTCCTGTCGGAGCTGTTGCATGCGGTCTTTGAGGGTCTGGATCTGGTCGGCCTGGTGCTTCTCGTTCTCCCATTGCTGACGCATCTCCTTCTCCTGTCCTCGCAGTTCAGCTATCTCCTTCTCGATAGCAGAGAGTTTAGGGTCTTCTTTGCTTTCCCTACGGATAGCTTCCCTTTCAATCTCAAGCTGCTTCAAGCGACGACTGATTTCATCAAGCTCTTCAGGCACGGAATCGCGCTCCATACGGAGTTTCGCGGCGGCTTCGTCCATCAGGTCGATGGCCTTATCGGGCAGGAAGCGCTCTGTGATGTAACGTTGCGAGAGTTGGACGGCAGCGATGACAGCATCGTCCTGGATGCGCACTTTGTGGTGGTTCTCGTAGCGCTCCTTCAAGCCACGCAGGATGCTGATGCTGGAGAGCGTATCGGGCTCGTCCACCATGACGGTCTGGAATCGGCGTTCCAGCGCCTTGTCCTTCTCGAAATACTTCTGATATTCGTCGAGCGTTGTGGCGCCGATACTTCTCATCTCGCCTCTTGCAAGCGCGGGTTTCAGGATGTTTGCGGCATCCATGGCACCTTCGCCCTTTCCTGCGCCCACGAGGGTGTGGATCTCGTCGATAAAGAGGATGATGCCGCCCTGACTCTCCGTCACTTCCTTGACGACACTCTTCAGTCGCTCCTCGAACTCGCCCTTATACATAGCACCCGCTACAAGCGCGCCCATGTCGAGGCTGTAGAGCTGCTTGTTCTTCAGGTTCTCGGGCACATCGCCACGCAGGATTCTGTGCGCCAGACCTTCCACGATGGCAGTTTTACCCGTACCCGGTTCACCTATCAGAATAGGGTTATTCTTCGTTCTGCGAGAAAGAATCTGCAGGACGCGGCGAATCTCGTCATCACGACCGATGACGGGGTCGAGCTTTCCTGCGCGGGCCTCGTCCACCAGATTGCGTGCATACTTCTGCAGGCTCTTCTCTTCTTGTTGCTGATTTGGATTGTTCTGTATCATAGTCAAAATCTCCTTTTCCCTTTTGAAACAAATTCCGTGCAAAACCCAAAAGCACGACAAAATGTCAGTTAGTACGACAAAAAGACTCCGGTTGCATTGTTGCAACATCACTCCCCCTCCATTTGCCCCTGCTGAAAATCGCGTCAATTTGTGCAGGAATTAAGAGACAACGTCTCTTCGCACAGAAACCTGATCAACTTCTCTGCAAGAACTGACGCTCCGGGATTCCCTGCGAAGGTGGGCATCGTAACACGTCAGAGTGGCCAATTTGACACGTTATGTTGGGCGACATCGCAGCATACAAAAAAAAAGAGCCGCCATAGCGATGGGGCTCTCTATTGAACAATAAGCTGTAAGCCTGATCAGAACTCAGCGTTTCTGGGAGTACGGGGGAACGGAATGACGTCGCGAATGTTCTGCATACCCGTCACGAAGAGAATGAGGCGCTCGAAGCCAAGTCCGAAGCCCGCATGCGGACAGCTGCCGTACTTGCGGGTATCGAGGTACCACCACAGGTGCGTCAGGTCCATACCACGACGGTTGACCTCCTTCATCAGCTTGTCGTAGTTCTCCTCACGAACCGAGCCGCCGATAATCTCGCCAATCGAGGGGAAGAGCACATCGGTGCCCTGCATCGTAGGACCAGGAGCAACGGCTCCCTTATAACCAACGCTTCCACCGTCGGCAGTCTCTTGATTCTGCTTCATGTAGAAGGACTTGAAGGAACGGGGATAGTCGGTCATGATGACGGGCTTCTTGAAGTGTTCCTCGACGAGGTAGCGTTCGTGCTCGCTTGCAAGGTCGTCGCCCCATTCGCAAGGGAACTCGAACTTCTTGCCGTTCGCCTTCGCCTCCTGAAGAATCTTGATGCCTTCGGTGTAGGGCAGACGGACGAAGTCCTCCTTCAGCACGCCTTCCAGACGCTCGAGAAGCGTTTTGTCAATCATCTTGTTCAGGAACTCGAGGTCGTCCTTGCAGTTGTCCAGAGCCCAACGAACGCAGTACTTGATGAAGTCCTCCTCGAGGTCCATCAGTTCCTCCTGGTCGAGGAAAGCCACCTCGGGCTCAATCATCCAGAACTCTGCCAAGTGGCGAGGAGTATTCGAGTTCTCGGCACGGAAGGTGGGACCGAAGGTGTAGATGGCTCCCAGAGCGGTTGCGCCAAGCTCACCCTCAAGCTGACCACTTACGGTAAGGGAAGTCTGTTCGCCGAAGAAATCGTCGTCGTAGATGATCTTGCCCTGCTCGTCCTTCTTCAGGTCATAGAGGTTCTTGGTGGTGACTTGGAACATATTGCCGGCGCCTTCGCAATCGCTCGCCGTGATGAGCGGCGTGTGGAAATAGAAGTAGCCATGCTCGTGGAAATAGGTGTGGATGGCCATCGCCATGTTGTGACGGATGCGCAGGATGGCTCCGAAGGTGTTCGTGCGAGGACGCAAATGAGCTACTGTGCGAAGGTATTCCCAACTGGCACCCTTCTTCTGCAGGGGATAGGTGTTGTCACAATCGCCCAGGATCTCGATACTCGTAGCCTGAATCTCGCTAGCCTGACCGGCTGCAGGGCTCTCCACGAGTTTGCCTACAACACTCAGGCAAGCACCAGTCGTGACGCGCTTCAAAGTCTCCTCCTCGAAGTTGGCCTCGTCGCCCACAATCTGGACATTCTTGATGGTCGAGCCGTCGTTCAGGGCAATGAAGAAAATGCCTTTACCGCCACGCTTCGTGCGAACCCAACCCTTCACATTGATGTCCGAGCCGTATGCTGTGCTCTTCAGAGCGTCAATAACTTTTGTACGTTTCATATAATTATGAATTATGAATTGAGAATTATGAATTACTCAAACGCTCCCATCTGCAGCATCTCGACCTCCTTCTCCGTGAGGAAACGCCAATCTCCGCGACGGACATTCTTCTTCGTCAGACCGGCAAAGTAAACGCGGTCCAGGCGGATGACTTTGTAGCCGAGGTGCTCGAAGATGCGGCGAACGATACGGTTGCGGCCACTGTGGATTTCGATGCCAACCTGCTTGCGGTCGGTCTCGCTTGCATACTCCACTGCATCTGCATGGATCTCTCCGTCCTCGAGTTCTATACCGTCAGCAATCTGCTTCATATCGGCAGCCGTCACGTTCTTGTCGAGATAGACATGGTAAATCTTCTTCTTGAGGAACTGCGGATGAGTCAGCTTTGTAGCAAGTTCGCCATCATTAGTAAGGAGGAGCACACCGGTTGTGTTACGGTCGAGGCGGCCTACAGGATAGATGCGTTCGCGGCAAGCGCCCTTCACGAGGTCCATCACAGTCTTGCGGTTCTGCGGGTCGTCGGCAGTGGTCACATAATCCTTTGGTTTGTTCAAGAGGATATAGACCTTCTTCTCGATGCTGACAAGCTGATCATGGAAATGCACTTCGTCCGAACGCTTCACCTTCGTGCCGAGTTCCGTCACAGTCACACCGTTAACCTTCACTACGCCGGCCTCGATGAACTCGTCGGCTTCACGACGGGAGCAAACGCCCGCATTTGCAAGGTATTTGTTCAGACGGATTGGCTCGTCCGGATCAACATGCGTCTCCTTGTACACAATCTGCTTCTTCATGCTGTACTTAGCATTGGGATTGTAGCCGGCCGTGCGGGGACGACGGTTGTAACCGCCCTGACGCTGCTGATAACCACCCTGACGAGGTTGATAGCCGCCTTCACGAGGCTGATAGCCACCCTCGCGGTTGTAGCGGGGACGATAGCCGCCCTCACGCTGCTGGTAACCGCCTTCGCGAGGTTGATAGCCACCCTCACGGTTATAGCGAGGACGAGGCTGATAACCGCCTTCACGAGGCTGATAGCCTCCCTCTTCACGATTGTAGCGAGGACGATAACCGCCTTCGCGATTATAGTTGTTCTGGCGTGGCTGATAGCCGCCTTCGCGATGAATGCGAGGACGCATCGGACGCCCGTAACCACCAGGTCTGTCGTTGTTGTTGTTGTAACTCTGCGGACGATAGCCATCGCGGCGGTCGCCGTTCTCTGATTCGGAGAATTTCTCTCTCCAGTTTTCTTCGTTAGTCATTTCTTTTTTAAGTGTTTGTGGATTAATGTGTTTTTCTTATATCCCCGTATAGGTATACGGAGTGATTGCACGCAACTCTTCCTTCACGGATTCGCTGACGTTCAAATCTTCTATGAAATTCTTGATCGTCGCCTCGTCGATGCCTTTACCTGTACGGGTAAGGGCCTTCAAGGCTTCGTATGGGTGCGGATAAGCTTCACGACGAAGGATGGTCTGAATGGCTTCGGCACAAACTGCCCAGCAGTTCTCGAGGTCGCGACGGATGGCGTCTTCGTTCAAGACGAGTTTCCGCAAGCCTTTCAGGGTGCTCTGAATCGAGATGAGCATGTGCCCCATCGGAACGCCTACATTCCTCAGTACGGTCGAGTCGGTCAAGTCTCTCTGCAAACGGGAGATTGGCAACTTCTGACTGAGGTGTGCGAGAATGGCGTTTGCGATACCGAGGTTGCCTTCCGAGTTCTCGAAGTCGATGGGATTGACCTTGTGCGGCATAGCGCTCGAACCGACTTCGCCAGCCTTGATCTTCTGACGGAAGTACTCCATCGAGACATACTGCCAGAAGTCGCGGTCAAGGTCGATAATGATCGTGTTGATGCGCTTCATCGCGTCGAAAATGGCGCCAAGGCAGTCGTAGTTGCTTATCTGAGTTGTGTATTCCTCGCGTTCGAGGCCGAGACTCTCGCTCGTGAACTTGCGTCCGAAAGCGCGCCAATCGTACTGAGGGAAAGCGACATGATGGGCGTTGAAGTTGCCCGTCGCACCTCCGAACTTGGCCGTGATGGGACTTGTGCGAAGCATCTCGAGCTGACGCTGCAAACGATAGACGAACACCATCACCTCTTTACCCAGACGCGTAGGACTGGCAGGCTGACCATGAGTTTTCGCAAGCATGGGAACATCCTTCCACTCTTCGGCAAACTGCTGCAGTTGAGCGATAAGTTCCTCAAGCAGAGGATAATAGACCTGTTCCAGAGCTTCCTTGATGCTGAGGGGCACACTCGTATTGTTGATGTCCTGACTGGTGAGGCCAAAGTGGATGAACTCCTTGTATTGGTCCAGATTGCCGATAGCGTCGAACTTCTCCTTGATGAAGTATTCCACGGCCTTCACATCATGATTCGTAACGGCTTCGATGTCCTTCACACGTTGTGCATCCTGTTCTGTAAAGTTACGGTAGATGTCGCGAAGCTGCTCATCGCCGACGGGAATGCCCTGCAACTGCGGCAGAGGCAGATGCATCAAGGCAATGAAGTACTCCACTTCAACGCGGACACGGTAGCGAATCAGGGCATATTCCGAGAAATACTCCGCAAGCGCTTCTGTCTTGCCTCTATAACGTCCGTCGATAGGCGAAACCGCCGTCAGCATGTCAAGTTCCATATGATGAAAAGATGATCTAATTAGTGTTCTGGTCTAAAAACGTGGGTGCAAAGGTACAAAAATAAATTCAAAACACAAAATTAACAAATTCAAAATATACTTAATAGGCGATTATTAAGAATTATTTACTATATTTGTTCTCGAAAACTGACAAAAAAACGCTCATCTAATACAAAACACAAAGAATATGGAGAAGATTATCGGACTTATCGACGCGCCATTTACCCCGTTTTACGAGAATGGCGACATCAACTTGGAACCCATCCCTGCATATGCAAAAATGCTGCAGAAGAACGGACTGAAGGGTGTATTCATCAACGGAAGCAGTGGCGAAGGCTATATGCTGACGCCTGAAGAACGCATGCAACTTGCCGAAGCTTGGATAAAGGCTGCACCCGAAGGCTTCAAGGTCATCGTTCATGTGGGCAGTTGTTGTGTTCGCGAGAGCCGAAAACTGGCCGAGCACGCTCAGAAGATTGGTGCTTGGGGCATCGGAGCCATGGCGCCTCCGTTCCCCAAAATCAGCCGAATCGAGGAACTCGTCAAGTACTGCGAGGAGATTGCTGCAGGGGCTCCGTCCCTACCCTTCTACTTCTACCACATTCCTGCCTTCAATGGAGCCTTCCTGCCTATGGTAGAGTTCCTCAAAGCAGTCGATGGTCGCATCCCCAACTTCGCGGGTATCAAGTACACCTTCGAGAGTCTGTACGAATACAACCAATGCCGACTCTACGGAAACGGCAAGTTCGATATGCTTCACGGACAAGACGAAACCATTCTTCCTTGCTTGGCAATGGGCGGAGCAAAAGGCGGAATCGGAGGCACGACGAACTATAACGGAAAGAATTTGGTTGGCATCATAAATGCTTGGAACAGAGGAGATTTACAGGCTGCACGTGAACTACAAGATTACTCGCAGAAGGTCATCAACGTCATCTGCCATTTCCGCGGAAACATTGTGGGCGGTAAGCGCATCATGAAGCTGATTGGTCTCGACCTCGGACCCAACCGAACGCCCTTCCAGAACATAACTGAGGAAGAAGAGATTCAACTTCGAAAGGAACTGGACGAAATAGGTTTCTTCCAGCATTGTAACGAGTTTTAAGTATGGATAAGAGGCGGTTTTTCTTTGCGACGGCATTGTGCCTTTGCTTTGTGGCTCAGGCTTTTGGGCAGATCAAGGTGGCTTGTGTGGGCAATAGCGTCACCTACGGCTACGGCCTGCAAGACCGCGAGCACGACTCCTATCCTGTTCGCTTGCAGGAAATGCTTGGCGAAGGCTACGAGGTGCAGAACTTCGGGCACTCGGGTGCTACCTTATTATATAAGGGACATCGGCCTTACATCGGTCTGCCAGAGTTCCATCAGGCGCTCGATTTCAAGCCCGATTGGGTGGTTATTCACTTGGGTTTGAACGACACAGACCCGCGCAACTGGCCAGATTGGAAGGAAGAATTCATCCCCAACTATCGTGCCCTGATTGATTCTTTCAGACTGGTGAATCCCGAAGCCCGCATCCTCGTCTGCAAGATGACGCCCATCTTCGACCGTCACTCGCGCTTCCAGAGCGGCACACGCGACTGGCACAAGCAGATACAGGAAGCCATCGAACGGGTTGCACAAGGAGCTGGAGCGCAACTCATCGACCTCTTCGAGCCCCTGCACAATCGTCCCGACCTCTTCCCCGACGCCCTCCATCCCAATCCCGAAGGCGCGAAGATTCTGGCGAAGACCGTCTATTCGGCCCTCACGGGCGACTACGGAGGCCTGCAATTGCCGCCTGTCTATTCCAGCGGAATTGTCTTGCCCCGCGACGAACCTCTCCTGTTGGAAGGTCGTGCCAATGCGCGAAGCAAAATAAAACGCGTGCTGAGCAAGGACGGCAAGGTGGTGGATGAAGGTGAGACTTTCTCGCGCGCCGATGGCTCGTGGTGGATGGAGATGTCCGAAATGAAGGCTGGCGGCCCCTACACGCTTACCATTACCGCCAAGCCGCTGAACCCCGACCACTATCGCTTCTACTATCCCGAGAAGTATCCCTATCTGCTCAAGAACCTGACGAAAGCCAAGCCGCAGACGCTCACGATAGACAGCCTCTACTTTGGCGACATCTGGCTTGCCAGCGGACAGTCGAACATGGAGCTGCGCGTGGACCAATGCAACACGCTCGACGAGGACCTTGCCGACGCCAAGCGCCTCGCCAACCGCCTACATATATATAATATGCCCGCGCGAGCGAGGACGGATGCTGTGGAGTGGGACGATAGCGTTCTGCGCTATACGAACGAGCTGCGCCACATGGAGTTCCAGGGATGGAAGACGGCTTCGCCCGAATCGGTTCGGAGCTTCTCTGCCGTCGCCTTCAACTTCGTCCGTGTGCTTTGCGACAGCCTGCCCGACGTTCCCATCGGCATCATCTGTAACGCCGTAGGAGGCTCTACGACGGAGTCCTGGATAGACCGCTCGACGCTGGAATGGGAGTTCCCCAACATCCTGCGCGACTGGCGGAACGGCGACTTCGGGCAGCCTTGGGCGCGAGGCCGCATGACGCAGAACATCGCCCATGCCCTCAACAAGGAGTCGGCTGCATACAATCCCCTCCAACGCCATCCCTACGAGCCTGCCTACCTCTTCGAAGCAGCCATCGCCCCGCTCGGACACCTGCCCATCCGTGGCGTCATCTGGTATCAAGGCGAGAGCAACGCCCACAACATCGAGGCACACGAGCGGTTGTTCACGCTCCTTGAGCTGTCTTGGCGCAAGTTCTTTGCCCAGCGCTGGAGGAGCGAGTTCCACAAGAAGCATCCCCTGCCCTTCTATGTCGTCCAGCTCAGCAGCCTGCCGCGACCTTCTTGGCCTGCCTTCCGCGACAGCCAGCGACGCCTGGCCATCCACCCCACCTTTAGAGGGGACGACAGGGAAGGCTTGCCAGACACATGGATGGCGGTCAGCAGCGACCTCGGCGACCCGAATGACGTTCATTATCGCACGAAGCGCCCTGTAGGCGAGCGTCTTGCCTTGCTTGCGTTGAAGCACACCTACGGCCATGAGTTGGTTTGCGAAGGCCCGACCTTGACCTTTGCTGCCCGAGGAAAGGACAACGACATCATCCTGCATTTCGACAAAGCCGACGGCCTGACCTGCACAAAAGGCTTCGAGATAGCCGCCTACGATGGCATGTTCTATCCTGCCGACATCAAGATAGAGGGCGACAAGATACATCTTTCGTCACCTTCCGTTAAATGGCGTCCCGTAGCAGTCCGCTACGGCTGGAGAGGCTTCACCGATGCCGACCTCCGCAACAAACAGGGCCTCCCAGCCTCGACCTTCAGCACCTCGGTATGGTAAAAACGAACTGAACCGACTCTCAATATAGTCTCTATTGGTCGCACAATAGCCTCAAAAAGACGAACTGTTTGCGTAAAAACTGCAGCCGAAGGGTCTCAAATGCCCCTTTGTGACTGCAAAAACATAGTTTTTGTTGTCATTTTACGAGAACATGAAATCGGCCAAGTGAACAGAAAAAGCATGAAAATCCACCAAAACAGGCGTCTCAAGCATGCTTTTTGAGGCATTTTAGAGGGTAATTTTGCAGAAAACTGCACCTCCCCTGAGACGGAAGGCATAGCCAAGGATGCTGTAACTCTTTGCCTTTTAGAGAGTTAAATAGTTTGCTGATACTATCCGCAATCACAATCACAGTATCACAGTTGTTTTTTTATGTGGTATCTACATCCTTCTCTTATATATTATATATATTATAATTAATTAATTATTAATAAGTTATAAGTGTTATAAGAGAGGTTCCAGATGTAGAAGGCACCTTTTATTTTTAACTGTGACTGTGACTGTGATTGATGACTCACTCTTCTTCTCCAAGGCCTCTAAAAGAAGACAAACCCATTAGGGAAATCAGACACCCCGCAGAACCCCTCTAATTTGCCCCAGAATCGCTTCAAATCCATCTGGTGTATATTTCTGCCTCCGAGGCAAAAAGAAGCGCTCTACGGGGCTAAAAACAAGAATTTAAAATTCTTTGAATTTTAACTTGACTTTCACTACGGCTGACACACCCTTGGTCGAGGTCAAGTTCTTTGGCCTTATAGAGGAAGAGTGAGTAAAGACGATATCAGTATATCAGTATATCAGTTATTTCAGTAGTACAGTTATATTTCAAATCCCCTTTATATACATATATAACTAATTAATAATTAATATATTATATAAAGGAAATGAAATTGTATACCTCGAAATATCTTACTGATATACTGTTATACTGATATACTGAAATTGCAATCAGTAGTATGTTTCATCTAAAAAGCAGATTTACAATGAGATAC
>JAGCFN010000147.1 GCA_017650085.1 Bacteroidaceae bacterium | reverse complement strand
TTAGTTACCTCTATGATGTGGCTCACCAGGTCGTTGGCTGAAGTCACCTTGATGCCGACCTTCATCAGATAGTCGCCAGTATAGACTTTGTCGTTGCAAGGGAGCCAACTTTGCTTGCCCGGCATCAGGCAAATCTCTTTTACGCGGTACTTCGCATCTGCATCGAGCCCTTGAAGTCGGGTGTTCAGGAGAAGCTCTCCATAACGGGGATGGATGTCGTAAGCAAAGACGATACTCTTGCTCTTGGCATCGTTAACGCGCTGAACGACACAATGTTGCCCTTCATAAGGCGAGACGAGTCGGTAGAGATTGGGCGACCAGATGACTTCCTTCAAACGCTTGTACTCCTTGATAGCCTCGCGACAATATTGGCGGTCATCATTCGAAAGTCCCTTCAAACCGATGTCGAAGCCCAACTTTCCCTGGAATGCAACATCAAGGCGGAACTTGATGCTCGCCCTTCTGTTCCATTCCGTCACATGGGCACACATGGCCTTGGCGGGCATGAACTGCGAGTAACCCCACTGGATGAAGAGCCGTTCGATGGGATCTGTATTGTCGCTGCACCAGAACTCGGTAAAGTAACGGAGTCCCGTCACATCCGACCTTCCTCCCCCACCCGAGCACATCATCATATAGAGGTCGGGATACTTGGCCTGCACACGGTCGAGCACCTTGTAGAGTCCGCGCACATAATCGACATAGATATTGCCCTGATTCTCTTTGAGATACGGGGAATAGATGTTGGTGATGGGCGAGTTGCAATCCCACTTCATAAAGCGTATTTCGGGATTCTCCTGCATCAGATTGTCAACTACGCCAAACACGAAGTCCTGAACCTTTGGGTTGCAGAGGTCGAGCACCATCTGGTTGCGGAAATAGTAGGTCTCTCTGGAAGGCAACTGAATGAGCCAATCGGGGTGTTTCTCCGCAAGTTCGCTCTTCGGATTGACCATTTCGGGCTCTATCCAAATGCCGAAGGCGACGCCGTTTTCCTTGGCTTTCTTGACGAGATAGGGAATGCCTTGAGGCAACTTGTCCTTTGTCACCTGCCAATCTCCCAAGCCTGCGTGGTCGTCTTTTCGCGGGTACTTGTTGCCGAACCAACCGTCATCGAGCAGGAAGAGGTCGACACCCAAGTCCTTTGCCTCGCCGAAAAGCTCCACCAGTTTCTCCTCGTTGAAGTCGAAATAAGTGTTCTCCCAGTTGTTGAGGAGTGTCATTCGGTCGTCCTTGGCCTTGTGAAGTTGATGATTCATCATCCATCGTTGGAACCTTCGACTGCCTTCGCCAGTTCCTTTGGCGAGCGTGAAGAAGAAATCGGCTGTTCTGAAGATGTCGCCTTTCTGCAGGAGATAGGTGGAAGCATCATGATTGATGCCACTAACGACTCGGAGAACGTGCTGATTGTCCACTTCGAAAGTGAAGCGGAAATTGCCCGTCCAACCAAGTGTTCCCATCAAAACGGTTCCGTCATTCTCGCTGACAGGACTTCCGATTCCAACCTCGAAGAAGGGCTGAGCCATCATATTGGCACGAGTTCCAAGGCGGGAATCGACCACTTTCTTGCCGAACTGGAGTTCCTGGCTGAGCATCTGCATCTCCTTTGCCCAGTCGCTCGAAAACTCGGTCAAGTAGTACTGGGGAGCCTCGAAATAGAGCATGGACGAAGCATAGCGGCCAAGAAGGACTTTTCCCTTCTCCTCGTGCTTGATTTCAGCCCATTGCTGGATGATGTCTTCCTGCGGAAACACCTTATAATATAATGTGACCTCGACTGGATAAACCTCGTCGCGAAGCAGGATGGAAGTCTCGTTCCCCTGCTGCGAATGCTTTACATACTTCAGGACAGAAGTGGGATTCCCATCAGCATGACGAATCTCGAAGGTCGGCTCGTAGTAGTCCTCCGTGCCCATAACCGGGTAAACCTCAAGGCCCTTGATGGTTGAACTGCTCAACCCAGCTTGGGGCATAGAAAGCCCAGAAAGGTCGGTCTGGCCAGAGAGGCGTTCTCCAAGGTAGGTCTGGCAGAGCCGTTTCTGGGAATTCACCTTGAGGACCAGTTGCGTATGGTCAGTCGTGATGCTGATTGTCTGAGCAAAAAGAATTAAAAATGAAAAGTGAAAAATGAAAAATAAGAGGGTTCGCTTGGTCATAATATCGTGTTTTGTATGGTTTCTTCTGCAAAGGTAGTAAATAATTATGAACTATGAACTATGAACTATGAACTATTTTTCGTACCTTTGCAGCAAATAAAGATTGTTTTTATGAAGAAGTGTCTCTTTACCCTTGCAGCACTCCTGTTGATGACATTAAGTGTGAAGGCCCAGAAGATAACTGTTGTCGACAACGAAGGCAACGGCATTCATCTGGTAACAGTCCTCAGCGAGGACGGCAATATGATTGGCACGACCGACCTGAGCGGAACGATTCTCGACGTGAAGGGAGCAAAGAAAGTTCTCCTCACGCACGTGGCCTTCAAGTCGAAGCTCGTGGATGTGGCGTCCTTGCAGGCTGGCAAAGTCATGATGGAAGACCTTGATTACAGTCTCGCAGAAATCGTGGTGAAGCCCAAGCCGCTCATCTACGTGGAGACTTACTACAGGGTCTATGCCTTCGCCAACGACTCTCTTCGCTACTATCTGGCAGGCATCATGCCCAATGCCTACGATGTGGAGAAGAAGAAAATCAAGTCCGGAGGCTACACGCAAAGCTATGGCGAGTTCAGCATTAGCACGGGTGCCAGCATCACCTGGGGTGCAAGGGCACAGGAGTTCCATGCCGGCAAGTTACGCAAAGGCGGGGCAATCGACCTCGTGAAGGGCGGCAAAGTAAGAGACTACTACTTCGTGACGGTGACCGACGAAGGCAAGGGAAGGCAAAGAGTCAGCAATCCGGAAGGCACCGTGGGCTTCATCGAGACCGAAAAGGACGAAGTGCACATGACGCTCGATGCTGGCAAAATGCAGATGTATCGCAACAAAAGGCTCGGGCAAGACAGGTTGCTTAAGGCCCGAGAAAAGAGGGAATACGACTACGAATTCAACGTGGCTTTCGATCTCGACGAGGATGGGAACGCAACGGCTGCAGACCTGGTGATGTCTTCGGACCATTGGGAATGGAACGGCAGCAAGGGTCGCATGAAGCTCATCATCGAGACATACACCACCGAACATGCCTACATCGACACAAAAGACTTCAAGGAGAAGAAGCAGGAACTGAAGAAAAAATATGTTGCAGTCATGAAACTCGACGCTCTCGAAGCGTATGCCACCTCTCACGGCATCCCTGCACTCACGCCTTCATTAAGGAGAGCCATCGAAGGACTGAAGAAGTAAAAGAAAAGGACCTATGCCGCGAATCAAGGAAATCGACTTTCTGAAGGGCGTCCTGATACTGCTCGTCATCAGTTTCCACTTGGTGTGGTTCGAACAGTTGCACCCCGACATCAAGCAGGTGGTGTACTCCTTCCACATGCCTGGCTTCCTTCTCATCTCGGGTTACCTGATGAACATCAGCAAGGAGCCCAAGGATTTCCTGAAGACTCTCCTTTGGCTGGCGGTTCCCTATGTCGTTATGGAGAGCGGATACATCTATATGGCTTCGATTCTTCCCATTAACGAGCACATCGAACACCTCACCACTTGGGTCTATCTCAAGCACCTTTTCCTGCATCCTCTCGGCCCGTATTGGTACTTGCACGCAATCATCCTTTGTGGAGCGCTGTACTATTATATATATAATAATGTGGAGCGAGGGATGGCGACACGTTTCATCCTGATTGGTATCGCTTATTATATTATAGCTCGCGGATTGGGGATTCTGTCGTTTTCTTCTGCCCTTTACTTTCTGGCAGGAGCAGTTCTTCGCCAGAGCGGCACGAATTTCCTGATGTTTTTCCTGCCTACAAGGCTCAGCATCATTGTCTTCGCTTTGTTGGCATGCTTCTCGGACAATCCCAATCAAGCAAGTCTGAACGGAGCCCTGATTACCTTTTTCGCCATTTCCTCCCTGCTTTCCATCTACAGACATCTGCCCGAAAGGCTGCACCAGGCCTTCCTCTTCCTGGGCCGGAACAGTTTGATGCTCTACGTCTTCTCGCCCATCTTTACGGTTCTGTGCAAGCAGTTTGTCCCCTATCTCAAGTTCGACCCGACTGGAATACTCTTCCTGGCAGTCTCTCTCGCATTTTGTGTGATGGGAAGCCTCCTGATAGCAAAGTTGATGGACCTTGTAGGCATCTCACGTTTCTTCTTTGGCAGAAGGGCTTTGTCAATTTGACATGACTTTTTGTCGCCGTTTGTCCACATTCTGGTCACATTTCTGGGTTGGCACACCTATTGTTTATGTTTAGGTGAAATGTTTAACCAAAAATATAATTAGGAGGTATGATTATGTTACCAGTAATGTTTAGAAACAATTGGATGCCAACGTTGTTTGAAGATTTCCTGAACACAGATCTTATGCCTCGAACTGGCAGTACAGCTCCGGCAGTCAACGTGAAAGAGAGTGAAACGGCTTACACAATGGAGCTCGCAGCTCCCGGCATCAAGAAAGAGTACTGTCGTGTTAACATCAATGAGGACGGCAATCTGGCCATCGCCATTGAGAACAAGTGCGAACACAAGCACGAGGACAAGAAGCATCACTACTTGAGGCGCGAGTTCTCGTACTCGAACTACGAACAGAACTACACGCTGCCCGACGATGTTGAGCGCGACAAGATTTCCGCTAAGGTTGAGGACGGCATCCTGACCGTCACCATGCCTAAGATGGTGAAGGAAGAGAAAAAACTCAGCAAGGCTATCGAAGTTTCATGACGCAGCATAGCATCCAAGACAAGGGAGCAGCACTCTTCGGAGCGCTGCTCCTTTTTCGTTTCAGAACGTGGCACTAGTAAAATGCAAACTTAACACGTTAACTTTGCAATTGTGGCACGTTAAAAAGGCAAACGTAACACGTTAACTTTGCCAACGTAACAGGTTAATAATTCTTAATCTTGCACCTTCGTAATCATTTTATTCGTATATTTGCGACATGAAAAGCAAGAAGTTGGGCATAAGACGGACTTTGGCGCTCGAGGCTTCCAGACTCCTGAACAATAGCCTCAAGCAGGAACATCCCCTCAGACAACTCTTCTGGGAGAGCACCGTTCGCTGCAACATCCATTGCCGCCACTGTGGAAGCGATTGCAGACAGGCTGCCACGGTGCCCGACATGCCCAAGGAAGACTTCTTCAAGGTGCTGGACAATGTCGCCACGAAAAGAGACCCGAGCAAGGTTTTCGTCATCCTTGGCGGAGGTGAACCCCTTGTGAGAGAGGACGTTGTGGAGTGTGCAAAAGGCATCTCGACTCGCGGTTTCCCCTGGGGAATGGTGACAAACGGGCTCTACCTGACGCCAGAAATGCTCTTCAAACTGAAGGATGCAGGACTCTGCTCCATCACAATCAGCCTGGACGGACTGGAGGAACAGCATACTTGGCTGCGTCGAAACCCCGATTGTTTCCGCATGGCAAGCCAGGCAATCGACATGGTAGTGCGCGATCCGTCACTCGTCTACGATGTGATGACCTGCGTTCATCAGCACAACTACGACACCTTGCCAGAGCTCAAAGAATTCCTCATCGGCAAAGGCGTCACGGATTGGCGGCTCGCCACCATCTTCCCTGTTGGCAGAGGGGCTCAGGACAAAGACCTGCAACTGACGGGAGAACAACTCAAGGGACTGCTCGACTTCATTCGCGAGACACGCAAAGAGGGTCGGATTCACGCTTCCTACGGCTGCGAAGGCTTCCTCGGGCCGTACGAAGGGGACGTTCGCGACTGGATGTTCCGCTGCGTGGCAGGCATCACGGTGGCTTCCGTCCTGGTCGATGGAGGCATCAGTGCTTGCACGAGCATCAGGTCGAATTATAGGCAGGGAAGCATCTACGAAGACGACTTCATGGATGTCTGGGAGCATCGTTTCCAGCCTCATCGCAATCACAAATGGATGAAAACGGACGATTGCGAAGGCTGCAAATACTGGCGCTACTGCGAAGGAGGTGGCATGCACCTCAGGGACGATGAGGGCAAACTGTTGCTCTGCCACATGAAGAAAATGCATGTTAGTCGTTTAGGGAATTAGTCTTTTGGTCGTTTAGGGAAGATAGTTTCCCTTACGACCCAAAGACAGCAAACTTCCCCAAACGACAAAACGACTAAACAACTAAACGACCAATAAAACTATGGCAAAGAAAATTCACGCATTCTGGCGGTTGATGCTGGGCTCGCTCATCACCTTGTTGGGCTTCGCAGCATGCAAGACAGCCAAGAAAATTCAGAAAGGAGACGGAACTGTGGAGCTTTACGGACCTCCTCCAGGCATCGTCGACAAGAAACAACCCATTGACAGAGTGAGGGTTCTCTATGGAGGACCTCCCGTCAAGGTTGAGAAAGTGCAGAAAGTAGACCCGCCTATTTCACTCTGAT
>JAGCFN010000146.1 GCA_017650085.1 Bacteroidaceae bacterium | reverse complement strand
CCAGATCTGCCGGAGTGTCTATCTTCAAGTCTTCAGGGATTTCAAGCGGAGCAAAGTGCTGGTCGTAGAACTCTGTGTAGTCATCTACGCTGAACTCCTTGCCAATCATCTTCAGGTTGTCATCGGAGATAAGCAGGGTTCTGATGCCTTCCAGCCTTGTTCGCATATGATCGTCAGCATAGAGTTTCTGAGCATAAGCGTGCACCTCGTCATAAGAGAGGAAGCCTTTGATTATCATTAAGGTCAGTCCGGCATCGGCTTGAATCTCAATGTCGAAGTTGCGCGCCATGAAGTTCGTGAAGTTATAGTGCGCCATCTCGTAAATCAAGATGTTCTCATCGAGGCCTCCTGTCGGATAAGCAAGGACGAAGTTGAAGTCTGTATATCGGTTGTCCTTGAGTTCCGGAGCCGCTGCTGTGCTGTCAGCACTCTCAGAACGGGTGCGTCTGCTCCAAATACTGCTGGCATCATAACGGTCATCCATCAGCATACGTCCCTCGTCAAGACCTTTCACAATGGCTGACGCTATCTCCGAAACTTCCTCTCGTGGGAACTTCTGCACAACATCTCGAAGTGTCACCATGAAGGTATCACGCTGTCCGTCGTAGAGAGAACTCATGGCACGAATGAACATCATGCGAGCTCTGTGCTTTCCCTCGGGGAAGTTGTCCGTGCTGAACTGGTAGTTCTCCTCTACCTTATTATATTGTTCTGTTTGATAAGCAGCATAGGCCTCGGCATAGATACTGTCTTCAACATGCTTGCCTTTGCGAGCTATCATCTCATAATTGGGATTGCCCAACAGTGCAGCAAGTTTGGCTTCTGGGAAGTCCTCGAGCAAATAGCCCTTAAACTCTTCCGCACTCTCCACATCATTTAGTCTGCCGTAAAGCAGGAAAAGGTGATAGAAGATATTGTCCGTGCCTTCGTGTTCAGGGAAATCATTCAGGAACCTTATCATCGTTCGCTCAGCCAATGGGAAGTTCTCCAACTGCTCTTGTTCCAGGATTCCTGCTTTGTATAAGGCATCGCCAATCAGTCTGTTAGACTCCTCCATCTGTTCCTCGGTGAAAGGAATTTGCTTAAGATAGAACTCACGCTCATGAGGATCATTTGCCAAAGAGTCCCTACGAGCCTGTTCTGCCGAAGCGAGACTGTCGGCTTCTGCACTATTCGCGGCACCGAAGAGGCTGTCAGCAGCTGCTTCGTCATAATTGAAGTCCTCGAATTCCGGATTGTTCTTCACCAGAGATTGCTTGTTGCTGATGCGCCAATAGTCTTCGTTACGACGCATACCCCAACGCCTTTGGAACTCTTGAGCACCACTGCGAACAGCCGTAGGATTGTAGAAGTACCATTCTCCTGTTTGTGGACCATCCATCATACCCATCTGACCTGCTCCAGTTTGCCTTGCCATCCCTGTTGCACCAGCAGCCATAGCTGTATTATTCATGGCACCAGGATTAAGCGTTCCTGCAGCTGCAGCCCTTCTCGCCTCTTCCTTTTCTTTCTTACGAAGTTCGGCAATAACACGATCAATGGCTGCCAGATAAACCTCTTCAGGGCTCGCAGCAAGGACTTGTAGGCTATCTTGAAGTTTAATAGTACTTAGGTGGGGCTCCAGTTCAGTAAGTATCTTGCTACGACGGTCTGTTTCTTTGTATTCCTGATGCTCTCTGTCTAATGCAGCGACACATTGCTTGTATGTACGAGCAGCTTCGATGTAGTTCTCTTGTTCCCAGTAAAGTTGACTCAAATGCAGCAACAACGTTGCCTTATCAGGACCATTCTTCTTGCTTTCCTTCAGGCCTTTCTCCCAGGCATATATGCAATGTGTGGTATCTTCGTTGCTGAGATAGATGTTTCCCATTGCATAATAAACCTTGTCGAGATAGTCTTTATTCTTGTCGCTGCGTGCCATCCTTTTCAGGCGGGCAATCATTTGGCGAAACTTACCCTTGTGCATAACCTCAGTCTGCATGATACGAGCGTTAAACGCTATTTCGTATGGGGGATTGGCGCGTATTACATGAGAAAGAGCCTTGTATGCCATCGTATCTCGACCCGTTTCATGATAGAGTTGGGCAAGCAAGAAGTTGAGACGGGCTTTAGGCAACTTGCCTCGAGTTGTCTTTATAGTATTCTTCAGATAAGGAATAGCTTCTGCATACTGATGTGTAAGCACATAGTAGCCTGCCTTGGTGTTCTCGACTTCCTTCTGTCCTTTTCGTGTGATGCTGTCACGCTTCATTTTGTTAAGCAAGTCTTCAGCATCGTAAGGCCAATTCAATGCAACATAACATCTCGCCAGCTTTGCCTTTGCAACAGACGTGATATCCGGCTGTGTACTATATAACCGAAGAATGTAGTTGTATGTGGAAGCCGCCTCAAAGAACTCACCCTTCTGGAACTGAGCATCAGCCATTGTGAGCCAAGCATGGTACATGTAGGGATTGAACTCCTTGCGAGCAAGGAACTCTTTCTCCTTTTCTGTACGTTTCTTATTACCCTTGATGATTGGACGCTTCTTGATGCTGTGCACCTTGATGGCTTTCTCGCTTTTGGTAATGGCTGTTTCAAAGTTACTCTTTCCCATGCTGGCTGTCGATTTGCTGGTACAGATGTACATGGGAAGAATTTCGTTGAAGTTGTCCTTATGCCCCTTGCTTTGAGCCTCGAAGCCTTCCTGATAAGCTACTTGTCCATTATAAAGTGTGTTATAATGGGCTGTAAGAGCATGGTAAGCGCGTGTGCCTGGTGTGTTCTTCTTTGTTGAGCATGAGACAAACAAAACAAGAAGCATGATGACACACACCATACCGCAATACTCTGCCTTTAACCGTTTGTATGTAACTCCGCTTTTGCTCATACCATATTTAATAACGTACGCGCGCAAGGTTTTATTGTCTTCGCTCTCCAACAATAAGGAAAACTTCGTCTTTTATCTCGTCTGGAATGTTGATTTGACGCAATTGCAGACTTCTAACCCAACCAGCCACTTCGTCGCTTCGCATCGTGTAGAGTACCTCTCGAAACTCCTCTGTTTCTTCTTCGCTGTATGTTGTCCTTCCACGAAAACGGTCGAGTTCCTCGTCATTGTAGTATATGATGTCTCGGCTGATTGCAGCCAGCAGACTTTCTTTCTCGCAGACTTCGTGCTGTCCACAGCATTCCATCTCAAAAGGATTGACCTGCGGAACTTCTTTTTCTTCAGGATGACGCCGCTGATGCCACCATTGTGCGAGTGCTGCCACGCAGCCTAACACCAGAATTGCCGTTATGACGATGGTTATGAACATGGGAAGTCTTTCCAAAAGTCTGGATAGGATTTACTCACGACCTCAGGATTATTAATACGGATGCTGCCTCGAGTCATGCAAACAGGAGCGAAAGCCATAGCCATTCGATGGTCTTCATAGGTGCAGATGACTGGCTCATTCTCTGCATCACAGCGTTCGCCATCCCAATAGACGACACTATCTCCGTCCTCATGAATCACGATGCCCAACTTGCGAAGTTCCGCCTGAAGGGCTGCCGTACGATTTGTCTCCTTGATTTTCAGGCTGGCAAGTCCGTTGAAACGGAACATTGTCCCCAACATTGCACAACTGACGATAAGCGTCTGCGCCAAGTCAGGCTGGTTAATGAGGTCAAGCTCGAGATGTTTGCAAGGCTTTTCCGAACGACTCAATACAACGGTTTCTACGCCATTCTCTTGTTGTACGAATGTTGTCGTGACACCTAACGGACGGAAAAACTCCTTGACAAGGCTGTCACCTTGCAGGCTATCCTTGAAGAGTCCAGGCAGAGTGACTTGTGGCGAGGCATCTTGCGTGAGTGCCACCATCTCATACCAATAACTTGCGGCGCTCCAATCGCACTCTACAAAGAAAGGTTTTGCCTGATAGCCTCCTGCTTCGACATGCAAGGAGGAGGCAGATGTCCAGGTTGCTTTAGCACCAAAATGTGCCATGACCGCCAGCGTCATGTCGATGTAGGGACGACTTGCAACATTTCCGATAAGGTTCAACGTAAGCCCTTCAGACAGCATTGGCCCTATCATGAGCAAGGCGCTGATGTATTGACTGCTAACGT
>JAGCFN010000145.1 GCA_017650085.1 Bacteroidaceae bacterium | reverse complement strand
GTATTCGCCTCTTCGAGGGTCGTCTTGCAGATGAGCGTCACCTTGCCCTTGCCTGCGTTCGCCACCTTCAGCGCATAGCTCATTCCGGCTACGCCACTGCCTATAATCAGGAATTCACTCTTCTTTATCATGACTTTTTTCTGCCTTAATTGACACGTTTTCCGCTGCAAATTTACGAATTACGCAGCGAACCACAAAAGAAAAATCAGTTTTTCTTTTCTTATGTGGGCAGCTATGTCGAAAAACGACTAAGGCGACGATTGCAATTTACTAGTGTGACGTTTGCAATTTACTAGTGTGAAGTTTGCATTTTACTAGTGTGAAGTTTGCATTTTACTAGTGTGAAGTTTGCAATCATAACACTATATGTTTGCCGATGACTAACGCCATATTTTCGAATGCAACTGGGAGCATTCCATCATTTTTCATTTTTCGTTTTCCATTTTTCATTTTTTTGTCGTACCTTTGCACACGAAAATGGAGCAGACGTTTAAGGAAATAAGAGACCAACTGGCCCGGAGAATCCTCATTCTCGACGGGGCTATGGGAACCAGGATACAGGCTTTCGGACTTTCTGCCGAGAGTTTCCATAGTGGAAAGTTCGCGTCTTGGCCAGTCTCTTTGGCAGGCAACAATGACGTCCTATGCCTGACCGAACCCAATGTCATAAAGCAGATTCATCGCCTATACATCGAGGCTGGAGCCGACATCATTGCCACAAACACCTTCTCCTCCAACCGAATCAGCCAGCAGGAATACGCTTGTGCAGAGGTTGCAAAAGATATGGCTCGCGAGGGTGCAAGCCTGGCCCGACAAGTTGCCGATGCTTCAGAACGCAAGATTTGGGTGGCTGGTTCGATGGGGCCCACTTCAAAATCGCTGACCCTCGCTTCCGATATGAGCAAGCCGGCACATCGACTCGTTTCTTTCGATGAAATGGCCGATTCTTATCGCGAGCAAGCATTGGCGCTCCTCGAAGGCGGTGCCGATTTCCTTCTCTTGGAAACTTGCTACGATGCCCTCAATACGAAAGCCGCTCTTGCTGCCATAAATGACATAAATACGCGATTTCATCGGGAAATTCCAGTCATGGTGTCTGTCACCATAAACGACCGGAGCGGTCGAACTCTGACGGGTCAAACGCTTTGGGCATTCTATACGAGCGTCAGTCACTATCCCTATCTGCTCAGTTTCGGCCTGAATTGTTCGTTTGGCGTTACAGATTTGCAGCCCTTCATGGAGCAGCTTTCCGCCAATGTTCCCCTGCCGATTTCCATCTATCCGAATGCAGGATTGCCCAATCAAATGGGTGAATATGAGGAACTTCCCGACTTTACAGCCTCGCATCTGCGTAAAATGGCAGAAGCCGGACTGATCAATATTGCAGGAGGTTGCTGCGGAACTGACGAGCATCACATCAAAGCGATTGCAGAAGCACTTCGCGACCTCAGCCCCCGAAACATTCCAAATGCCGACCAGAAACTGCGTGTATCAGGTCTCGAACCACTCCTCATCGACCGCGAAACTCAGAACTTCACGAATGTTGGAGAGCGTACAAATGTGGCTGGATCAAGGCGTTTCGCCCGTCTCATCGCAGAAAAACAATACGACGAAGCACTTTCCGTAGCTCGAGGTCAGATTGAAGGTGGAGCAACAATCATCGATATAAATATGGATGATGCGATGCTCGACAGCCGACAGGAAATGCAGACTTTCTGCCGATATATCAGCGGAGAACCTGCTGTGGGAAAGGCCGTTCTGATGATTGACAGTAGCGATTGGCAAACGGTTCTGGCCGGATTGAAGAACGCTCAAGGCAAATGCATCGTCAACTCCATTAGTCTCAAGGCTGGAGAGCAGGATTTCCTCAGTAAAGCGCTTGAACTGAGGCGCTTAGGTGCCGCTGTTGTCGTGATGGCTTTCGACGAAGAAGGACAAGCCACAACCTTCGAACGCAAGATTTCTATCGCTCGTCGTGCTTACAACCTGCTGACTTCCATTGGTTTCCCACCACAAGACATCATCTTCGACGTCAATATCCTTTCCGTTGGAACGGGTATCAAAGAACATCAGGCTTATGCCGTCGATTTCATCCGAGCCGTTGAATGGATCAAGCAAAACCTGCCCTACTCAAAGACGAGTGGCGGTGTGAGCAACCTTTCCTTCGCTTTTCGCGGTAATAATAAGGTAAGGGAGGCGATGCATTCGGTGTTCCTCTATCATGCCATTCGCGCAGGTCTCGATATGGCAATCGTCAATCCGTCGATGCTCCAAATATACGATGAAATCGACCAAAACCTGCGTGGAGCTGTCGAAGACGTCATCCTGAACACCGACGACGAAGCAACCGAAAGGCTACTAAAGCTGGCCCCTCTCCTACTCCCCCAAGAGGGAGAGGCTCGCTTGAATACTCCCCCTTCGGGGGGAGACAGAGGGGGTCTGCCCATCGAGGACCGTCTTTCCTATGCTCTGACAAAGGGTGACAGCACTCATCTTGCAGAAGATATGCCTGAAGCGCTTGCCAAGTTTGGTCAGCCAATCAATATCATCGAAGGTCCTCTCATGCAAGCGATGGAGCACATCGGCGTCTTGTTTGGCGAAGGAAAGATGTTCTTGCCGCAAGTTGTCCGTTCAGCTCAAGTCATGAAGGATGCCGTGGCCATTCTGCAACCATACATCGATGCCTCAGACGAAAACAAAGAAGGCAAGGCAAAACCTTGCGTAGTGCTTGCTACGGCTAATGGCGATGTGCATGATATCGGCAAAAATATTGTCGGAATCGTGCTTGCGTGCAATGGTTTCGAAGTGGTCGACCTCGGAGTTATGGTTCCTTGCGAGACAATTCTCGAGGCTACCATGAAGCACAAACCTGTCCTTGTCGGCATTAGCGGCCTGATTACACCTTCGTTGAAGGAAATGGAAAAACTTTGCGAAACCTTCCAAAGAGAACAACTCAACACACCAATCTTGGTTGGAGGAGCAACGACCTCTGCCACCCACACAGCCGTAAAGCTTGCTCCTCTCTACGATGGTCTGGTCATTTATGGTGGCGATGCCTCGCAAACATCTGTATTGGCGAAGCGATTAACAACAAAAAAGGCCGATTTC
>JAGCFN010000144.1 GCA_017650085.1 Bacteroidaceae bacterium | reverse complement strand
GATGGCTACGCGCAAGCCGTCTGCCTCGAGCAATCGCCCTATGACAGCCGCTCCAAAGGCAGGATGAGCCACATAGGCATCTGCGCTGAAGAGAATGACATCAGCCTGATCCCACCCACGCAGGTCCATCTCCTTCCTGGTCGTCGGCAGCCAATCGTTGTAATTAAAATGCGTTGAATCCAATTAATCCAAACCTTCAGGTTCTGACTTCAATGAGGCTTTCAGCGTATCGAGCTGTTCCTTCTTCCAGTCGATGTAGAGCATGATGAGCTGGTGCAGTCCGAAGGCTTTCATGTCGTTGTGGAAGAGGATGCGTTCGCAAAGGTCTACCAGATCGGGGGCGGGCGTGCCATGCGAAAGCAAGCTGCGCACGTTCAGCCGCAACTTTTCGAGGACACTCTCTTCGACGATGCCATTGCTGTCCAGCAAGTCGGAAAAGAGGGAATAGCGGTCGATAGTCTGGAGGTGAGTTTCATCGACGGAAAGTCGCCGAGAACCTTTCATATTGCATAGTATCGTATACATCTCTAGAATGAAAAATGAAGAGTTAAGAATTAAGAATGGTTTCTCATTTCCCAAGCAGGAAGTCGACGGCAATGTTCATGATGCTCTGGCGTGTGGCCTTGTCTTTGATACAGTCCAGCGGGAAGCCGAACGCCAGAACACGATAGCCGGGACCTGGATAGGCGACTGCTGCCGAGTGATTGCCGGACGTGTAAACCATTGTGCTGAATGCGCCATTGATGCCCTCCAGAATGTCGGTACTCCTTACCCAATAGTTCTCTTCGTTGGGATTGGTGAAGATGGTGGCCGTGTTGTTCAGACCCTCTACAGTGCAGATGCTGTCCGTCGGCACGTTGGCAACGTAGCGGAACTTCAGCTTCTCGCCCATGAAAGCATCCTGCTCGGCATTGTGCATATCGCTACCGACATAGGAGCCGCTCACCAGAATCGAAGTGTTCTGGAGAGTCAGTTGGGAGATGGCAGCAAGCATCTCGGGCGTGAAGGCATTACGGCGCGTCAGGGAGTAGCCGTCATTCTTCTGTGCACCAAGGATGAAGTCTGCTATACGATACCCGCGCAGGTCCAGGTTGGGAAGCTGGGCAGGTGTGCAACTGCTGATGTTGCAGTCGTAGTGTTTCGTGATGATGTCCTGAGCATGACGGACACTGTAGTTGTGCGTATTGCCGGCAAGGAACATGCCTTCCCATTCGTCGCTGCTCACACCCATGCCTTCGCCCACTTCCTTGCCATACTGGCTCTTGTCAAAGCTCAGCTGACGTCCGCAGTAGCCAGGCGTCATCACGTCAATCACGCCAGGGTCTGTGTCGAAATCAAAGCCGCCAGTCGTTTCGGTATCGAAAGGCAGAGGACCTGCAAGCCTTTGGAAAGCGTCGACAATCAGGACAGTAGGTGCTTCGGCAGTCTCGGAAACAACTGCACAAACCTCGTCACTCGGCATGCTGGCACCACCTTCGTTGACGGCTTCCACACGGAAACTGTAGAGGATGCTAGGTATGGCCGGCATCGTATATGTGCATTCGTGCCCGCTCACGTAATGTCCATTATCGAAATCGCCTCCATTCTTCTTCATGTAAACTACGTAGCCATCAGGCTTTGCTGTGGGCTCTGCAGGGTCGTTTCTCGGCGTCCAGCTAACTGTAATCTCATTGGTCTGGTTGTTCGCTTCAGCACTGAGGCCTGCCACGGGAAGCGGCTGAATGACGACATCCTTGCCTCCGTGAATGCTTGCGAGGAAGCGGACGATACCCTTGTAAATGGCACGCGACATGAGGAACTTGAAGTAGGGGTCGTGACCGAGACACATGTCAGCCCAGTTCTGGTGGCTAAGCATCTCGAGGAGGATGGCAGGGAACTGTGCATCACGACTCTCGCCATAGTTTCTGTCGTAGAGGTCTCGGCGGTTCCATGTGCCAAGTTCTCGCGTCAAGTCTTCTGTGATTTGTGTCATCACCAAATCGGCAAGGTCGCGACTGACAAGCCTGGAAAGTCCTGTTCCGGTGATGCCGTCGTAGAAGCCAGTCGTGTAGATGCCAAGCGAACCGACAAGCGTGTTGTCCGTCCTGTAACCTGCATCACTATGTACAGCCATATATAGTTCGATGGGAACACATAGTCCGCTGTCGTTCTTCAGGTAAGGACTGCCGCCTGCAATATAGTTCTCAGCAAAAGGTCGAGTGTTGACGTCATCTTTACCGTCATCATTCCCTCGAGGAGAATATACGCTTTCCGGCATACCATACCATTGAGCGGAGTAGCGTGCGGCTTCAAGACATCTTGGCAAGTCGCTGCTGACGGGAAGGTACATGGTGGAATCTCCACGTACGATGTTACCCGTGCCACCTCCCAGGCGAACGGCATCTGCCGTCACTACGCCTTTGTAATTGCTATGGTTGTTGAGGATGATGCAATTGTTCTCGCTCTTGCCCTCCATGAAGTGGAATGTGCCGAGATAAACCCAAGTGCCGCCACCCATTTGCTGATTGACGCGGAAATGAGTCTCGACGCCACAATGCTTGACCGTATAGTTGGCATCGGGAATGCTGTTCGGCAAAGTCTGGTATGAAACATAAACGGCATAGTCGCCTTCGACAAGTATTTCGGGTGTCCATATAGCTTCGCTCAGCATGTGCTTGTTCTGCATGGCTTCGGTCATGCGGAAGGTTCCCATCTTGAAGGGATTCTGTCCGTTCTCGTAACCTTCCTCGGTATAGGCAAATCCTACGCCACCGTCTTTCCAGTGACGTTCTCGGACGTGCTCTTCGTAACGGCTCTGGTCGAACATTCCATCGTTGTCGACTACCACTTCCTGTTTCTGCCAGTCACGTTCTCTTGGCGTGAAGACAACGGCTCCTGCATTCTGTAGCATCGGGATGAGGTAGGGCACGACAAAGGTTTGCGTGAACATGTCTTCCGTCGTGCAGAAGAGTCTGGGACGCTGCCATATCCATTCCTGTTTGTCGAAGCTGAAGTATTTGCCGTGGCTTTGACACACGCCAAGATGTCGTCCTTGCAAGCCTTTCTTGATGTTGTAGGGACGGCTCATCGGCGTCACCCAAGGATTACCTTTGTAAAGTTCCCGTTTATAAACGCGAGATGTGTCTGCTCTGTCCATCATACTTGTCGGGATGAGTTGCTCGATGGGAGTGTCGTTGGCAAGGATAGTCAGGGCATAGGTGTTGAAAGGCATCGGCAGCCGGCGCTGAACTTCGGTATAAAGGTCGCCCACAACGAGTGGCGTCACAGGTTGTGCGATGAAGTTATCGCTCAGAACGATGGTCACTTGCTTGTCCTGAGGGTTTGTGATGATGTCCTCAACGGTTATCTTCTTGAGGTTGGGGAAGTTGGGGTTGGTATATTGTTCGAAGTAATCTCGAAGGTTGTTCATGCCATCGTTCTGTGCAGAAAGCGTTAGCGAACCAAGGGCGATGGCGAGTGAAAGGATAATGTGTTTCTTGTTCATACTTTGAATTTATCGGGGTGTAGTCCCTTGAAGTTAGAGTAATAATCTTTTATTTCCTGCATCTGGGTTTCAATGTCGCCGTTGGGAACGATGGTTTTGGTACAGACGATACGTCTGTCCTTGAAGTCGAGCCCATAAAGCAGGATGGGGATTTCGGCTTTGAGGGCAATGTAGTAGAAGCCCTTCTTCCATTCGGGTTGAGCTTTGCGAGTGCCCTCGGGAGTGATGCAGAGGCGGAACTTCTTGGCTTGTTTTGCCTGCTCGGCAATGATGTCTGTGGAGTGCATCTGCTTGCTCCGATATACGGGAATGCCGCCCAGCCTTCGCATCAGTATACCCATGGGCCAGAAGAACCATTCCTTCTTCATCAGGAAGTCGCAATGGAAACTCTTGGCACGACTGTAGAGGTTGCCGATGATGAAGTCCCAGTTGCTCGTATGTGGAGCAAGGGCTATGATGCATTTGTCAGGCATAGGTTCGGTGATGGTTTCCGTGAAGTGGAGCCATTCGAAAAGAACCTTGTCGCAAAGTTTCTTGAGCATTACAGGTTTTGTATTTGTTCGATAATCTCGTCTGTGCGCTTCTGCATGTCTTCCTTCAGTTTCTTGAAGAAGAGCTTGGTGCTGCCTGGTTCAACGTGCGAGAGGCGGCAGATCCAATCGTTCTGCATCTTCATGATGCTGAGCATCACGTTTTCCACGTCCTGCTTGTTGTCCTTTCCTGTGAAGGCACTTGCGGCCATGCACTCTGCCAGAAGTTCGCCACACAGATAGTTGATGCGTTTCTTCAGGTCTTTGCGTTTCATCTTATATTTATTTATTATAAGGTAAGTTTAGACTCACAAAAGTACGACTTTTAATTAGAAATTCAAAATTAGGAAATCAAAAATATAAGTTTACCTGCATTTTTGTTCTTTTATTATCAATTATCTGTTATTTATTAACGATTTTTTTGTACCTTTGCACGCGAAAACTCATAAACATATAAACTCATAAACACAAGAATCATGAAGAAAAGTGCACTTCAGGTAGCTCGTGCTGCCTACCAGCCTAAGCTTCCCAAGGCCTTGCAAGGTCCCGTTGTAGCAGTTGAAGGTGCTGCAACTCAAAGCGTGGGCAATCAGGATGAAATCAAGGCTATGTTCCCCAACACCTATGGTATGCCCGTCATCACTTTCGAGGCTGGCGAGCAGAAGCCCCTCGAACCGTTCAACGTCGGCATTATTCTCAGCGGCGGTCAGGCTCCTGGCGGACACAATGTGATTAGTGGTCTCTACGACGGCGTGAAGTCCCTCAACAAGCAGAGCAAGCTTTACGGCTTCCTGATGGGACCTGGCGGACTTGTTGACCACAAGTATGTCGAGTTCACAGACGAGTTTATCGACGAGTATCGCAATACTGGCGGCTTCGACATCATTGGTTCTGGTCGTACGAAACTCGAGAAGGAAGCTCAGTTCGAGAGCGGTATCGAGATTCTCCGCAAGCTTGGCATCAAGGCGCTTGTCATCATTGGTGGTGATGACAGCAACACCAATGCTTGCGTCCTGGCTGAGTACTATGCTGCCAAGAACTATGGTGTTCAGGTGATTGGCTGTCCCAAGACAATCGACGGCGACCTGAAGAACGAGCAGATTGAAACGAGCTTCGGCTTCGATACTGCTTGTAAGACCTACAGCGAGTTGATTGGTAACATCCAGCGCGACTGCAATAGTGCTCGCAAGTACTGGCACTTCATCAAGCTCATGGGCCGTAGCGCAAGCCACATCGCCCTGGAGTGTGCCCTTGAGACTCAGCCCAACGCATGTCTCATCAGCGAGGAAGTTGAGCAGAAGGCCATGAGTCTGGACGACGTTGTGACTTATATCGCAAAGATTGTGGCTGACCGTGCTGCCGAAGGTAACAACTTTGGTACCGTCCTCATTCCTGAAGGTCTGATTGAGTTCATTCCTGCCATCAAGAAACTTATTGCTGAGTTGAACGAAGTCCTGACTGACCCCGCTACTGGCGAGAGCCGCGAGTTCGAGAGCAAAGATGCACAGGTTGCCTTCGTGAAGGGTCATATCGCACCTGAGAACCTTGCAGTTCTCGAGTCTCTTCCCAAGGATGTTGAGCGTCAGCTCTGCCTCGACCGTGACCCTCACGGAAACGTTCAGGTCAGCCTCATCGAAACAGAGAAACTTCTCTCTGCAATGGTTGCCATGAAGCTCGAAGCGTGGAAGAAGGAAGGCAAGTACAATGGCAAGTTCTCCGCTCAGCACCACTTCTTCGGTTACGAAGGCCGTTGTGCAGCTCCCAGCAACTATGATGCTGACTATTGCTACAGCCTCGGCTTCAACGCAAGCCGCTTGATTGCTAACGGCAAGACAGGTTACATGAGTGTCATCAAGAACACTACGGCTCCTGCTTCAGAGTGGATTGCAGGTGGTGTGCCCATCACAATGATGATGAACATGGAGCGTCGTAACGGCGCTATGAAGCCCGTAATCCGCAAGGCCCTTGTAGAACTCGACGGCGCTCCCTTCAAGTTCTTCGCAAGCAAGCGTGAAGAGTGGGCAAAGAACACATGCTACGTATATCCTGGTCCTATTCAGTACTGGGGTCCAAACGAAGTGTGCGACCAATGCACAAAGACGCTTGCCCTGGAACAAGGCAAATAATCCGGACTTGACACAGGAAAGGAAACACGCCGCTTCGAACCGTCCTCAGAGAAGGAAATCGAGCGGTCAGAGAAAGCAAACCCGCGGGAAGCGCAAGAATTCTTCCCGTGGGTTCCGCTTCTTGCGTCTTTTCCGAGATTTCCCTTCCTGGTTTGTATGGCTTGGCGGACTGCTTGTCGTAGCCATTTATGTTGGTTTGTTCTACCATTTCTTCGTCAGTCCTTTCAGCTTCAGATGGCGTGCCATTTATGGTGAGCCGACTTATCCTGAAGGCTACGAAGTGAGAGGTATTGACATCAGCCATTATCAGGAGCGCATCAACTGGGAGAAACTTCGTAATGCTTCCATTGGAAATGCTCCAGTCAGCTTCGTTTTCATTAAGGCAACGGAGGGTGAAATGTTATTCGATGACAACTTCAACCGAAACTTTGCCAATGCCAAGCGAAATGACTTAATCAGAGGCGCTTATCATTTCTTCGTTCCAGGCATCAGTCCGCGAAAGCAAGCGGAGTTCTACTTGTCGATTGCTCAGCTTGAACCTGGCGATTTGCCTCCCGTTTTGGACATAGAAAAGAAAGGTGACTTGACGCCCCAACAATTGCGTCATGATGTTAAAATCTGGCTCGATATTGTCGAGAAGGAGTACGGCGTGAAGCCCATACTCTATACGGGTTACAAGTTCAAAGTCGATTATCTCAACACGCCGGAGTTCGATGCCTATCCCTATTGGATAGCGCATTACTATGTGGATAAGCTTGCGTACAAGGGCAAATGGACTTTCTGGCAACATACCGATTGCGGCAAAGTCAGCGGAATCAAGGGCTTTGTCGATTGTAATATCTTCAACGGCTCTCAGCAAGAGCTTTTGGAGCTCACCTTGCAGGAGCCACAATGATTCTTGTGTTTTCCTGACGCTCCCAACCTCGTTGCCAAACGTATAGTGCCAAGATTGCAAACGTATAGTGTTACGATTGGCAATTACTAGTGTTATGATTGGCATTTACTAGTGTGACGATTGCAATCATCACGTGTGACGTTTGGGAACTTCACGTGCCACGTTTTGGAACGACTCAGCAGTAGTTGTCAAACCTTGCAAGTATAGTTTGCTATTTTTACGGCTCTTTTTTCTGACTTTGTTTTGTTTTCTCTTCTATTTTTCTTACCTTTGCACGCGCAAATTGTAAACTATAATATAATATGAGTGACAAATTGTTTATTTTCGACACTACGCTTCGCGATGGCGAACAGGTGCCAGGATGTCAACTGAATACCGTCGAGAAGATTCAGGTAGCCAAGCAACTGGAGGCCCTCGGCGTGGATGTTATCGAGGCAGGATTCCCCATCAGCAGTCCCGGTGACTTCAATAGCGTGATAGAAATCAGTAAGGCTGTGACTTGGCCAACGATTTGTGCCTTGACGCGTGCCGTCGAGAAAGACATAGATTGTGCTGCCGAAGCCTTGAAATACGCCAAGCACAAACGTATCCATACCGGCATTGGAACGAGCGAGAGCCACATCCGTTATAAGTTCAACTCCACTCCAGAGGAAATCATCGAGCGTGCCGTTGCTGCCGTGAAGTATGCCAAAAAGTACGTGGAAGACGTGGAGTTCTATGCCGAAGATGCTGGCAGAACAGACAACGAGTACTTGGCTCGCGTCATAGATGCCGTCACAAAAGCCGGTGCTACGGTTTGCAACATTCCCGACACGACAGGCTTCCGCACCCCCTACGAGTATGGTGAGAAGATAAAATATCTCTACGAACACGTTGATGCCTTTGCAGCCGGCAAGAGCATTCTCTCTACACATTGCCACAACGACCTCGGCATGGCTACAGCCAACACGGTTGCCGGCATCTTGAATGGTGCTCGTCAAGCTGAGGTGACCATCAACGGCATTGGCGAAAGAGCAGGCAACACCTCGCTCGAAGAAATTGCCATGATATTCAAGACGCATCCCGACCTTGGCATCGACACGAATATCAACACGACAAAGATATTCCCAACCAGCCGAATGGTAAGTTCCTTGATGAACATGCCTGTGCAGCCAAACAAGGCGATTGTGGGCAGGAACGCTTTCGCTCACAGCAGCGGCATTCATCAGGATGGTGTGCTGAAGAACGCTTCGACCTACGAAATCATGAATCCCAAGGATGTGGGTATCGACGATAACGCCATCGTTCTGACGGCAAGAAGTGGTCGTGCAGCTCTGAAACACCGCTTGAGTGTGAATGGAGTTGACATCGATGGCGAACGTCTGGATAAGGTTTACGAGGAGTTCCTCAAGCTTGCCGACAAGAAGAAGGAAATCACAGACGATGACATCCTGGTATTGGCTGGAGCAGACCGTTCTGCTTCGCACAATGTCAAGCTCGACTACCTTCAGGTAACCACGGGCAAAGGTGTCCGTAGCGTTGCCAGCATAGGTCTGCTCATTGCCAACGAGAAGTTCGAGAGTGCAGCCTCAGGTAATGGTCCTGTCGATGCCGCCATCAATGCCCTCAAGAACATCATCAAGCGCAAGATGACACTTCGCGAGTTCACCATTCAAGCCATTTCGAAGGGCTCCGACGACATGGGTAAGGTCCACATGCAAGTGGAATACGACGGCAAGATCTACTATGGCTTTGGCGCCAACACAGATATCGTAACAGCTTCAGTTGAGGCTTATATTGATTGTATAAACAAGTTCAAATGAATACACTCTTCGATAAGATTTGGGACGCTCATGTCGTGCAGAACGTTGAGGACGGCCCGACACAACTTTATATAGACCGCCTGTATGCTCACGAGGTGACGAGTCCGCAGGCTTTCGACACGCTTCGCGACAAAGGCATCAAGGCTTTTCGTCCTGAGCAAATCTTTGCTATGCCCGACCACAACACGCCGAGCGACCAGCAAGAACGCATCGACGATCCTGTAGGACGCAAGCAGGTTGAGACGCTTGCCGCCAATTGCAAGGAGTTTGGCATCCGTCACTTTGCTATGGGTACAAAGGATAACGGCATCATTCATGTTGTTGGCCCTGAGAAAGCGCTTTCTTTGCCTGGAATGACGATTGTTTGTGGCGACTCACACACAAGTACTCATGGTGCGGTAGGAGCCATCGCGATGGGTATCGGCACGAGCGAAGTCGCTCAGGTGCTTGCTTCCCAATGCATCCTGCAGCAGAAACCCAAGACCATGCGCATCAACATCGAGGGCAAACTTCAGCCAGGCGTTACTGCAAAGGATGTTGCCCTCTACATAATGGCACAAATGACGACGAGCGGCGCGACAGGTTATGCCGTGGAATATGCTGGCAGCACCATTCGCAACATGTCTATGGAAGGCCGTCTCACGCTCTCCAATCTCTCTATCGAGATGGGCAGTCGTGCTGGCATTATTGCTCCAGATGAAACGACCTTTGCCTACCTGAAAGGGCGAGAATATGCTCCGAAAGGCGAGGCTTGGGATAAAGCTGTGGAGGAGTGGAAGAAGCTCAAGAGCGACGATGATGCAGTCTTTGACAAGGAGGTCACCTATCGTGCTGAGGACATCAAACCTCGCATCACTTACGGCACAAATCCGGGTGCTGGCATTGCTATTGATGAATGCATTCCCACGCTCGAAAGCATTCCTGAAGCCGACCGCGCTCAGTTCCTTGCCCAGCTCAATTATATGCAGTTCAAGCCTGGACAAAAGCTTGAAGGAACTCCTGTAGATTATTGTTTCTTAGGCGCTTGTACGAACGGACGTATCGAAGACTTCCGCGCCTTTGCATCTGTTGTAAAAGGCAAGAAGAAGGCAGCGAATGTTGTGGCTTGGTTGGTTCCGGGCAGTTGGTTGGTGCGTCAGCAAATCATAGATGAAGGTATCGATAAGATACTGGAAGAAGCAGGCTTCGAATTGCGTTTGCCTTCTTGTTCAAGTTGCTTGGCGATGAACCCTGATAAAGTTCCTGCAGGCAAGTTGAGCATCAGTACTTCCAACAGAAACTTCGTTGGCCGTCAAGGCCCCGGAGCAAGAACAGTCCTCGCAAGCCCTCTTGTTGTGGCAGCAAGCGCAATCACAGGTGTAATCACAGACCCTCGTAAGTTATGAAACAGAAATTCGACATCATACAGTCAACTTGCATTCCTATCGAGATTGACAACAACAATACGGATAACATCATCCCCGCACGTTATCTTGCTTTCACCACACGCGACCCGAAATTCTACGGCGAGGCTTTCATGCACGACCTTCGCTACGATGCAGAAGGCAAGCCTATCGAGGATTTCGTGATGAACAAGCCTGAGTTTTCTGAGGCTCCAAGCAAGGGCGTTCACGAGATCATCATTGGCGGGCAGAACTGGGGTTCTGGTTCAAGTCGCGAACATGCTGCTTGGGCGATAGCCGGTTATGGAGCAAGAGTGGTGATAAGCAATAGTTTTGCCGACATCCATCGCAACAACTTGCTCAACTGCTTTGTGCTTCCTGTAGTGGTGAGCCGAGAGTTCCAGCAAGAACTTTTCCAGACGGTCAAGAATAATCCGAAAGCCGAAGTGAAGGTGGATGTGCCTAACCAAACCGTAACGAATCTCACAACAGGCCGTAGCGAGCAGTTCCCCATCAACAGTTACAAGAAATACTGTCTGATGAATGCCTACGACGACATAGATTTCCTCCTCTCCAACACGGATAAAATAGAAGAATGGGAAAAGAACGGACGATAGAGATAATGGACACCACGCTGCGCGATGGTGAACAGACCAGCGGCGTAAGCTTCATGCCTCACGAGAAACTCATGATTGCCCGAGCTTTGCTGCAGGACCTTAATGTCGATAGGATTGAGGTGGCAAGCGCGCGTGTCTCGGAAGGCGAGATGGAGGCTGTGAAGAGCATCTCGCGTTGGGCAAGTCAGAATGGCAAGCTCGATAGGGTGGAGGTGCTCGGTTTCGTGGATGAGTCGAAGAGTGTGGACTGGATTATGGAGAGCGGCTGCAAGTGCATGAACCTCCTCTGTAAGGGGAGTCGGAAGCATTGTGAAGGCCAGCTGCACAAGACACTCGAAGAGCATGCCAGCGATATCCGTCGCACGATTGACTATGCAAAGTCGAAGGGCGTCAGCGTAAATGTCTATCTCGAGGACTGGAGTAACGGCATGAAAGACGGTTCCGACTATGTCTTTGCCTTGATGGACAAGCTTAGCGAGATGCCGATAGAGCGCATCATGTTGCCCGACACACTCGGCATCCTCAATCCAATAGAGCTTTCCGGTTTCATGACTCAAATGGTGGAGCGCTATCCGGCGTGCCGTTTCGACTTCCATGCACATAATGATTACGACTTGGCCATCAGTAATGTGCTTGCCGCAGTTACTGCAGGTTGTCAAGGCATTCATACCAGCGTCAATGGCTTGGGCGAGAGGGCAGGTAATGCGCCTCTGGCAAGCGTACAGGCCGTCCTGAAAGACCACCTTCATGTCCTCACTCATATTGACGAGAGTCGTTTGGGTGAGGTGTCGAGACTCGTGGAGAGCTACAGCGGTATTGCCATTCCGCCAAACAAACCCATCACGGGCGAGAGCGTCTTTACGCAGGTTGCTGGCGTTCATGCCGATGGCGACAACAAGGCAGGACTCTATCAGAATGCTCTTCTGCCAGAACGTTTCGGCCGTAAGCGTGAGTATGCGCTTGGCAAGAACTCGGGCAAGGCCAACATCTTGAAGAACCTCGAGGAGCTGGGACTTGAACTCTCTCCTGAACAGACCAAGCGTGTGACTGAGCGCATCATCGAGCTTGGCGATAAGAAGGAACTCGTCACGCAGGAAGACCTGCCATACATCGTGAGTGACGTCCTGAAACATGGCGCTCCTGAGGAGCATGTCAAGTTGCTTTCCTATGTCGTTACGACGGCTTACGGACTCAAGCCTCTTGCAAGCGTTCGCCTTGAGGTGAATGGCGAGACCTACGAGGAAAGTGCCAAGGGTGACGGCCAGTTCGATGCCTTTGTGCGTGCCATCCGACACATCTACAAGAACCGTCTTGGCCGCGAGTTCCCGTGGCTGACCAACTATACCGTCAGCATTCCGCCTGGAGGCCGAACCGATGCCCTTGTGCAGACCGTCATTACTTGGAACTGGAACGACCGCATCCTCCGTACGCGAGGCCTTGATGCCGACCAGACAGAAGCAGCTATCAAGAGCACCATCAAGATGCTTAACCTGCTTGAAGACGAGAATAAAAACAAATAAAACTACAATATGAAACTTAAAATCGCAGTGTTGGCGGGCGATGGAATAGGCCCGGAGATAATGGAACAAGGTGTGGCTGTGCTTAGTGCAGTTGCCGAGAAGTTCGGTCACGAAGTTAGTTACAAGGAAGCGCTCTGTGGTGCTCATGCCATCGACGAGGTGGGAGACCCGTTCCCAGAAGAGACTTTCCAGGCTTGCGAGGAGGCAGATGCAGTTCTCTTCGCTAGCGTCGGCGACCCGAAGTTCGACAATAATCCCTCTGCTAAAGTGCGTCCTGAGCAAGGATTGCTTGCCATGCGCAAGAAGCTTGGCCTTTATGCCAACATCCGTCCTGTAGAGACTTTCGATTGCTTGGTGCACAAGTCTCCCCTCAAGGACGAGTTGGTTCGAGGCGCTGATTTCGTCTGCATTCGCGAGCTGACTGGCGGCATGTATTTCGGCAAGAAGCAGGAGCCCACGATCAATGCGGAAGGCATAGAGGATGCACTCGATACGAACTACTACAGCCGACCCGAAGTGGAGCGAATCCTGCGTGTAGGTTACCAATATGCACGAGCTCGCAGAAAGCATCTGACTGTCGTGGACAAGGCTAATATCTTGGCTTCCAGCCGTTTGTGGCGCAAGGTGGCGCAAGAGATGATGAGCGAATATCCTGATGTCACGACGGACTTCATGTATGTGGACAACGCTGCTATGAGGATGATTCAAGACCCTCGCTTCTTTGATGTCATTGTGACGGAGAACACTTTCGGCGATATCCTGACCGACGAAGGCTCGTGCATTACAGGCAGCATGGGGTTGCTTCCGAGCGCTTCTACAGGCAGTTCGACGCCCGTCTTTGAGCCGATTCACGGCAGCTGGCCGCAAGGAAAAGGCTTCAACATCGCCAATCCGCTTGCCCAGATACTGTCCGTAGCCATGCTCTTCGAGTACTTCGACCTGAAGGAAGAAGGAAAACTCGTTCGCGAGGCCGTGAATGCAAGCCTCGACCAGAATGTCCGCACACCCGAGATACAGGTCGAAGGTGGCGAGAAATTTGGCACCAAGGAAGTCGGAGCCTGGATAGTCGATTACATCAAGCGTGCTTAGTTGCAAAACGTGGCACGTTATGATGGCAATCTTAACACTATAAGTTTGCAATCGTAACACGTTAAGTTTGAGATTTACCCACGTTAAGTTTTCAGCCTTAAAATGTAACAACTGTGTTTTCGAAGTACCATAAGACATTACTAGCTGTGTTTCTGACACTTGGCTATGCTGTTTCGCCAGTCAGAGCGGAACAGACTGACGAGTATCAGGAGGGTTTCCTGACGGCCTATTTGAACAGGGCGATCGAGAAGGCGATGTCGGATGTTGAGGCCAAGGACGAGCCCCTTCAGTATGGCCGCCATATCACGAAGTACGTCTCGGCTCCCCAGTTCGGAGGTTACTTTGTCGGAAAGTACAGCTATTCGAACAAGGATGATGCCGACGAGAATGGCTTCGAAGCCCGAATGATAAGGTTTTACGTCTCAGGTACTATCCTCAGGGACTTCAAGTACCGCGTCCAACTCGAGCTGAAGAACCCGGCTATGCGCGACTATACGCTGGAGTGGGTGAGATGGAAGGAGTTCCAGATAAAGGTGGGACAGTTCAAACGCTGCTTCACTTACGACAATCCGTCGCATCCCTGGAACTTGGGAATGGGCAACTATTCGCTGCTTGCTAGGCATTTGACGGCTCTTGCTGTGGACGATCCGAGTGGTGAAGTCGCTCAGAATGGCCGCGATATCGGCCTCCAACTGCAGGGCGACCTCCTTCCCGTTGGCAAGGACAAGCGCCGGCTCATCCGCTATCAGGCCGCAGTCTTCAATGGTAACGGACAGAACAGGAAGGACAACAACAAGCAGAAGGACTGGATGGGCAACATCCAGGTGCAGCCCGTCAAGGACCTCTACATCGGTCTCTTCGGTTGGACAGGCACTTATACAGGCCAGAATGGGGCAAGCGTGAGGCGCAACAGATGGGCTCTCGGCAGTATCTACGAGCATAACGACTGGACCTTCAAAGCTGAATATGCCCATCATTCGGGACTTAACGTACAAGACTTCGACACGGAAACCCAGACTTGGAGGGAGGGCTCGACTGGCAGGGCAGACGGTTGGTATCTCGTTCTGGGCGTGCCAATCACGCTATGGCTAAAGGTTTACGGCACCTATGACGCCTATCGGAAGGATGCTTCTTGGGGGTCGATGAAGACTATTTACGGCATCTGTCCGAACTTCGAACTACACAAGAACCTTAAATTCCAAGTGCAGTACAACTATGTAAACGACCGCACTTCGACCGATCATAACTATCATGAATTATGGGCACAAACGTACGTAAGATACTGAAGAAAGAGGAAAATAAGAAAATAAGGAAAGGAGGAAACAGGAGGTGGCCAGTCGCTCCGGCTTTTCTCGCGCTCTTCATTTTCTCGTTCCTCATCTTGTGTTGGTATTTCCTTTATGTAAGGAACGCCGACACGATGTTCTTCATGCAGGACCGGGGCTGGTGGAACAGCACGACACTCTTCTTCCAGGATTGTATGAAAGTGCCGGGAGGATGGCTTGCTTGGGCAGGTTCGTACCTGACGCAATACTTCTATTATCCGGTGGTTGGAACATTGATGCTCATCGCGTTATGGCTTTTAACCTTCGTCGTGGCAAAGCTCTCGTTCAAGGTTCCCACCGAATGGAGTTTCCTGCTCTTCATTCCCATGGCGGCTTTGTTGTGCAGCGAGATTCAACTGGGCTATTGGGTTTACATCCTCAAGGACATTGACTATGTCTTCTACCACTCCTTAGGTCTCTTCGCAGCCCTGCTTCTTTCCCTTCCTTTCTGGCGCGTTTTGCCTTTCAGCGAGAAGGTTCAGGGGTGGATAGCCCTTGCTTGGATACCTTTGGTGGCAGCCATTTTCTACTATCCGCTTGGCATCTATGCTTTGCTTGCCGCAGCTCTCGTGGCACTTAGAACTTCGTGGAAGTCGGTTATAGTTCTCCTTTTGACAGTTTGGCTCGTACCTTTGCTCGAAACTTCAGGCTCGACTCTTATGCGTCCAGACCAGCCGTGGATGTATGGATTCCACAAGTTCGAACTCGACGATCTGCGCGACTATTCCCTCGAAATACCTTTCTATGTGGCACTTGCAGCACCCTTGTTCTTTCCTTTCATCAAGTATCTTGGCACGAAGAAGCTTTGGCGCAGTCAAAGCATATTGGTGGGAGTTGCCGCTTTGATGTGGTTCTGCGCATCTTCCCGCGACTTTGACGACTACAATTTCCATGCCGAGATGAGGATGCAACGAGGGGTGGAGGAGTGCCGATGGAATGATGTCCTGAACGAGGCGGCAAGGGTGAAAGGTCCCGTCACAAGGGAGATGGTGATGTTCCGAGACATTGCACTCATCAACAGAGGCGAGCTTTGTTCGAAACGCTACATGTATAATAATGAGAGCATACCGCCTGTGACGGTCAGCGACTCCATCCATATCCGCATAGCCGACCAGGCTGCCGACCTCATCTACTACAACTATGGCGAGACCATCTTCGGCATTCGCAGGGCAATAGAGCGCTGCATGCACTACGGCTACTCGTATTATACCATGCGAATGCTCACGCAATGTGCACTCGTGAATGGCGAGAAGGACAATGCCAGGAAGTACCTCCGTCTGTTGGGGAAAACGACTTTCCAGCGGAAGTGGGCGGAGAAGATGGAGCGTTTCGTGGATGATGAGACGCTTCTGACAACAGACGAACATTTCCGCATGCCTTTGAAGCTTTACAACGAAGGCTCCGAGCTGGTGGGAGTTGACGACAAATATGTGGAGCTGACCATCCTGAAGAAGTGGATGTACAACTTGACGAACGACCCGGAAGCGCAGGAGGTGGCCTTGGGTTGCGCCATGATAATGCGCGACAAGAACTGCTTCTGGTCGCAAGTCCAGCAGTTCTACAACATCAATCCCGGCAAGTACTTCCCCATTCATGTTCAGGAGGCCATGCTCTTCGGAGTGTATGAGCTGGGGATGGAAGGCGTGAACCTCTCGTTTGTGAAGTTTGACCAGCGAGTTGTGGACAGGTACAAGGCCTTTACGGAAAGGATGAGACAATACTCTTCTCAGGGCTATAATGAGAAGCAGATAGGCAGTGCCCTCCGCCCTGAGTTTGGAGATACATATATGTGGGACTATTGCGTGCTCCGTGCAGTACAGACAAATTGATAGCCATGAAATACAGAATCCTTCTTCTTTTGCTCTTGGTTGCATCCTGCTCCAAGCATCCTTCACTTCCGTCGAGCTTTGTGAGTGTTGATGCAGAACCCAGTATCTATCCCGATTATGTGGGAGTGACGGTTCCGCCAAACATTGCCCCGCTCAATTTCCTGGTTGATAGTGTGGATGATGTCGTGGCTGAGTTCGAGACTCAAGATACAAAGTTGACTTTTGGGGGCAAGGACAACAAGGTTCAAATTGACGAGAAGGAGTGGCACGAAATGCTCGCTTCGGCCCGAGGAAAGAACCTCTCCGTCACAGTCTATACGAAAAAGGACGGGAAATGGCAGGCCTACAAGCCTTTCCAGATTAGTGTGGCTGAGGAGGAGATTGACCCGTACATCTCCTATCGCGTGCTTCCTCCGACATTTGTGGGATATGACGAGCTGTCCATCCGGCAGTACAATCTGACAAACTGCGAGGAGACAACCATCTACAACAACCGCCAGATCAGCAAAGGCCTGGAGGGACAATGCATCAATTGCCACTCCTATCAGAACTACGGAACCAGCAATATGATGTTCCACACGCGTTTCCAGCATCCGGGCACCATGATTGTGAGCGACGGAGAGCTCATCTTCGTGAACCTCAAGGACGAGGATATGATATCGGCTGCCGCTTATAATTCGTGGCACCCATACCTTCCCATTATCGCTTTCAGCACGGACCACACCATGCAGAGCTTCCATACGCGTGAGATTTCAAAGGTGGAGGTGATGGAGTCGGCGAGCGACCTTGTCATCTACGATGTGAAGAAGAACCGCGTGCAGACTGTGCTGAACGATTCCCTGGAGCTTGAACTCTTCCCCTCTTGGAGCCCGGACGGAAAGTGGCTCTACTATTGCTCGGCCTATCACGAGTATCTGAACAAGTACGAGGACACGGATGAACTTCTGCAGCAATATAAGACGTTGAAGTACAATCTGTACCGCCTCAGCTTTGATGCCGAGACCATGACCTTCGGAGAGCCCGAGCTGGTATATGATGCCAGGTCGAAGGAACGTAGTGCCGTGCAGCCTCGCGTCTCTCAAGACGGTCGTTATGTGCTCTTCGCAGAAGGTCCTTGGGGGCTTTTCCACATTTGGCACACCTCGGCTGACGTGCAAATCCTGGACCTGCAGACTGGTGAACTCCTGGACACAAGCGTGATGAACAGCCAGCTGCCGGAAAGCTATCCTTCGTTCTCGAGCAACAACCGCTGGATAATGCTTGAGAGCCGTCGTGACGATGGGAACTACACGCGGACCTACTTCTCCTATTTTGACAAGCAGGGCAGGGTGCACAAGGCCTTCGAGGTGCCTGCTGAAGACCCTGAGTTTTTCCGCCTTCTGCTCAGGAGCTGGAGCCGTCCGGAGTTCATGAAGGAGCCTGTCCGCATCACTCCAAGACAGTTCTACGAGAAGGCTCTGACGGAGCCCATCAAAGTGTTGAAGTAGTAGTCTGCAAACGACCCGTAGTTAAAATCAAAACTTAACGTGAAGATATTTCCCGTTTCATTTGGAAGTTTGGATTCTTTTTGCTAAATTTGCATTCAGAATGCATGAAATGAAACCTAATACCGACACTTTAACCGCGAGAAACGCGCCGCTGGAGTGGCTTGTCATGTACAGCAACAGCGGCGACATAGGCATTCTTGATGACCTGGAAATCAAGAAGAAAGAGAGCCTTACGACTGGAATCCATGACTATTTTGTGCCGCTCGACGTGACACGAATCATCGTTGATGACAAACCCATAGAACGCAAAAGGCTCATTGCCGGCAATTACATCTTCCTCCAGGCTACAAAGGAGGACATCCTCAGGCTCAGACAGGAGCCTCCCTTCGACGCCACTCTGCGATTCCTGCACCCTGCTTCTTCACCTACCGGATGCATTTACATCCCCGATGAAGAGGTGCAGATGATGAGGCAGACTGTGGACAGACTGGATGGCGAGGCCGATTATTTCGTACCTTCCAGCAAGGTCCTGATGATAAGTGATATGGTCTGCGTCCTAGAAGGCAAGTTCGCCGGCACCAAGGGCATCCTGGAAAGTGTGAAAGGCCACGAGGGCGGAAAGGTTATTGTACCCCTTGGAGATGTGCTGGCAGTCAGGACTCCCAAGATTCCGGTGGAGGACATCCAGATTCTTGCCTTTGCCACCGTCACCGATTCGCAGTCGGGTTCATACACCTCCCGAGCTTACAAGAAAATACGTGTGCTTACTGCCGACAGCGAACGCCTGCTGGCAGAAAAGGAGAAAGAAGGTGCCCTGAGCGAGGCTTCGGAGAAGGAGGCGCGCCGACTGATGATGAGATATTCCCAACTGCAGCTTACAGGAAAGATTCGCACCATGCATGCCGAGGCCATTTGCAACATCCTGACAGCCCTTGGCGAAACGGAGAGCGAGCAGTTCCTGAAGTTCAGGAATATACTGCCATAGTCCCTTTCTTAGTCCCTCTCCAAGGGGAGAACTGCCTATTCCTTCTTCAGTTCCTGTGGAATACGGAAGCTTGTGTAGAGTTCAAGCACGCAGCCGATGGTCAGGGCGACTACCCATTCCTGCCTGCGGAAAGGGCCCCATTGGTGTTGTTGCATGCTCATCATGACAAGTGTGAGCACAAAGCAGCAACAGGCCAGCATTTGTTGGCGGCGCAGACGGATCAGAGTGATGCTGCGTCCCAGGTATTCCGCCTTCAGTTGCATCAGGGAGAACATCAGGGTGCCTATGCCGAAGACATACATTCCCACCATCGGATACATTATATATATGGCGGCTCCGATGAGCATGAGGACTGCTCCTGTGCGGAAACAGATGTTCTGTAGTGGTGTCAGCTCTCTCATTCCTCGTCTGTTTCAGCAGGTTCCTCGCTGTTTCCCTCCTTGTCGCTGACAAAGACAAAGACATCCTCGTCAGCCCGTTTCATGTGGTAGCGTTCGCGTGCAATCTTCTCCACGGCCTTCGGATTGGTTTCCAACTCGCGTATCTTGCTGTCCGCCTCTTTGAACTGTTGCTTGTAGTTGGCAATCTCCTGTCGCAGCATGTCTATGCGAACCCTGCGCGGATGTCGGTTCAGGAAGCTGTCTTCGTCCACTATGCCCACAATGAGCACGATGAGGATGATTGTGATGATATATTTGTGCCTGCACATGAAGAGCCAGGCGGAATGTATTTTGCTCATCTGATGTCTGTGTATATTTTTGTGCAAAAGTACAAATAATTTTTCATTTTTCACTTTTCACTTTTCACTTTTTTTCGTATCTTTGCACAAAATATATAAGGTATATGGAAGAATACATAGTTTCTGCGCTGAAATACCGTCCGCTTAACTTCGACTCTGTAGTAGGTCAGCGGTCGTTGACTACCACGTTGAAGAATGCCATCAGCAGCGGGAAGTTGGCCCATGCCTATCTTTTCTGCGGTCCTCGTGGTGTGGGCAAGACCACTTGCGCGCGTATTTTTGCCAAGGCCATCAACTGCTTCAATCTTCAGGAGGGTGGGGAGCCTTGTGGCGAGTGCGAGAGTTGCCAGGCCTTCGACCAGCAGCGCAGCATGAACATCCATGAGCTTGATGCCGCCAGCAACAACTCGGTGGACGATATCCGCGAGCTTTGCAAGCAGGTGCTCATCCCGCCACAGACGGGCAAGTACAAGGTGTTCATCATAGACGAGGTGCACATGCTTTCCCCATCTGCCTTCAATGCCTTCCTGAAGACCTTGGAGGAGCCGCCTTCCTATGTCATCTTCATTCTCTGCACAACCGAGAAGCACAAGATTCTGCCCACCATCTTGAGCCGCTGCCAGGTGTATGACTTCCAGCGGATGACCACCCAGAACACCATCGACCACCTGAAGTATGTGGCCGAGAAGGAGGGTTACAAGGCTGAGCCCGAGGCACTTTCCCTGATTGCGGAAAAGGCTGACGGAGGCATGCGAGATGCCCTCTCCATCTTCGACCAGATGGTAAGCTTCTCGGGTGGGAACCTGACGTACGAGAATGTCTGCCAGAACCTGAATGTCCTCAGCCAGGAGTACTACTTCAAGCTCGTGGACTATTTCCTCGCCTCGAAGGTTTCGGACTGCCTGCTTCTGCTGAATGAGGTGTTGCAGAAGGGTTTCGACGGAGGTAATTTTGTGGCAGGACTGGCCACTCATATGCGCAATTTGCTCGTCAGCAGGGATGCCGTGACGATTCCTCTGCTCGAGATGAGCGACAAGATGCGTGCCCGCTATCAGGAGCAGGCCCAGCGCACTCCCATCCGCTTCATTTACAAGGCTTTGAAGCTCGCCAACGACTGTGACCAGGCTTATCGCACCAGCCGGAACAAGAGGCTGCAGGTGGAGATTTGCCTCATCCAATGTGCCCAGCTGGCGGAACCTGACAACGCGGATGCTTCCGGGCATGGCCCTGCCAAGACTATCAAACCCATCAAGAAAACGGAGCCTGCCAAACCTGCGGACAAGGGCAGTGAAGTTGCCAAAGTTAACGTTCCGAAAACGGAGACCAAGCCTGCCACCGTTGAGAACAAACCGCAGCAAGTCTCCGAGCCTGCCCCGCCAAAGAAGTTGCCCAAGGTTTCCTTCAAGCACTTCGGAGCTGGCAAGAAGGAGGAGGAGAAGGCTCCTGCTCCCGCTCCTGTGGAGGAGGTGGTCGGCTCGGAACCCATTGACAAAGAGGGACTTGCTACGGCCTGGTATGGTTTCATAGACTCCCTGCCTCACGAGAGTGTTGCCCTGGCTCAAAGGCTAAAGGGGCTCCAGCCCATTGTCAAGGATGAGAATACCGCCACCCTGACTGTGAGCAATCCGCAGATTCAGCAGACCGTGGAGGGGCAGATGCCTCAGATACTCAGTTTCATGCGCCAGTCTCTTCGCAACATGGAGTTCCGTCTGGAGACCAAACTGGAAGAGATTCAGGAGGTTGTGAAGTCGTACAGCGAGCCCGAGATGCTCAAGGTGATGCAGGAGCAGAACCCGGGTGTGGGCGAACTTGTCAGCCAGTTGCAGCTTTCGTTCGATTGATTAAGGTCTGTAAACTTACTCCGAACTTTGTTAAAAAGTGCTTTGATAGGCGCTTTTCACTGCGTTTATTTTGCAGAATTCAAATATTTGTCGTACCTTTGCGCGCAAATAATTTGACTATGATGAAGCATCTTGCTTTCTCGCTATATATCATACTTACCCTCTCTTGCTTAGGCCTTCAGGCTCAGCAGATCAAGATAGGCAACTACACCTTCCCCGGTGGTGGAGAATACCAGGGGGAGATGTTGAAGGGAAAGCCCTACGGAACGGGCAAGACTGTCTATCCGAATGGCGACTGGCACGAGGGGGAATACGTCAAGGGCAAACGCCAGGGTAGGGGAATCTACCAGTTTGCCGACGGAGAGAAGTACGAGGGAGAGTGGTTCCAGGACCAGCAGCACGGCAAGGGTATCTACTACTTCTCCAACAACAACCGCTACGAAGGCCTTTGGTTCAAGGACTACCAGCAGGGCCTCGGCACCATGTACTACTACAACGGCGACACCTACGTGGGAGCCTGGATGCAGGACAAGCGCGAGGGGACCGGCAAATACACATACGCCCAGGGAGGTGCCTACTACGAAGGCCAGTGGAAGAACGACATGAAAGACGGTCAGGGTGTCTTCGACTGGATGGACGGCAACCGCTACGAGGGCTCCTGGAAGGAGAACCAGAAGCACGGCAAGGGCACTTTCACCTATTCCACAGGCGACAGCTACACAGGCGACTGGGCTGACGACCAGCAGCACGGGCGCGGCATCTTCAACTTTGCCGATGGCAGCCGCTACGAGGGACAGTATGTCCACGGGCAGCGCACAGGCGAGGGCATCTTCACCTTTGCCAACGGCGACAAGTATGTGGGCCACTTCAGCGGAGGAGAGCAGGACGGCATGGGGACATTCTCGTGGCACACAGGAGCCTCCTATGTCGGACAATGGCGCCACAACAAGCAGGACGGCCAAGGCAAGTACCGCTGGGGAAACGGCGATGAGTACGACGGACAGTGGAAAGACGGCCAGCTGAATGGCGAGGGCATCCTGCGCCAGGCAGACGGTGTCCGCTTCAAGGGCACTTTCCGCAATGGAATGAAAGAAGGCAAAGGCATCCTGGAAGATGCCAACGGCATACGCTATGAGGGCAACTTCACGGCGGACAAGAAGAATGGTGAATTCCTGGAGAAAGATAAGACAGGCCAGTTGCTGCGCAAGGTAGTTTATCAGGACGGAATAGCTGTCAGCACGTTATTCGACACTAACTAAATCACAAGATAATGGCTCGTACAAAAGAAAAAGTCTCTGCCAAGGAGACCAAGAGAACCACTAAGAAGAAAGCTTCAACCAGAGTTAAGGCAAAAGCCCCTCAGGAGGCTCCCGTGTTGCGCCTCATCAAGAACGACCAGGGACTGCAGGACTTTGCAGATGCCATCAACGGTCGTCATGACCAGGCTGTGCGCAAAATGGCCGAAATCACTGGCGGCACAAACAACCTCAGCGAGTTTGCCAGCGGCTATCTCTACTTCGGACTGCACAAGACGGAGGAGGGCTATGTCCTGCGCGAATGGGCTCCCAACGCCACCGAAATCTATGTCGTGGGCGACTTCAACAAGTGGACGGAAAGCCCCCGCTACGCCATGAAGCGCGTCAAGGGCAGCAATGGCAACTGGGAAATCAAGATCAAGAACAAGAACTTCAAGCACGGCAGCCTCTACAAGCTCATCGTGCATTGGGAAGGAGGCCAGGGGGAGCGCATCCCCGCATGGGCAACCCGCGTGGTGCAGGACGACGAGACACACATCTTCTCGGCACAAGTGTGGGACCCCAAGGAGGCCTTCCAGTGGAAGACGGAGAAGTTCCGCCCCACCACCAACCCCCTGCTCATCTACGAGTGCCACATCGGCATGGCTCAGGACAAGGAGGGCGTCGGCACCTATGCCGAGTTCCGCGACAACATCCTGCCCCGCGTGGCAGCTGACGGATACAACTGCATCCAGATCATGGCCATCCAGGAGCATCCCTACTATGGCAGCTTCGGCTACCACGTGAGCAGCTTCTTCGCCCCCAGCAGCCGCTTCGGCACACCCGACGAGCTGAAATCCCTCGTGGACAAGGCTCACAGCATGGGCATAGCAGTCGTGATGGACATCGTCCACAGCCATGCCGTGAAGAACGAGGTGGAGGGCCTGGCCAACTTCGCAGGCGACCCCTGCCAGTACTTCAACCAGGGCGACCGCCGCGAGCATCCGGCTTGGGACAGCCTCTGCTTCGACTATGGCAAGAACGAGGTACTCCATTTCCTACTTAGCAACTGCAAGTACTGGCTCGAGGAGTTCCGCTTCGACGGCTTCCGCTTCGACGGAGTCACCTCCATGCTCTACTACAGCCACGGATTGGGCGAGAGCTTCATGAGCTACGGAGACTACTACAACGGCCATCAGGATGGTGACGCCATCACCTATCTCACCCTTGCCAACGAGCTCATCCACAGCGTCAACAAGAACGCCATCACCATAGCCGAGGAGGTCAGCGGAATGCCCGGACTGGCCCTGCCCATGAAGGACGGAGGCTACGGCTTCAACTACCGTCTGGCCATGAACATCCCCGACTACTGGATAAAGATTATAAAGGAGCTGCGCGACGAAGATTGGAAACCCAGTTCCATCTTCTGGGAGCTCACTAACCGCCGTCGCGACGAGAAGACCATCTCCTACTGCGAGAGCCACGACCAGGCACTTGTGGGCGACAAGACCATCATCTTCCGTCTCATCGACGCAGACATGTACTGGCACTTCAAGAAGGGCGACGAGAACTCCACCGTGAACCGCGGCATAGCCCTCCACAAGATGATCCGTCTCGTCACGCTGGGCACCATCAACGGCGGCTACCTCAACTTCATGGGCAACGAGTTCGGCCATCCCGAATGGGTGGACTTCCCACGCGAGGGTAACGGCTGGAGCTACAAATATGCCCGTCGCCAGTGGAATCTGGTGGACAACAAGGAACTCTGTTACCACTATCTGGGCGACTTCGACCGCCAGATGATCAAGACGCTGAAGAAGTACCGCAGCTTCGAGAAGCAGGCCGTGGTGGAAATCTGGCACAACGACGGAGACCAGGTGCTGGCATTCCGTCGCGGAGACCTCCTGTTCTTCTTCAACTTCAACCCCTTCAGCAGCTATTGCGACTACGGGTTCATGGTCGAGCAGGGCGCCTACGAGTACATCCTGAACACTGACAACCCCGACTTCGGCGGCAACGGCTTCAACGACGACAAGCTCATCCACTACACCGTCTACGACCACCATCTGGCCCGCGACAACAAGGGCTGGCTCAAGCTCTACTTGCCCACCCGTACCGCCTGCGTGCTCAGGAAAATCAAGGAGTAAGGTAGGATAATCAGAGAATACGAAAGGGCCTCCGCCAAAACGGGGGCTCTTTTTTTAGTTTAGAGTGTAGAGTGTAGAGTTTAGAGTCAGTTGAAAGTTGAGAGTTATTTGTGAGGAAGTTAACGAAGTTAGAGGAAGTTACTCGCTTTAGCTCGTTTGGGAAGTTAAAGGACAATAGTTTTGGAAGCTGCCCCAAGTATCGTCATTTAACTCCTTTAACTTCTTCGGCTGTCGCCTCAGGCGCAGGCGGAACTTAACTTCTTTAACTTCAAGTTAAACTTAGATTTTTAAGGTTAAAACTTTCGTTTTGTTATCCCGTTTTCGAGAGGAAAACTTGGCGTGTTAACTTGCCGGACTTAACGTGTTAAATTGCGCACTTTAACGTGTTAAATTTGCATTTCAACAGTGCGTTGTTTGCCCTTGTCTGCAGCCTAAGGGCTCACCTCTTTAATTCAATTGCAAGGACAGTGCAAACCGAGTGCAAATGAGAGCTAGCTTTCAGATTTGCCGAACTGATGGAGCAGCGAGCGCCATCAAGTATACTTGCTTGGCCGAGTCGTGACAGAAGTCGATGAAATCAGCGCAGCCTGTTCTCGCAGTGCAATCTATTGAACAAAGTTCATAGCAGAGAAATGGCCAGTTTCTATGCCAGAGACTTCATGTCTCAATTGCACTGCAAATTTACAACATTTCCATTGCGG